>JBKPBH010000001.1:0-5368 GCA_046726795.1 Acidobacteriota bacterium
GGATAAGAGAGCGAGCAGCACCCCTTAGTCACGATTCTTAATCTAGTCGCGGCGCGCGAAGTCTCCCAGAGGGGAGGAGGCGCGCGCCGCGGGAGCGAAGCCCCGGAGCTGATGAGCCCGCAGGGCGAAATCGAAGCGGAGCGGGCGTAGCGACGTTTGGCTGGGAGGCAGGGACTCGAACCCCGATTCACTGGTCCAGAGCCAGTTGTCCTACCATTGAACGACCTCCCAGTCGTTCGCGGACCGCGCATTATCCGGGATGAGTCGCCGCCGGTCAAACCGGGCCAGCCCGGCGATAAGATCTCCGCATGTCGGCGGAAGGCCTGTCAGAGAAGCATTGCGTGCCCTGCAGGGGCGGCATCCCTCCGCTCGAGGAAAGCGAGGTGCGCCGCCTGCTCTCGAACGTGCCGGACTGGAAGCTCGAGGAGCGCGGCACGCGACTGGTGCGCCGCTTCGAGTTCCAGGACTTCAAGAAGGCGATCGAGTTCGTCAACCGCGTGGCCGAGGTTGCCGAGGAAGAGGGGCATCATCCCGACATCGCGATCCACTGGAACAAGGTGGACCTCGTGCTCAGGACCCCCAAGATCGGCGGCCTCCACGAGAATGACTTCATCCTGGCGGCGAAGATCGACCGGCTTCTCGAAGAGCCCACGGGCTCGACCGGGAATGTCGCCGGATAGTCGCCAGCAGATTCCCAGTCAGGTCTTCTTGCCGGGGAGAATGATGAGGACCAGGCCGATGATTCCGGTTCCGAGCAGGAGCCATCGGGCGTTCTCCCAGAGGTCCTTCTTCGCGCGCTCCTCCTTCGAGACAGCCGCCTTGAACTGACCCTCCAGACTCTCGTAGCTCGAGCGCTGGCTCGAGGCAACGAGAAAGCCGGCGAGCCCGACGACGAGGAGGATGATCCCTAAGCGGCGCATAAAGCAGGTCTTAGGTGTTGGGTGTCAGTTGATACGGGCCGAAGCCTGGACCCTCCCTACCACGTGACACCTATCACCTTTTCCTAATACTTCGGCAGGGATGGGTCGATGACTTCGGCCCAATGGTTGATGCCGCCAGCCAGGTTGAGAGCCTTGTCGTAGCCCCTCTGTCGCAGGAACTGGACAGCGTTGCCGCTGCGCCCGCCCGTCCTGCAGTAGACGACGATCTCCTCGTTGCGCGGCAGCTCGTCGACTCGCTGCGGAAGTGTTGCGAGGGGGATCTTCACGGACCCGGGCAGGTCGCTGATAGCCCATTCGTGCGGCTCGCGCACGTCCACGAGTGTGAAGGACTCGCCGCGATCCCGCCTCTCCTTCAGCTCTTCAACGGTGATTGCGGGGGCGAACATGCTGGGTACGATAACACTGGCGCCCGGTTGCCAGTCCGGCTACGAGACGTGAGGGAAAAGCAGGCGTCCTAATACCTTCTTCAGTACGAAGCTCGTGTCGCTCGCGGCGCGAGGGTCAGTAGCGCGGCATCGAGGGATCGATGACCTCGGCCCAGCGGTTGACGCCGCCGGCGAGGTTGCGGACTTTCCGGAAACCGGCCTGCCGCAGCAGCTGGACGGCCCGGGCGCTCCTCGCCCCGGTCTTGCAATGGACTACGATCTCGTCGGCGGTGGACAGGCGGTTCAGGTTCTCCGGCAGGGTCCCGAGAGGAATCTTGACGGACCCGGGCAGAGCGCAGATGGCTACTTCATGCGGCTCTCGGACGTCCACGAGCACGAAGTCCTGCCGCCGGTCCCGCATCGCCTTCAAGTCCTCAACGCTGACTTCGGGAACGCCTGGCGCCGCGGCCGCCTCGGGCTCCACGCCGCAGAAGGCCTCGTAGTCCACGAGCTTCGTGATCGTGGGATGGGGGCCGCAGACTACGCAGTCGGGGTTCTTGCGGAGCTTCAATTCGCGGAAGCGCATAGAGAGGGCGTCCACCAGGAGAAGCCGCCCGATCAGAGGCTCGCCCGAACCCAGGACGAGCTTGATCGTCTCCGTCGCCTGCACGACGCCGAGGAGTCCCGGCAGGATCCCCAGGACCCCGCCCTCCGCGCAGGAGGGGACGAGCCCGGCAGGCGGCGGCTCGGGATAGAGGCAGCGGTAGCAGGGGCCTTTCTCCGCCCAGAACACCGAGGCCTGCCCCTCGAAGCGGAAGATCGAGGCGTAGACGTTGGGCTTGCCCGTCAGCACGCACGCGTCGTTGACGAGGTATCGGGTCGGGAAGTTGTCGGTTCCGTCGGCCACGATGTCGAAGTCGCGAAAAATACGGAGCGCGTTCTCCGAGGTGAGGCGTTCCTCATAGGGCATGAGGCGCACGTGGGGGTTGACTCCGGAGAGCCGTTCGGCGGCGGCTTCGAGCTTGGGCCGCCCAACGTCCGAGGTGCCGAACAGGATCTGCCGCTGCAGGTTCGAATCGTCCACGACGTCGAAATCCACGAGGCCAATCGTGCCGACTCCCGCTGCGGCGAGATACAGAGCGAGCGGAGAGCCGAGCCCTCCGGTCCCGATCGCGAGCACGCGCGCGGCCTTCAGCTTCTTCTGCCCCTCCATGCCGACCTCCGGCATGATCAGGTGGCGGGAGTAGCGGCGGATCTCCTCGTTGGAGAGCGAAGGCGGGCCCGCCGCGGCCGAGGGCGCCGCCGAGCCGCCTGCAATCGAAGGGATGATCGAGAGGGAATCGCCTTCCGAGACGGCGGTTTCGCCCTTCTGCAAGTAGCGCACGTCCTCGTCGTTCTTGTAGACGTTGACGAAGGAGCGCAGCTTCCCGTTCTCGTCGTAGAGGTGCTTGCGCAGCTCCTCGTGGCGGGCGAGCAGGCTCTCCAGGGCGTCGGCGACCGTGGCGCCGGCCACTTCGACGCTCGCGGCTCCCCTGGCGTAGGGGCGAAGAGGCGTGGGCAGGAGAATCTTGGGCATCGGAATCACTCCCCGGGGTCCGGGAGCAGGACCTCTTCCCGCTCGAAGACCCCTCGATCTTCGGAAAGAACGAAAGACGCGATCTCGCCGGGCGAACCGGCGGCGACCGCCAGGACGATGTAATGGAAAAACGGAAGGCCATGTTCCCGGTCGTATTGCGACGGGACGGCCGGGTGGTCGGGGTGCGAGTGGTAGAAGCCGAGCACCGCGAGCCCCTCGCCGTCGGCGGCGCGCTCCACCCGCGCATATTCGAGCGGCTCGATGGAGTACCGGCGCCCTCGCTCCACGCTGCGGGAGTTCTCGATTCGCTCGACCCGCGTCACACGGGCCGCTCCGTTGTCAGCGGTCCCCAGGAGCGCTCCGCAGCACTCCTCCGGGTACGTTTCCCGGCCGTGCTCGCGGATCGCGTGGACGGCCTTCGCGTCGAGCTCGATCACGACTCGCTCCAGAAGGGCTCGGAAAGATACCGGCCTCCCCCGTCGCAGAGGATCGTGACGATGACGGCCTGGCCGTCGGTCCTCTCCCGCGCGACGCGCAGCGCGGCGACGACGTTGGCCGCGGCGGAGGGGCCGACGAGGATTCCCTCTTCGCGCGCCAGGCGCCGGCACATCGTGAAGGCATCCTCGGTCGAGACTTCGAGGCCGGCGTCGGCGAGCGTCGGGTCGTAGATGGCCGGGACCATCGCGGAGGCCATGTGCTTCATCCCATCCAGGCCGTGGACGGGACCGTCCGGCTGCATCGAAACGCAGACGACGCCCGGCGACTTCGACTTGAGGTATCGCGAAACGCCGACGAAGGTCCCGGTGGTGCCGAGCCCCGCCACGAAATGCGTCAACTGGCCGCGGGTTCCCTCCCAGATCTCCGGCCCGGTCGTCTCGAAGTGCGCGCGCCAGTTGGCGGGATTCGAATACTGGTCCGGGTAGAAATACTTCTCCGGCTCCGCGGCTCCCATCTCCCGGGCTCTCCGGATTGCGCCGTCGGTGCCCTCCAGCGGATCGGTCGAGACGATCTCGGCTCCGAACGCGCGGAGGATCGCCGTCTTGTACGCGGAGGAACCCTTCGCGGGAACGCACAACGTGACGGGGAACCCGAGAGCGCGGCCGATCATCGCGTCCGCGATTCCGGTGTTGCCGGACGTCGCTTCGAGGATGGTCTTGCCCGGCGCGAGCAGGCCCCGCCGGAGACCGTCTAAGAGCATCGCGCGCGCCGGACGATCCTTCACGCTGCCGCCCGGGTTTAAGTGCTCGGCTTTGGCGAGAAGGGTCAAACCCGGCGCGTCCCGGGCGATCCGCGTGAGGGCCAGGAGCGGCGTTCCGCCGACCGCTTCGAGGAGGCTCGCGCCCGCTCTCGTCCTCGCCCGGAGGGCAATCTCGGCTTGTTCGCCCATTTCGTCGCCTCAAAATTCAAAAGCCCGCCGGTCGGTCCGGCGGGCTCGGTGTCGTTTCGATTCCAGAAGCTATCGTGGCAAGACATCGAGGCCGGCCGGACCCTGTTGGGCCCTCCCCGGACAACAGCACGCCGTCGCCGCCTTTCTCATCTCCATCCTGTCTTTTAGTGCCCGCCACGGCCCCATGTCAAGGCGCCGCCCTGGCGAGCGACAACCGTAACATCGAGCCCGAACGGGAGATTTCGCAGGTCGCAAAGGAGGTTCTAGCGACAATCGGAAGGATGACCCGGCCGGCCTCCTCGGCTGTGAAGCCGTGGCCGCGCAGGCCTTTGCGGACGAGCCATTCGGGGATTCGCAGCCAGCCAAACAACGGCCTCTGGTCCCGCCGGAGCTCTTCCAACGGCGCCTCGGGGTCCCCTTCGTAGATCCAGAACCGTCCGCCCGGCCGGAGCGCCTGGTGGACCGCTTCGAGGCCGGCGGCGGGCTCTTCCCAGTGATGAAAAGAGAGGACGGAGAGCGCGAAATCGAATTCCTCGCGAAGCCCGAGGCCTTCGACCGTGCCCCTTCGGAACTCCAGGTTGGGAAGCCGGGAACCTCGCGCGGCCCGGCGGATCATCGCCTCGGACTCGTCGAGCCCGACGACGGACAGGTTTGGACGGCGGGCCGCAATCAGGCGGTCGAGCTTCCCCGGCCCACATCCGATGTCGAGGAGGCGCCCCCGCTCGATCGGAACCTCGGAGGCGATGCGCCGGTGGAGCGGCTCGAGGCTCGGCTCCGCCAGGCGCTCGTAGAGGAACGACCGGATCGCTCCGAACGTCTCCGGCTCGCTCCCTTTCAAATTTCCCATGCGCCCATTACCAAGAATTCTGTCATCGTTTCGCTCCTTCCCCCCGTCATCCCGTCGCTCGTTCCCCTGTCCACTCCTTCCTCCTTCCCCTGTCCCTTCCTCCCTCGCTCCCCTGTCATCTCCTCCCTCGCTCCCCTGTCATCCTGAGCGAAGCGAAGGATCTGCTCCCGCGGTTCCGGATCGACCAGGGCAGATTCTTCGTCGCTTTGCTCCTCAGAATGACAAGAAGGGAAAGACCGCTCCTCACAATGA
>JBKPBH010000002.1:0-20407 GCA_046726795.1 Acidobacteriota bacterium
AATCCCCCGGCGACATCGGTCGGTTCCGAGTCCGGCTGCCCGGCCCACCGGGGTGGACCCCGCTCGCTGCCTCCCGGAGAGCGGGGCGGCTGCCCGGGACACCAGGGAACCCAAGGGGCGCTCCTCTCTTCGCCAAAATTCCTTTCCGGCTCTTCGGTGCTCGGCTGGCTCGGGATCCTCACGCTGCCCGACGCGACATCGAACCCCTTGCTTTCGGTTCTGCCGCACCGGTTTTCTGACCGGCCGCTTTCTTCGCCTTTCCTTTCGAAAACCACGATCCTGCGGCTCTAGCCCGGCGAGCCCGCGAAGCCCTCCCCATCCACCTATCAGCACGGGCGGTCACAGGACCTCCGTGAACGAGGGATTCGAGCATGAAACGAGCTCAAATCGCTGTCCTTTTCGGCTTCATGGCTTCGCTTGTCGCGGGAGTCGCGGTGGCACAGCACGAAGGCCATCATCCCACCGCGACGCCGACGCCCGCTCCGAGTACGGCGCCGCCGCCTCCGGGCGCGTCCCCGATGCCGGGCACAACACCGCCTCCCGCCAACCCCGACCCCATGACGATGATGGAGGAGATGGAGCCGATGGACCACTGGATGACGATGTTCCACGGCTACGCTTTCCTGACCGCGAACCGGCAGGGAGGCCCGTCGGGAGACCGCGAGTTCGAATCGCAAAACCATCTCATGGTGATGGCGCTCAAGAGCTCGTGGGGCGGGAAGCTCTCGCTTCTCGGTACGTTCACGCTCGAGCCGGCGACGATCCCGCCGCAGGGCAGCGCCGAGCTCTTCCAGCGCGGCGAGACCTATCACGGCGTGCTGCTCGTGGACAGGCAGCACCCGCACGACCTCTTCGTGCAGCTCGCGGCCGCCTGGGAGCGGGCGCTGTTGCCGGGCGTGAAGCTCCGTCTGTATCTGGCGCCGGTGGGCGAGCCGGCGCTCGGTCCCGTCGCTTATCCGCACCGCCTCTCGGCGTCCGAGAATCCGACGGCGCCGCTCTCCCACCACAACCAGGACTCGACTCACATCTCCTCTGACGTGATCACGCTGGCGCTGACGGCCAGGTTCCTGACGCTGGAAGGATCGGCCTTCCACGGCCAGGAGCCGGATGAGAACCGCTGGGACATCGAGCAGGGGAAGCTCGATTCCTATTCCGGGCGGATCACGCTTCGGCCGGCCGAGGGGTTCTCCTTTCAGCTCTCCTCGGGTTACCGGAAGCATCCCGAGGCTCTCGAGCCCGGAAACCAGACCCGAACGACCGCCTCCCTCTCCTATCAGCGGGGCGACGCGTCGGGCTTCTTCGCCGCGACGGTCGCTTCGGGACTGAACCAGACCGACGACGGCCGGGAATGGGGCCACCTGCTGGAATGGACTTGGAAGTTCTCGTCCAAGAACTTCCTCTATGGCCGCATCGAGAAAGTGGACAGGGAGATTTACGAGCTGGTCCACAAGAAGCAGCGGCCGGAGGGCGTTCCTCGCGACAGGGTCTCGGTCGAAGCCGCCACGCTCGGCTTCGCACGCAATCTCCCCGTGCCGGCCCGAGCGGAGGTCGCAGCCGGGGCCGATGTCACCCTTTACCGGTTCCCTTCGAGACTCGACTCAGTTTACGGAAGCGGACCCGTGTCGGTGCACGGGTTCGTGCGATTCCGGTTCGGGACCGATCACGAAGCGCACGGCAGGCATGCCGGAACTGCCGGACATGCGTTCCCAGCTCCCATGTAGGCGGCCGCCTCGGGCTTACGGCTACTCAGCCGTGGCGCAGTCCGGGTGCCCGCACCGGCAGCGCTCTTCGTGCTGCCCGGTCGTCTGAGCCGTCGCGCAGAAGTCGCTGCAGTATTCCTTGCCGCCGCTCCGGACTTCGCCTTCTTCGCAAGCGCAACCGCGGTGTTCACAAGCCATGAGTTCCTCCTTTATCGATCGAGGCGGGCGCCTCCGTCACGGAGGCGCAGCCTCCACGGAGAATTGAGGCAAGATCGGGGCCAAGTGGCGAGGGCCGACTCGCTACGCCCCGACCAGGCTCAGGATTCGTTCCAGGACCTGCATCGCACTGCGCCACTCCTCCCAGACCTCCGGGAAGATGTTGTTCTGCCGCATGTCGCGATCCGCCCGGCGGGCGTCTTCGAGCAGGTGCCTCGCTTCCTCGCGGAGAGCCTGACGGTCCAGCTGTCCGGAAGCGACGCGCTGGTCGAAGTCCCGCGCCTGGTCGTCGAAGTGATGGATCGTCTCGGAGAACTGGCGATGACGCCAGCCCCCTCCGGCGTTGTTCAAGTCCTCGGCCATTTGATGCGCCCGCGAAGCGCGGTCCGCCAGCTCGCGCGAAAGCGCGGCAACCTGCCCTCGCGGGTAGCCGGGGCCGCCGGGCGCCAGCGTTTTATAGCCGCCGCGGTACTCCGGCGGCGAGGAAGGCGGCCTCTCGCCCCAGTCGTACTGTCCCCTCCCGCGGGTGTCGAAGTCATACAGGCGGATCATGCGGTTCAAGATGCGGATCGTGTTGTCCCAGTCGGCCAGCGTGTGCTCCTCGGCCGCCCGAGAGCCGCGCGCCAGGTTCTGGACGTTCTGGGCGCTGCGCAGCAGGCTGCGGAGCTCGTCGTCCATGCGCCAGGGCGCCGCTCGGTAGTTGGCCATCCGCTCGTCGAACCGGCGCGCGCGGGACGCAAAGTCGTTGACGGCCCGAACGAAGCGATTGTCGTAACGGTAGACCCAGTAATCCCGATGCTGCGCCTGGTCGCTGGCGTGCTGCGCCTGCTCATCGAGCTGCCGTGCGAGCTGCCGCATCTCCTCGTAGCCGCGCTGCGACAAGGTGCCGTGAGGACGCTGCGCGTAGGCCATGCTCGCCGCCAGCCAGAGGAGAAGCCAGGAAAGACTCTTTTTGGCAATCTTCATGACAAGACCCTCCCGCACGAGGTCGAAGCAAATGCCGCACCAGCGAGAATCCTTGGGAAAAAGCGGAAAGAGGGAAGTTCGCTGTCTTTGTATGGTGACGCCTGTCGGCCGTCTGCATTCACTTCGCAAACGGCCGAGAGAGTCAAAGGAGCAAGCCTGGCACCGGGGCTTCCTGAAACTCTCGGCGGCGGTCGCGACCTCCTAGTGAACCGCCTTTTTTCGGAACTGGCGCAGGCCGGCAGCGAGGAAGACGGCGTCGAAGAAAGTCAGGGCTCCGAGAACAGCCGCGACGGAAAGGTGAGGAAACTGGGGGACGAGCGCACTACGCAGCCCTTCGCTAGCGTAGACCACGGGATTGACGAGGACGGCCTTCTGAAGCAAGGGGAAACGGGCGAGCGCACTCCATGGGTAATAGGTGCATCCGAAGAAGATGAGCGGCGCGAAGACGAGAGAGAACATCAGTCCGATCTGGGTCTGGCCGATCGAGCAGCCGAGGGTCAGGCCCATCGTCGAGGAGAGAAGAGCCACGAGAAGGCAGACGGCCGCGAAGAGGAGGATTTGCGGAAGGCGTATGTCCACGCCTTTGCCCATCACCAGCCATGCCGCCGGGAGCACGACCAGGCCCGCCATGAGCGCCTGGATCACGCCGGACAGGACCTTCTCGACCGCCACCCATTCGATCTCGATCGGAGCGAGCAGCCGGTCCTCGATCTCCTTGCTGAACTGGAACTCGGAGATCAGCGGCATGGCGACCGCCTGGATGCCGGAGAGAACCATCGAGAGCGCCATGATCCCTGGCAGGAGGAGACTCTTGTACTGAAGGGGCATGTAGCCGGAGGTCGTCATAACGCGTCCGAAGATGAACACGAGCAGCATCGGTTGGAGCAGCGTCTGAAGAATCAGGGGAACGAAGTTACGGCGCGCCACGCGGGCGTCGCGGGCGAGCAGAGCGAGGAAGGTCTTGACGTTCATGTGCGAGGCGGTAGGTGGTAGGTCGTTGGTGGTAGGGAAGGCACTGCTGCGACTCTTAGGCTCACCCTGACACCTATCACCTACAACCTAACACCTAGTCCCTGAGGCTCCGTCCGGTGTGGTGCAGGAAGAGATTCTCGAGGGATGGCTCCGAGATGTGGACGTCGGAGACTTCCGCGCCGGCGGTGAGCGTCGTGTTGACCGCTTCGGCGACCAGCGGTCCCCCGCGGTCGGCATAGAGGTCCGCCCCCGTTCCGCCGACCAAGCGAACCTCCGTCACACCTGGCAGGCGGCCGAGCTTCTCGACGAGATCCGCCGTGCACGGCTGGAACTTCATGTGGACGACGTACCCGCCGGGAATCGAGCGCTTCAGGTCGCCGGGAGTGCCCAGTGCGATCAGGCGGCCGTGGTCCACGATCGCGACACGCTGGCAGAGCGCATCGGCCTCCTCCATGTTATGGGTCGTCAGGACGATCGTTTTGCCCTGCGCGTTGTAGTCTCGGACGATCTCCCAGAGGAGCAGGCGCGTCTGCGGATCGAGACCGGCGGAGGGCTCGTCCAAGAAGAGGACCTCGGGGTCGTGCATCATCGCGCGCGCGATGGAGAGCCGCTGCATCATGCCGCCCGAGAAATCTCTCGCGAGTCGGTCTGCCCGGTCGGTCAGCTGGAATCTCTCCAGGAGCACCCGCGCCCTCTCGACGCGCTCCGCCGAGGGGACGCCGAAGTACGCTCCGTGGAAGGTGAGCACTTCGCGCGCGGTCAGCGAGAAGTCCAGGTTTGGACCTTGAGGCACGACGCCGATCAAGGGTTTGACTGAGACCGGGCGCTTCCAGACCTCGTGCTCACCGATCCAGGCCCGCCCCGCAGTCGGGCGCACGCGCGTCGTCAGGATGCCGACGGTGGTGGACTTGCCCGCTCCGTTGGGCCCGAGCAGACCGAAGATCTCGCCGGGCCGGACCTCGAGCGACAGGCCGTTCAAGGCCACGATCTCGAACTTCTCCCTCTTCTGCCGACCGGCGGAGACGATCATCAGAGGCCGGCCAGGCGCGCCCGACGGAGGCGGCGAGGTGTAGACCTTGCGCAGGTCCTCGATGCGAATTCCGAATGCCATCAGCTCTTGTTCGAGCTCTTCGCGATCTCCTCCAGGTCGCGGCGGGCGCGGTCGAGGATCTCGCGCAGGCGCTGGTGGCGGTCCGCGGAGTCTCCGGCTGCCTGGGCGGCCTTCAAGGCGGCCTTGACCAGAGCCGCGATCGGTCCGGCGACGGCGAAGGCTTGAGGCCCCATCCACTGGGACCACTCTTCCCAGCGTTCGGCTCGTCCCCAGATCGCATCGACTGTGTCGGCTTCGCGCTCGAGCTCGGCCAGACCTTCGGGTGTAATGCGATAGACGCGTTTTCCCCCCACGGATTCGGAGACGATCAATCCCTCGTCCTCGAGCAGTTGGAGGGTCGGGTACACCGTCCCGGCGCTCGCGCGGTAGAGGCCGCCCGAACGGATCTCGAACTGCTTGATCAGCTCGTAACCGTGCTTAGGCCCTTCCTTCAAAAGGGAAAGGATGGCCAGTCGAACCTGGCCCGGTTCGAAGAAGCGCCGCCTGCCGCCGAGAGGGCCGAATGCCGCCCAGCCAGTCCAATCCGACCAGCCGGCCCAGTTTTTATTCATGACTAACCCCAGAACCCAAAGCGTTTGCCTGTCTCGAAGTCACACCCGGGACGCATATCTATCGTTGCGGCCATAATATCGCGCGATATAAGGTGTTTCAACTCGATTCGTCGGCTCCTGCCTTCGGAAGCATCGCCCCCCGCACGACGTCTCCAACCGAAATGCCCCCGCGGTAGTTGCCGATCAAAGCGAGTCCGGGGAAGCGCGCTTCGGTGCGCGACAGCGTTTCGATCCGAGCGGCATGGCCCGCGACGTATTGCGGGATCGAACGGCTGTAGCGGGTCAGGAGGATCATCTCTGGCTCCGCGTGCGCGCCGAGCGCCTGGCCGACTTCGCGGGAGGCGATCGTCCGGATCTCTTCGTCGGTGAGCTCAGAGGCTTCTTTGTCGCGCTCGCCCCCCAGGAAGGCGGTGACCAATGTCTGTCCGGAAGGGGCTCGTCCGGCGAAGAGGCTCGAGCTCCACACCGCGCCCAGCACGCGTCGTTCCCGGTCCGGCACGGTCAGGTGGCCGAAGCCTTGAAGCGGCCGGTCGAGATCGCGGTCACGCCAGGAGAGATGGACGACGGCGAGGAATGGATGAGGAATGTCTCGCAACGCCCGAGCAGCCTCTGAAGCGAAGGGTTCCAGCAGGCGCGCGGTCTCCCAGGCCGGCGTGGCCAGGACGACACGCCCAGCTTCTCGCGACGCGCCGGGCGTCGTGACCGTCCAGCCGCCGCCGGGACGGGGCGACAGGGTCTGGACCGGCGTCGAAAGCTCGAGGCTTCGCCCGAGCCCAGAGGCGATCGCTTCGGGAAGCGTCTGGAGTCCTTCTCGAAAGGAAAGGAGTCCGCGCGGCGGACGGGGACCGCCCGTTCGCCGCATCCGAAGGTGCGCCAACACGCCCCGGCAGAGACTCCCGTGCTCCTTCTCCCAACGATCGAGGGTGGGAAATGCCGCCGACACGGCCAGGCTGCGCGACGATCCGGCGAAGATGCCTCCGATAAAGGGCTCGACAAAGCGGTCCGCGACTTCGGATCCCACCCGGCGCGAGAAGAAGGAATGAACGGTCTCCTCCGGATCGCTTCCTTTCCGTGCGAAGGGCTCTGCCAGAAGCCGCAGCTTGCCGCCGGCCGAGAGGAGCCGGGTTCGCAGGAGCCCTGCCGGCGACATCGGAAGGGCGTGCAGCGTCCCGTTCCAGGAGACGTAGCGCGGCAACCGGGGATCGGCGAGGAGAGTCTCCTCGCTTAGGCCGAGCTCCTCGACGAGATTCCAGAGCTCCGCCGTCGGGCGAACGGTGTTGGGCCCGAGCTCCAAGAGAAACCGATCTTTCTCTCGGCTGCGCACCAGGCCTCCGACCCGGTCCGAACCCTCGAGCAGGGTCACGTCCTCGCCCTGACGTTGGAGCTCCCGCGCGCGGACGAGACCGGACATCCCGGCCCCGACGACGATCGTACCCGTCACTGCCAGAACTCGCCGGCCGAGAGCGCGATGTCTTCGAGCGCCTTCAGGAACGTCGGGCGGCTGTTCAACCCCGGAGTGCGGCGGAAGTGCGGAATCCCAGCCTTCTTCGCCTCCTCTCCGAAGAGCTGGTCGATCTCGTAGAGCGTCTCGACATGGTCGGTCACGAAGGCGATCGCGACGGCGAGGACCTGCCTCTGCCCCCGGCGACCGAGCTCGGCAATCGCGTCCATCGTCGCCGGACCGAGCCACTCGACGGGCCCGAGCTTGGACTGGTAGGCGAGGGTCCACGGACTCCGCCCGCCGGCCCGCTCCTGGATGGCTCGGGCACTGGATTCGATTTCCGACTGATACGGGTCGCCCTCGCGCGTCACGAGCTTCCTGGGGATCGAATGCGCCGAGAACAGGAGGTGAACCGCCTCGGGCCGGGGGTCCGGGAACCTCGCGATCTCCTCACGGATTGCCTCCGCGTGCGCCTCAACGAAGAAAGGATGGGTCGGCCACGAGCCGATCCCGAAGAACCGCGCGCCCGGCGCGAAACGCTCGACGGCCTCGCGGGAGCGCTGGAGAGCTCCCTTCGTCGTCGTGAGGGAGTATTGCGGATACAGAGGCAAGGCGAGAAACCGCTCGACACCCGACCGCGCGAGCCCTTCGACGACGTCTTCGACGAGCGGCGACGAGCAGTTCATGGCAGCCTGGACGACGACGTCTCGGCCCCGTCCCCGCAGAAGCGCTTCGACTCCCGCGGCCTGCTCCTCCGTCAGCCTCCGAATCGGGGATCCTCCGCCGATGGAGGCGTAGAGCCGACGAGAGGTGTTCTTCCTCCCGATGGCGATCGCGGCCGCGATGCCCTTGCGGAGGATCGCCGGCTTCACCCGGATCACATCCGGATCCGAGAACAATCGGTAGAGAAAGCCCGGCACCTCGTCGAGATTCTCCGGGCCTCCGAGCTGAAGAAAGAGAATCGCCCGCTTGGCCACCGCCTGCCCTCTGCCGCCTGCCGTCCTATAGGGTTCTGGAGAAGACCGGTTTTTCCGACGCAGCGGCCAGGTGGGCGTCGAAAGGCATCGCGATGTTGCGCAGGAAGACGCGCCCGAGCGGCGTCGCGCGCACCGAGTCTCGCTCGAGAAGGACGAGTCCGTCGGCGGCGCAGGGCTCCAGACGAGCCAGGGCGTCCGCGAAGTACGGGTCGAAGGCGATCCCGTGCGCCGCCTCGATCTCTTTCTTGACGACGACTCCGTGGCAGAGGAGGTTCTGGATCACGGTCCGCCTCAGGACGTCGTCCTCCGTCAGATGGAAGCCGCGGAACGTCGCCGCGCCGCCCGCCGCGACGGCCTGCTGGTAGGGCCCGAGATCCCGGCGGTTCTGGACGTAGCTTCGACCGATGCCGCCGATCGCGCTCATGCCGAAGCCGACGAGGTCCGTCCCAGCCTTGGTCGTGTAGCCCTGGAAGTTGCGGTGGAGCGTCCGGTCGGCGCGGGCCCGCGCGAGCTCGTCCGACGGGCGCGCGAAGTGGTCCATGCCGATGTACTCGAAGCCGGCGTCGGTGAAGCGTTCGAGAGCCGTGCGGAAGATCTCGAACTTCGTGCGTTCGTCGGGCAGATGTGGCTGGAGGAGGTTCTGATGCTTCTTCATCCACGGAACGTTGGCGTAGGAGTAGACCGCCAGCCGGTCCGGTCCAATCGCGAGAACCTTGTCGATCGTCGAGGAGAAGCTCTCGGCGGTTTGAAAGGGCAGCCCGAAGATCAGATCCATGTTGATCGACGGGAACCCGAGCGCGCGGGCTTCCTCGACCAGGCGCCGGGTCTCCTCGTACGGCTGCACCCGGTTGATCGCGACCTGCACCCGGGGCTCGAAGTCCTGCACGCCCATCGAGAGCCGGTTGAAGCCGAGACGGGCGAGCGTCAACAGATGGTCGCGTGTCGTCACGCGGGGATCCACCTCGACGCCGATCTCGGCGTCTGGGGCGAAGACGAAGCGATCGCGGAACTTCCAGCCGAGTCTGGTCAGCCGCTCCGGGGTGAAGTAGGTCGGGGTGCCGCCGCCGAGATGGAACTGGACAACCGGCCGGCCCGCGCCGGCCCGGTCCGCAACCCAGTCGATCTCGTTCTCAAGCCGGTCGAGGTAGGCCGACTCGAGCGCGTGCTGCGTGCCCGTGATGACGACCGTGCAGCCGCAGAAGTAACAGAGCTTCTCGCAGAAGGGGAGGTGCACGTAGAGCGACAACGGCGCGGGCTCGGGCGCCGATCCGCTCTCGCGAAGGACGCGCTCATAGTCGGCGGAAGTGAAATCCTCCTTCCAGACGGGAGCGGTCGGGTAGGACGTGTAACGGGGTCCCGGCACGTTGTAGCGCTTCAGGAGCTCGAGCGAGACGTCTCGGGGATTCATGGGAACGTGCTCTGCGCCTTCAGCTCCGGGCTCCCGGCTTGGCCGGCTCGGGCTCTTCGCTGAGTGCGGGAAGCGGATGGGTGACGACTCCGGACCTCACCGCTTCGAAGAACGCCTCGACTGACTCGATCGGCGTGGGGGGGAGAACCCCATGCCCCAGGTTGACGATGTGCGCCAGCCCGCCGGTCTCGGCGACCAGGTCACGCGTGCGTGCGGACACTTCGTCGGGCGGGCCGAGCAGGATTCCGGGATCGAGGTTGCCCTGCAGCGCCAGGCGCGGAATCCGGCGGCGTGCCTCCGAAAGCTCCACCCTCCAGTCCACGGAGAGAACGTCGGCGCCGGACTCGGCCATCGCTTCGAGCAGATGCGAGCAGCCATTGACGAACAGGATCACGGGCGCGCCGTTGGTCCGAATGCGCGAGATCGCGCGCTCGGCCGCCGGCAAGGCCCAGACCCGGTAGTCTCGCACGGTCAGCTCTCCGGCCCAGGTGTCGAACAGCTGGACCGCGCGGGCGCCCGACTCGATCTGGTAGGACAGGACGTCCGCCACGACGTCGGAAAGGAGATCGAGCAGGCGGTGCAGCGTCCCCGGATCGTTGCCCATCAGTTGCTTGATCCCGGCGAACGTCCTCGAGGTCCCCCCCTCGACCAGGTAGGACGCGAGCGTCCAAGGCGCCCCCGCGAACCCCAGGACCGCGGCCTCCTCGCCAACCTCCCGGGCGAGAGTCGCGAGGATCTTTCCCGTAAAGGCGATCTCGCGCGAGGGGTCGAAGCGATGGAGCCTCGTGACGTCCCCGGCCGTCCGGACCGGCTCGGGCAGCTCCGGCCCGCCGTCGCCGAAGTCCACGCGAGCCCCCATCGCGGCGACCGGGACGAGGATGTCGGAGAAGAAGATGACGCCGTCCGGCTGAAACCGGCGAAACGGCTGGAGGGAGACCTCCGCCGCCAGATCGGGATCGCGACAGAGCTGCAGGAACGAGACCCTTTCCCGAACCGCCCGGTACTCCGGGAGATAGCGGCCGGCCTGTCGCATCATCCAGACCGGCGGACGGTCCACGGGCCGCCCGAAACTGGCGTCCAGAAAACGCGCGGCGGCGGAGGAGGCAGGGTCCATCGGCAAAGAATGAATCAATCTGGCAGTATAGCAGCCGCTCCAACGCTCTGAGGTCGAGACCCGGTTGAGGCGCTCCTTCTCTTCGAAAGACAGCAGGGCTTCAATTTCTCCTGGCTGTGGTGTTGCTCCGACGACTTCGCGCTGTATGAGCTTGCGCGCGCCGCTGCGGCCGTCGGCCGGCAGGAGGAGGCTCGATCGCTTCTGGCCAGAGCCGTAGCGGCCGGTTCGGCAGAAGCCCGGCAGAGAGAAGGCTGTCGGCCGTAGGCGTCCGCTTCGCGAGAGTTCAAGAACTAGGCCCCGGGGCGCTCCCGCGGCTTCTAGGCGACGAGCTGGCGGAGAACGTAGGGAAGGATCCCGCCGTGGCGGTAGTAGTCCACTTCGATCGGCGTGTCGATGCGGACCATGACGGGGATCGCTTCCGTGCGCCCGTCGGCCCGATGGATGGTCAGCATGGCTTGCTGGCGAGGACTCAAGCCCGACTCGAGGCCCGTCAGGTCGAAGACCTCGCCCCCTTCGAGCTTCAGAGTCTTCGCGCTCTCCCCCTCGCGGAACTGGCAGGGGAGGACTCCCATCCCGACCAGGTTCGAACGGTGGATCCGCTCGAAGCTCTGCGCGATGGCCGCCCGAACGCCGAGGAGGCGTGTCCCTTTCGCCGCCCAGTCTCTCGAGCTGCCCGAGCCGTACTCCTGTCCGGCCAGGACTACGAGCGGGACGCGTTCCGCCTGGTACTTCATCGCCGCGTCGTAGATCGAGAGCCTCTCGCCGCCGGGATGGTGAACGGTCACTCCCCCTTCGGTTCCGGGGACCATGAGGTTCTTGATACGGACGTTCGCGAAGGTCCCGCGCGTCATGACGCGGTCGTTGCCGCGCCGCGAACCATAGCTGTTGAAGTCCTGCGGAGCGACACCCTGCGCCTGCAGGTACAGGCCGGCCGGAGAGGTCGGCTTGATGGCTCCGGCCGGGCTGATGTGGTCGGTCGTGACCGAGTCTCCGAAGATGGCGAGCGGCCGAGCGCCACGGATGTCCGAGACCGGCGCCGGCGTCATCGAGAGGTTCTCGAAGAAGGGAGGCTCCTGGATGTACGTCGAGGCGGGATCCCAGCGGTAGACCCTGCCCGCGGTCGCCGGGATCTCGTTCCAGAGCGGGTAGCCCGCGGCAAAGTCGGAATAGAGGCGGCGGTAGGTCTCCGGGTCCGTCGAGGAGAGGAGCGCGTCGCGGATCTCCGCGGGGCTCGGCCAGACATCGCGAAGGTAGACCTCCCGACCCTGGCGGTCGCGGCCGAGCGGCTCCCGGGTCAGGTCGATGTCCACCCTGCCTGCCAGCGCGAAGGCGACGACGAGGGGGGGGCTCGCCAGGAAATTGGCCTTGATGTTCTGCTGGATGCGCGCCTCGAAATTGCGGTTGCCCGAAAGGACGCTCGCGGCGACGAGATCGTTGCCCGTCACCACCTCCTCGATCCGCGGATCGAGCGGCCCGGAGTTGCCGATGCAGGTCGTACAGCCGTAGCCGACCAGTTGGAATCCCAGCCGGTCGAGGTAGGGCTGAAGGCCCGTGCGTGCGAGGTACTCCGTGACGACGCGCGAGCCGGGCGCAAGAGACGCCTTGACCTTCGGCGAGACCGACAGGCCGCGCTCCACGGCCTTCTTCGCCAGGAGCCCCGCGCCGAGCATGACGCTCGGGTTCGAGGTGTTGGTGCAAGAGGTGATCGCGGCGATGAGCACGTCTCCGTGTCCGAGGCTCACGACACCGGGCGCCAGATGCGCTTCCGGGACCTCCTCGACGCGATCGGGCGTGGGCCGGTTGTTGACCATCTCGGTTTCCGTCCAGGGGTTGGTGTCCCGCGCGGCCGCGACCGCCGCAACGACGGGTTCCTGCTCCTGGTGGCCGCCGCCGGCGAGCGGCTCGGCCGGCACGGTTCCCTCGAAGCCGATCGTCGTCGGAAAACGCCTGGCCAGATTCCCGTTGGTCTTTCCGTAGCCGTTCTCGGTGACCGGACTCTTCAGCAGCTCCAGGAAACGCGCCTTCAGGTCGGGTAGCGCGATCCGGTCCTGCGGGCGCTTGGGGCCCGACACGCTCGGGCGGACGCCGCCAAGATCGAGCTCGATGACCTGCGAATAGTCGCACTCGCCCCCGCGCGGGATGCCGAAGAGCCCCTGCGCCTGAAAGTAGTTCCGGAACGTCTCGACGTGCTCCGCCGCCCGGCCGGTCGCGGCGAGATAGGCGCAGGACTCCTCGTCGACGGGGAAAAACCCCATCGTGGCGCCGTATTCCGGGGCCATGTTGGCGATGGTCGCGCGGTCGGGCAGGGGCAGAGAGGCCGCGCCCTCGCCGTGGTACTCCACGAACTTGCCGACGACCTTGGCGGCGCGCAGCAACTCTGTGCAATGGAGCGCGAGATCCGTCGCCGTGACGCCGTCCCCGAGCTTTCCGGTCATGTGCACGCCGACGACGTCGGGAGTCAAAAAATAGACGGGCTGTCCGAGCATCCCGGCTTCGGCCTCGATGCCGCCCACGCCCCAGCCCACGATCCCGAGGCCGTTGATCATCGTCGTGTGGGAGTCGGTGCCGACCAGCGTGTCGGGATACCAGACTCCATCTTTCTCCAGCACGCCCTGCGCGAGGTATTCGAGGTTGACCTGGTGCACGATGCCGATCCCCGGGGGCACGACGTCGAAGCCGTTGAAGGCCTGCATCCCCCACTTCAGGAACTCGTAGCGGGCCCGGTTGCGCTTGAACTCGATCTCCATGTTGCGCTGGAGGGCGTCGGGCGTGGACCACACGTCGACCTGCACCGAGTGATCCACGACGAGCGCGACGGGCACGAGCGGCTCGACGACCGCGGGGTCCTTGCCCATCCGCTCGACGGTCGAGCGCATGGCCGCCAGGTCCACGAGCAGCGGAACGCCCGTGAAGTCCTGCAGCACGATGCGCGCGACGACGAAGGGGATCTCGGCGGTCCGCTCCGCCCGGGGCTCCCATCCGGCCAGCCTCCGGACGTCTTCCTCCTTGATCCGCATACCGTCGAGATTTCGAAGCACGCTCTCCAGGACGATCCGCAGGCTCACGGGGAGGCGGGAGACCCGTCCGAGCCCCGCCTCTTCCAGGGCTGGCAAAGAGTAGAAGGCGGCTTCTTTTCCGGCGCCCGTCCGGAAAGTCTGGCGGGCCCCGAAGGAAGCGCTCATGGCGTCCGTCCGGGGAAGAGAGACGTCGGCGGCGGGGTTGTCATGGCTGCTTTCCGAGTCTATGGGGAGGCTCCAGGGAGGTCAAGGAGCCTCGAAACAGCTTAAGAGAGGCGTGAAGACCGCAAACGCGAGGAATGAAACCGTCATAGATTAACCGCCCGTTGGAGGAGAAACGAATGAAAAGGATCCCCCGTTTCCTTGCGGCTCTCGCGCTGATGGCCGCGGCGGCTCTGCCGGTTCTGGCAGACAACGAGGTCTTCACGTTCGACAAGGCTCACAGCCTGTTGGGCTTCCGGATCCGGCACTTCGTGTCCAAGGTCGAGGGGCGCTTCAAGGACTTCGACGGCACGATCTGGATCGACCGGGGCAACCCGTCGGCCTCGAAGGTCGAGCTGACGATCCAGACCGCTTCGATCGACACGGCCAACGAGAATCGGGACAAGGATCTGCGCTCGGAGAACTTCTTCGACGCGGCGAAGTTCCCGACGATCACCTTCAAGAGCACGAAGGTCGTTCCGAAGGGCGGCGACTCCTACGACGTGACCGGCGACTTCACGATGCACGGAGTCACCAAGACGATCACGGTGCCGGTCAAGCACGGCGGGTTCCTCAAGGTGGCCGGCCGGAGCAGCATGGGAGAGAAGACCGGCTTCGAGATCTCCTTCCCGCTGAACCGGAAGGACTATGGCATCTCCTGGAACCGCCCGCTGGACCAGGGCGGCTTCATGCTCTCCGACGACGTGGATATCAACGTCCAGGTCGAAGCGAACAAGCAGATGCCCGGGCAGCCGAAGCCTCCGACCGCGCCCGCCGCGCCTACGCCCGCCAAGGGCTGACTCCGCTTCCGGCAGGCGGCACAGGGTAGGCGGCAGACGGACGGCGGCGTTTCGGTCGGGCTTCCCCCTCCCGCCTTCCGGCTTGTTAGACTCGTCCTCTCGATGGATTCTCATCTTCTCGGCTGGCTGGCCATCACTCTCTATCTGGCCGCCGAGGCTTACGCGATTCTGTCGCTCGTCCGGCCGCGGGTCCCGGCCCTGCCGGGCCCCCTCCTGATCGGGGCCGGTCTCCTTCTCCAGTTCGGGGACCTGGAGATCCGCGCGCGCGCTCTCCATTCCGTTCCCTATCGGACGATCGGGGGGTCACTTTCTCTGTTCGGCTGGATGCTGGGACTCTCCTACCTGGCGCTTCTCTTCCGCCACCGGGAGAGGGCCGTCGGGCCCTTCCTCCTTCCCTTCGTGATCGCTTTCTCCGCGCTCGGTCTCCTGCTGCCGCAGCCGGCCGGGCTCGCCCGGGCCGACACGCGCGGCGTCATCTTTGCCCTGCACGTCACCTTCGCCATCCTCGCTTACGCCGCGTTCACCTTCTCCTTCGTCCTGTCCCTTCTCTATCTCATCCAGAAGCGCCAGCTGCGAAGGGTCAGGACAGGGCTCCTCTTCTCCCGGCTGCCCGCCCTGGACGTCATCGGCCGCATGAACCGGACGAGCGTCACGATCGGTCTCTCCGTCCTCGGAGTCTCGGTTCTCCTCGGGGCGATCTGGGCCGAACGAGTCTGGAGCCGGCTCCCCGACGCGAAGTTCGGAGCGGCGCTCATCACCCTGGTCGTCTACGGGTTCCTGCTCTGGAAGGACCGCCGGGGCTGGGTCGGCGAGCGGGTTGCCCTCCTTTCGATTCTGGGTTTCGCTCTGATCCTCTTCTCGTACACGTTCGTGAATCTCTACTTCTCGGCGGAGCACGCCTTCCGGTGAGCATCTCGCAGGAAACCCAACTGGCCCTTCTGGGCTGGAGCTTCCGCGGCGCCGGAGTCTCCGTGCGCGAACGCGTCGCCTTCACCGCCGACGAGATCCGCGACGCCCTGACCAAGCTCCTCTCCCGCGGTCTGATCTCGGAAGGGGTCATCGTCTCGACCTGCCACCGCAGCGAGATCTACAGTCTCGTCTCGGACGAAGGCGCCCGGACCCGGCTGACTCTGTTCGTCTCGGAGTGGCGCGGCCTGGATCCGGCCGAGCTCGAAGGCTCATGCTTTTTCCGCGCGGGAGCCGACGCCGCGCGCCACCTCTTTCGGGTCGCGGCCGGCCTGGATTCGCTCGCGCTGGGCGAGAGCGAGGTTCTCGGGCAGGTCCGAGAGGCGCTCTCCCTCGCCCGGGAATCCGGATCCACGCGGGCGGTCATGCACCGCCTCTTCGAGAGCGCGGTCGCCGCCGGCAAGCGTGTGCGGGCGGAGACGGAGATCGCGCGGCATCCTCTCTCGGTTTCCTCGATCGGCTTCGAGCTGGCCAGGAAGGTCTTCGCCGATCTGTCGAAGAGACAGGTGCTCGTCATCGGGGCCGGCGAGACCTCCTCGCTCTTCGCCAGACATGCGGTCGAGGCGGGTGTCCGGGAGCCGGTGATCGTGAACCGGACGGCCTCCCGGGCGGAGGAGCTTGCCGCAAGCATCCACGGGCGGGCCGCCGCCTGGGAGGATCTCGCCGACGAACTCCCTCTGGCCGATGTCGTCGTGAGCGCCACCTCGAGCCCCGAGCCTCTCGTCACGCGGGCCGCGGTCGAAGCCGCGATGCGGGAGCGCCGGGGGCGGCCGATGCTCTTTCTCGACCTGGCCGTTCCGCGGGACATCGCGCCGGACGTCTCGCAGGTTTACAACGCGTTCTCCTATTCGATCGACGATCTGGAGGAGGTCGCCAGGGAGAACCGCGCGCGGCGCGCCCGCGAGGTGCCGAAGGCGGAGAAGATCGTGGAGGAGGAGCTGGAGAGCTACCTCGCGTGGCTCGGCAATCTCTCGGTCGTACCGACGGTGACCGAGTGGCGCCGCCGCCTGGAAGAACTCCGCGACCTCGAGCTCGAGCGCGCGCCGGCCGCGGAGCGGGAGCGGTTGCGCGGGTTGTTGGACGCTTTCTCGGCCCGAATCCTTCACGAGCCGATGAAGCGCCTGAAGGGAGAGGAAGACCCGGCCCGAAAGTTGGACCGCGTCGAAGCGGTGCGCCATCTCTTTAATCTGGACAGAGAGTAGGTGTCAGGTTTGAAGGTTTCAGGGGAAAGACAGGTGTCAGGTTTCAGGTGTCAGGTTTCAGGTGATGCCTCGGTCTTTAACACCTGCCCCCTGACACCTGACACCTGCATTGTTCCCTGGCACCTTTTCCCTGACACCTTCTGCGGCTTCCGATGAAACTTCGACTGGGGGCTCGCGGGAGCCCGCTCTCCCTGGCGCAGGCGGCGCTCGTCACGCGCGATCTCGACGGCCGGGCGGAGGTCGAGCTCGTGGTCGTCAAAACCACGGGGGACAGGCTCTCGGCGGCGGGCTCGCCGATCGAGTGGAAGGGGGACTTCACCCGGGAGCTGGACGAAGCCCTCCTGGACGGGCGCATCGATCTGGCCGTCCACAGCCTGAAGGACGTTCCCACGCAGGTCCCGGACGGGCTCGTCCTGGCGGCCGTGCCGTTGCGTGAGGACCCGCGCGACGTCCTCGTGGCGAGGCCCCACCGCCGTTTCGAGGAGCTGCCACGGGGCGCGCGTGTCGGCACGGCGAGTCCCCGCCGGCGGGCGCAGATCCTCGCCGCCCGGCCGGACCTCGACGTGCTGGAGGCCCGGGGCAACGTGGACACGAGGCTCTCACGCCTGGCCGAGGGACGCTTCGACGCGATCGTTCTGGCCCGGGCGGGACTCGCGCGGCTGGGAAGGCTCGACGAGGTCACGGAGCTCCTGCCGGACGACGTGATCCTGCCCGCCGTCGGCCAGGGAGCCCTCGCGATCTTCGGGCGGCGAGGCGACGAGGCGGTGCTCTCGCTCCTGAAAGCTCTGGACCACGCTCCCTCCCATCGGGAGGTCGAGGCGGAACGAAGCCTGCTCGCGATTCTGGAGGCGGGATGCAAGGCGCCCGTGGCGGGGCTCGCGCGCGTCGAGGACGGGACGCTGCGCATCGCGGCGGGCGTCTTTTCTCCAGATGGCCGTCGGGCCTTGCGCGAGGAGTGCTCCGGGCGGGCCGAGGAGGCCGCGTCGGTGGGGCGCCGGACCGGGGAGCGGCTCCTCTCCCGCGGTGCGGCGGCGCTGATCCAGAAGTCCGGCGCATGAGCCGGCCGCGGGCCCTCGTCGTGCGGTCGGGAGCGAATCCGTTTATCTCCCTTGCGGCGAGCCCGCGGATCGACATCGTCGAGAAGGTGAGCCATTCGATCGAGCCTGTCGAGCCCGACAAGGGCGCGCTCCAGATCCCGGCGGATCTGGTCGTTTTCACCAGCCAGGTGGCGGTCGAGAGGGCCTTCGGAGATTCCTCCCTAGCGCCGCTCTTTCGGCAGGCCGCGGCGGGCGCCCGCGTCGTCGCGGTCGGATCGGCCACCGGCGAAGCGCTCGCCGCGAAAGCGATCGCCGCCGATCTCGTGGCGGGAGGCTCCGCCGAGAGCGTGCTCGAGCGGCTGCCCGGTGATCTCCAAGGCAAGCGTGTCGTCCTCCCGTGCGGCGAAGACGCCGCGGTCGAGCTTCCGGAGCAGCTCGGCTCCCGCGGAGCCCATGTCCTGCGCCTGGTCCTGTACCGGAAAGTCCCGAATCCGCCCGATCCCGGTCTCGAGCGCGAGATCTTCGAGCGGCCCTTCGCCGCCTTTTGCACGACTTCTCCCTCCGCGGCGCGCTGGCTCTTCGCGGGCCTCGGAGAAGCCGCGGCGGCGCGGCTTCGGGAGACCCCTGCCGTCGTCCTGGGGCGCTTCACGCGGCGTTTCCTGGAATCGCACGGCGTGGCTCGCATCCGGGTGACCGAGGAAGCCCGGTTCTCCGATGCGGTCTGGCTCCTGGAAGAACTTGCGGCGGCGCCCGATCGGGACATAGATTCGACACCATGAGCCTGACGGGTTTTCCGACGGTACGACTCCGGCGTCTGCGCCGCTCCCCGGCCTTGCGCGCGCTCGTGCGCGAGACGCGGCTGACGCCGGACCGTTTCGTCGCGGGCCTCTTCGTGCGGCACGGAGAGGGGCTGAGGGAAGAGATCTCTTCGCTTCCCGGCGTGTCCCGGCTCTCTCCGGACGAGGCCGTCGCGGAGGCTCAGGAGCTCGAGTCCCTGGGCGTGCCGGCCGTCATCCTCTTCGGAATCCCGGAAAAGAAGGACGAGACCGGCTCGGAGGCCTGGGACGACGACGCCGCCGTCCAGGAAACCGTGCGACGCCTCAAGAAGCATGCGCCGCGCGTGCTCGTCATGACCGACGTCTGCTTAGACGAGTACACCTCGCACGGCCACTGCGGAGTCATCCGCGACGGTGAGGTGGACAACGACGCGACACTGCCTCTGCTCGCCAAGGCCGCTCTCTCGCAGGCCCGCGCCGGGTCTGACGTCGTGGCTCCCTCCGACATGATGGACGGCCGGGTCCGAGCCATCCGTCGGGCGCTCGACGAGAAGGAGTTCGAGGGGACGGCGATCCTCGCCTACTCGGCCAAGAGCGCCTCGGCCTTCTACGGGCCATTCCGCGAGGCCGCGGGCTCGGCTCCGAAGTTCGGCGACCGGCGCGGCTACCAGATGGATGCCGCCAACCGGCGCGAGGCCATGCGCGAGATCGCACTGGACCTCGAGGAAGGCGCCGACGCCGTCATGGTCAAGCCGGCGCTCGCCTACCTCGACGTGATCCGCGAGGCGCGGGAGAGATTCGACGCGCCGATCGCGGCCTACAACGTCTCGGGCGAGTACGCGATGGTCAAGGCCGCGGCGGCCAACGGATGGATCGACGAGAGGCGGATCGTGCTCGAGATCCTGACGGGGATCGTTCGGGCCGGCGCCGACTTCGTGATCACGTATCACGCCAAGGACGCCGCGAAATGGCTGAGAGAAGATTGATTCATTGGTCCATTGGTCCATTGAGCCATTGAGCCGCAATAAACCAATGATTCAATGAATCAATGAGTCAATCCTCCAGGGCCGGGTCCGTTCGGTCCGCCGCTCTCTACAAGCGAGCCAGGACCTTGATGCCGGGAGGCGTTTCGTCGCCCGTCCGGTCGTTCCGTTCGGTCGGGGGCGAACCGTTCTTCGTGGTCTCCGGCAAGGGGGCGCGGCTCCGGGACGCGGACGGGCGCTCCTACATCGACTACGTCATGTCCTACGGGCCGCACCTCTTCGGTCACCAGCCCGGCTTCGTCAATCGGGCGCTTTCCCGGGCGATTCGCCGCGGCACGTCCTTCGGCGCGCCGACCGAGGCCGAGGTGCGGCTGGCCGAGCGCGTGACGAAGCTCGTCCCCTCGATCGAGATGGTGCGGTTCGTCAGCTCGGGCACCGAGGCCACGATGAGCGCCGCGCGGCTCGCGCGCGCCGCGACAGGCAGGAAGCGCCTCGTCAAGACGGAGGGGGGCTATCACGGCCACGCCGACGCGTTCCTGGCGTCTGCGGGATCGGGACTGGCCACGCTCGGAATCGCCGACACTCCCGGGGTCACCTCCGAAGTGGCCGCGCAGACGGTCGTCGTGCCCTACAACGACGTCTCCGCGCTCGACGAAGCCTTCCGCCGCTTCCCGGGCGAAATCGCCGCGGTCATCCTGGAGCCGCTCGCCGCGAACATGGGCGTCGTGCCGCCCTCGCCGGGGTACCTCGCCGCAGCACGCGAACGGACGCGCGAGAGCGGTTCCCTGCTTATTTTCGACGAGGTCATCTCGGGATTTCGCCTCGCGGCGGGAGGTGCGGCCGAGCTCTACGGGATCAAACCGGACTTGACGACGCTCGGCAAGATACTGGGCGGCGGGCTCCCCGTAGGGGCCTACGGCGGACGGCGGGACCTGATGGAGAGGGTCGCTCCATCCGGCGGTGTGTACC
>JBKPBH010000003.1:0-14694 GCA_046726795.1 Acidobacteriota bacterium
GAAGAGACTCCGAATCTTGAACGACTTCAAGGAGGGACGGCTCGCCGTCCTCGTGGCGACCGACGTCGCTTCGCGAGGGCTCCACATCGAAGGGGTGTCCCACGTCGTCAACTACGACCTGCCTCAGGATCCGGAGGATTACGTTCACCGCATCGGGCGGACGGGACGCGCCGGCGCCGAAGGGACCGCCGTCTCGCTGGCTTGCGACGACTACGTCTTCTCCCTCGATGCCATCCAGAAGCTGATCGGACGCGAGATCCCGATCGAGTGGCCGTCGGAGGACCTGTTTCGACGCGCCGCCGCCGCTCCCCGTCTGCATCCGGCGCGGCGTCCGCCGCCCCGGCGGGAAGCCCGGATGCGCATCCCGCTGTCGACTCCCATGTCAGACGACCCTGACAATTACGGGCGTACCAAGAGGAAGAGCCGGCGAAGATGAATTTGGATTTGAGCAGGACGCGTCGAGGAGCGGCCCCGCGATGCCCTTCGTGCCCAGATCAGAAGTCTCTCCAATCACGAATCACTAGGTGCTCGTCAGAGCGCCGCTCTCCACCCAGTGCGCGAGCTGGCGGCGGATCCGATAGGCGTCGGCCGTCAGCGCCCCTTCGCAGTCGCGCGGCAGCGCCCCGGCCGAGACGAGATTCCAGAGACCGTTGACGAAGATGCCGTCGATCTCGCCTGGGTGGGGGTCTGGGCGGACCGCGGTGGCTTTCAACTTCGCGTCGTCCGGCACCAGCGCCGCCGCCTGCTGAAATTCGTCGTAACGACGCATCCCTTCCAGGCACAGCGGAGGAATCTCGAGGAGAGACTCCGCTCCCGGCCCTTCAGACAGGTCGGGGGGCTGCCTCTCGAAGACGGTCGTCGCGGCCGCCGGGCGCTCCAGCAACTGATAAAGAGCCTGCTCGCCGGTCAATCCTCGAGCCTCGCAGCTCTTCAACTTCCCCTCTTTCAGGGCGATTTCGGCCGTGATCTCTCCCTTCGGGTCCCTGAGCGTGAGCAATCCGGTCAGCCCCGACTCGGCCAGACTCTGGAGGAGAGCCGGCAGTCCGAACGGGTCCATGTCTCCCGAGCGGGTCTCGTAGGCGGTTTCCGGGATCTGCGCGGATCCGTCGAGTGTCGCGACAGCTTTCGCGGCGATTCTTCCGACCTCCAGGGTGGGAAATCGTTTGGCCAGGCCCTCGAGAGCCGCCCGTACCTGCGGAGCCGGCGTCGACGAGAGAGCCTCGATCAGGTGGCGGGCATGGTTGTCGTTCTGGTGCAGAACGATGCCGAAGAGCTTGTGAGGCGCGTTGGCCTTGAGAGCCTCGAGCAGGCGGTCGACCGTCTCCGCGTCTTCTGACAGGTCCTGTCCGGCGAGCTCGGAGAGCCGGGCGATCGTGTCGCCCAGTTCCGCCTTCTTTTTCAGGCCGTGATCCACGACGGCGCGACGGGCCTTCGCGGTTCCGTAACGCGCCAGGGCCGCGACCACGCGGTCGAGAAGCAGCCGGATTTCGCGCGGGTCATATGTGGATTGTCCGGGCTTGATCAGCATCTTCTCCAGGTCGTCGAGCAGCTTGATCAGGGCGCTCTCGGCGCGCTCGTGCTTCAACTGCCCCAGATTCGCCACCGCTTCCTTCACCAGCGGAGCCGGGAAGCGCAGCACCGCGTGGCGGACGGCCGTGTCCACGTCTTCCTCGGACGGCGGGCCCTCCTGGGAAGACGGGATCCGGCGCAGAAGGTAGAGAAGGTTGCGGCGGAAGTACCACCGCTCGTCTCCTTCGCCCTGGCCGAAGGCGGACCGCAACCGGTCGAGCGCTTCCTGGCGGGCCGGCGCCCCATGCACTTCGAGGAGCTGCAGGATGAGCTTTCGCCGCTCCCGCTTCATTTCCCGCAACAGCTCGCCGAGGAGCCCCTTGGGGTTGGTGGCCGCGAAGAAGTTCAGGACGCGTCGCAACAAGGCGTGGTGTTTTTGCGCCTCGGCGTAACGGCGGAGGCGCTCGACATCGAGGGCCTCATCTCCCTTGTGACGGACGGCGTCCACCATTCCCGGGTCGACGCGCTTTTCCCCGACGATCCGGTCGGCGAGATCGAGCATGGTGACGGCCTGGGGGAGGGCCCCCTCGTTGAACCGTTCGCAGGCAGCCTTGACCATTTCGTTGAAGCGCCGCGCGACCTCGCCGGGATCTTCCGGCTGAGCCACGAGGCGGCGCATCGCCTCCAGGGTCGGGCTCTCGCGCGCCGGTGGTTCCACGGCTCCGGCCGTTTTCTCCCCGGCGGCTTCGGGCCCCGGGGCGGGCGTCTTCGGCGGAATCCATCCCGGCAGGCTGGCGGCGAGCGTGCGGAAGACGTTGGTCGTCTCGATGTCCAGTCCGAGGTCGCGCAGCCGGTTCAGATTCCGCTCGAAGTCCTCGGAGCTGTGGGAAGTCAGGGCCGCCGTGGCCAGCGCCTCCGCCACCGGATCCGGCGAGGCGCCCGGTCCGGGAAGACCGGCCGGCATCCGCCGCGCGATCTGATCGAGCAGGAGAGAGAAGCGGCGAAGACCGCGCAGATCTTCGGGCGTCAGGGGCGGGCCGCTCGAGGCCGGGAGCGGATCTCCTCCCGAATTCTGGCGGATCAACGCGTCGACGGAAGAGGAGACTGCCTCGCTCTCGCCCAGCCGGTCCATGTTCCGCTGCAGGGTCTCGCGTTCCTCTTGCGGGCAATAGCCGAGCACGAGACTCTTCACCTCCTCCAGGAACCCGGAGAATGGATCTTTCGGCACGAGCCGGAACTGCCCGATGAGAAAGACCTTCTTGATCGCGTAGAAGAGGTAGTCCGAGACCCTGATTTCCGACCCGGCGCGGTACCGTGCCGCCATCCAGGACTGGATGTTCGAGGCGACCAGGCTCGCCGGGAAGTTCAGCAGGAGCTTGAACGTGTCGGCCACGACCAGGGGCGGGAGAACGTCGGAGAGATAGAGCTGGAGCTCCTCGATCGCCTCACGGACCTGGGGGCTCGACTGTTCGGGAACCATCGTGGGTTGAGCGTCTAGGCTAACTCAGTTGTCCAGCGTGGGTGGTAGGCGGTGTGGCAGGCGGGCAAAAAAGGGCTCGAGACCCTGACAGCTGACACATAACACCCATCACCTGCGGATTCGCGCGGGGCGCGAATCCGTCAGAAGCTCTTGAGGAAGTCGGCGTTGCTCCGGAACTTGGAGAGGCGGCCGAGAACGAGCTCCATGGCCTGGATCTTGTCCACCGCGGCCAGGGCCCGGCGCAGCTTCACGATCTTGGGGAGCTCCTCCGGGGCATAGAGCTTCTCTTCCTTGCGAGTCCCCGACTGGGGAATGTTGATGCAGGGGAAGATACGGCGGTTGAAAAGGTCCCGGTCGAGCACGATTTCAGTATTGCCGGTGCCCTTGAACTCCTGGAAAATGATCTCGTCCATCCGGGACCCCGTGTCCACGAGCGCGGTAGCGATGATCGTCAGGGACCCGCCCCCTTCCGCGTTGCGGGCGGCTCCGAAGAAACGGCGCGGCTTCTCCATCGTCCGGGCGTCGATGCCGCCGGACATGATCTTGCCGCCCCCCTTCTGCATGTGGTTGTAGGCGCGCGCCATGCGCGTGATCGAGTCGAGAAAGATGATGGCGTGTTTGCCGCACTCGACCAGCCGCCGCGCCCTCTCGGCGACGATCTCGGCGACCGCGATGTGGTTTTCGGCCGAGAGATCGGCGGAGGAGGCGATGACTTCGCCGCGGACGCTCCGGCGGAAATCGGTGATCTCCTCCGGGCGCTCGTCGATCAGCAGGACGATGACGTAGACGTCCGGGTCGTTGACCGAAACCGCGTGCGCCATGCGCTTCAAGAGCGTCGTCTTCCCGGCCTTCGGAGGCGCCACGATCAGGCAGCGCTGGCCGCGACCGATGGGCGCCAGCAGGTCGACCACCCGCCCGCACATCTCCTCGGGCGTCGTTTCGAGCTTCAGGTGGTCGTGGGGATCGATGGAGATGAGCTCGTTGAAGGCGGGGCGCTGGCGGAAGGCGGCAGGCTCGAGACCCTCGACCGTCTCCACTCTCTTGACGACCGGCCGGCCTCCCTCGACGGCGACCCCCGTGATCATCGCGCCCGCCTCCAGTCCTTCGCGGACGATCAGGTCGCGCGGCACCAGCGGGTCGTTGGGCGATGGCAGGTAATTGCTTTTCGCCGAGACGAGCATGCCCGAGGCGTTCTCCCGCGGAGGCAGGAACAGGACTCCTTCGACCGGCCGCTCGGGACCGGTCAGGGACAGCTCGTCGAGCCTCTCGGGCGCTCCGTTGGAAAAGCCCGGGCGGCCGCCTCCACCTCCCCCGCGGCGACGGCGGCGCCGCCGGCGCCGGTGCGGACGGGGAGGCGTGTCGCCCGTGGACGGGATTTCCGTCTGAGCGAAAGCGGACCCGGAACCCTGCCGTGACAAGGGATCTTCGGACATGAACTCCCAAACGCCCGCCGCGCTGACGCAATGTCCGGGCGGGAAAGGCTCATTCTAACCGAGACGGGCTCAAATGGAAGAAAAATCGTCAGCCAGGTGGAACCTGGGAAAAAAGGCCCATGACCTTGCCGGCGGCAGCCGGAGTCAAGCCGGCCAGGGCGAAATTGTCCCGGCCGTGAGCAGGGTCGGAAACGCCGACGAGGGCGACCGTCATACCGGGAGCGGAACGCGCGAACTGGAGGGCTCTCTGCCCTCCGGAAAGAGCTTCGGGAAAGGCCTCCACGATCTCTTCGGGAAGGTCTGTCGCAAGTCTCCCCTGCAGGAGCGAGGCAGATCCGAAGACCGCCAGCCCGAGCTCCGCGGCGGCCGAGAGAGCTGGAACTCTCTTCCCGGCGACGTCCTGGGAGGGGTACGCGACGGCCTGAGCCATGGCGAGGTTGAACGGCATCTGGACCGCCGCGAAGTGATGATGATCCCCCGCCACTTCCCGGGCGACCGCCAGGACGGCTTCCATCGAGACGTGCTCGGGATGCTCTGGCGGGACTCGCAATCCGTCCCAGGTGGCCAGTCCCCAGGAGCCGATCTTCCCCTCCGAAACCGCGGTTTCCAGCACTCCGGCGGCGGCCGCCAGGCGCCGGCGGAAGGTCGCGGCGTCGACCGAAGTCCGCTGTGTCTCCACGTTGTGGAGGTAGTACAGATCGAGCGTCTCGAAGCCGAAGTTCCTGCGGCTCCTCTCGATCTGGTCCATGAGGTAAGCAGGCGCCAGGCAGTGCCCTCCCCGGGCGATCTCCTCGCGGGGCGCCAGGCCCGACTCGACGAACGTCTCCAGGATGTAGCGGCGCGGATCGCGAGGGTCTTCCGAATCGTGGGGCAGGTATCCCCCCTTCGTCGAGACGAAGACCTCGTCCCGGGCGGCCGCTCCTTGCCCGATCTCACGAGCGAGCGAACGGCCGATCGAGCGCTCGCTTCTCTGTCCTCGGTAGTTGATCGCGGAATCAAAAACGTTGACACCGCTGCCCAGGGCCAGACCGATCGAGGCTTCGAATCCCCGGTCGGTCGGATCGTCCTCGTCTCCCAGGTAGGTCCCGAGCCCGATCGAGGAGAGAAGGACCCCGATCGCGGAACGAAAGTGGCCGCCGGCCGCTTGTGAACGCTCCGCAAAGCGCTGCGTGCCTTCGAGGGTCGCTCGTCCCTGAATCACACAAATAAAGCTATCAGCTATCTGCTATTCAGCTATCAGATGAATCGGCGAACCGCCAGCGGACGGCCGAAAGCCGACAGCTCTCTACACGGAGGAGGCGTTGACGAAGCCCAGATTCGGATACCCGGGTCCCAATATGGCCGCGGAATCGGTCTTCAACCAGTCGCGAAGAACCGTTCCATAGTAGGACCGGAAGTCTGTCTGCCATTTCAGATTCCCGTTGCTGTCGAGGGAGGAGAGATTCGGCGCGGGACCGTAGATGCCCCGGATCGCCGCGTTTCCGGCGACGAAATGAACACCCGCCGTTCCATGATCGGTCCCCAGGGAGCTGTTCTCCTGAACGCGGCGGCCGAACTCCGACCACGTCATCAGGAGCACGCCCGAGGACTTGCCCTGGCCGTCCAGGTCGTCGAAGAACGCCTTGATCGAGTCGGAGACCGCCTTCAGGAGGTTGTCGTGCGCGGCCTTCTGCGTGCTGTGGTTGTCGAAGCCGCCGTAGGTCACGTAGAGGATCTGGGTCCCGAGGTTTCCGACGATGATCTCGGCGCAGAGCTTCAGGGCGTTGGCGAGGCTGTTGTTGGGATAGGCGGCCTTCGGAGCATAGTTGCTCGTCACCTGTCTCAGGGTCGCCGAGCTCGAGGCGGCGTCGCGGGCGACGACCTCGATCAACTCGTTGCGTGTCGCGATTTCGTGCTCGATCGAGTTCTGCGCGACGAAGCCGTTGATCTGGTTCGCCGCGTCCGAAGCGTTCGAGCCGTCGGTGGCATAGGCGTAAGCCGCGAGGCTCGTGAAGGAGGGGAAGACGACCTTGTCCGCCAGCAGGGTCCGGGGAAGCGACTGCGAGACCGCGCAGCCGGAGAGCGGGTTGCCGTTTCCGGTGAGCGTCGAATCGGCCCAGCGGCCCAGCCACCCGCGCCGCTGGGCCAGAGCCGGGTCGGCCGTGTGCCAGATATCGCGCGAGGTGAAGTGCGAGAGGTTCGGGTTCGGGTAAGAGACGCCTTCGACGACCGCGAGGCGACCCGCATCCCAGAGAGACTTCAACCCGGACATCACGGGATTCATCCCGAGCTTCCCGTCGAGGTCGAGCACCGAGTCGGCCGGCACGCCGATCGTCTTGCGGAACGTCCCGGAATAGAGAGGGTCTGTGTAGGGAACGATGGTGTTCAAGCCGTCGTTTCCCCCGGCGAGCTCCACCACGACGAGGACCCGCCCTCCCGCGCCCGGCGCGAGGGACTCCTCGAAGAATCGCGCGCCCGCCACGGCGAAGCGCGGGACCATCGCCGAAACCGTGGCGACCCCGATTCCCCGGAAAAGAAACTCGCGGCGATCCATCGGCATCGTGCTCTCTTGCGGGTCAGCAGAGGTGGTAGTCGGAGCTGGTCAACATCAGATGAATCAGGCCTCGCACCTTCACGTCGGTCTGGGCGGACGTGTTCTGCCAGTAGCCGCGGCTCCCGTCGGACTTGGAGTCCACGAACTTGGCCCAGACCGCGCGCGTCTGCGGGGGAATGTCGGAGAGCCCGAACCGGTCGATCAGGGCATTCACCACGTCGTTCGCCGTCGTCAAGGTCTTCCCGGCCAGGAGCTGGGACAGATCGATACGAGTCCCCGTCGTGCCCCGGTTCGTGACGAATTTGTTGGTCGTGGAGGCCCGGGCGAAGACGGTCCCCGTGTTGATCCAGGCCATATCGCCTTCGGGCCCCTTGGCGTCCAGCGGATCGAAGAGCGGCTGGCCCATGGCGATCAGGTCGCCGACCGGGACCGACATATCCGTCCTGGCCTCGAGTTGCCGGAGGGCGGCAACGGCGTACTCGACCGGGCTCCGGACCAGGACCTTTCGCGCGTGAGGCTCGTAGAACTCGGGCATCCGGAAGAGATGGTCCACGATGTCCCGGATCGAGCGGCCCGACGAGACATAGACCCCCGTCAGCTCGTCAATGACCCACTCGGGCGGATCGTGATAAGCGAAGAACGTCCAGAGCTTTCGTGCGACGAAGCGGCCGGACACGCTCCCCTGGGAATTGCTCGCCTCGAGGATGATCCGGATGGCGTCCCGGCCATTCCAGTTTCCCGTCTGTCCGAGGATCCTCTTCGTGCCGTTGTCGTGCGCCTGGGCGTTGTCGAGGAACTTCGCTCCGTTGTAGTTGTCGGCGCCCGTGTAGCCCTGAACCGTCCATCCCGTCAGAGCCCGTGCGACTTCGGTCACGTCGGTCTGCGTGTAGTTGTCCACGCCCAGAGTGAAGAGCTCCATGAGCTCCCGGGCGTAGTTCTCGTTGGGCCGCCCCACGCGCGATGTGTAGTTGTCGAGCCAGACGAGCATCGCGGGGTCCTGAGAGACGGCGACGACGATGTCGTCGAACTTCCCCACGGCATACTGCCTCATCGTCTTGTTCTGGTTGAGCATCAGGGTGACGCCCTGCACCTTGGAAATTCCCGAAGTCCACCAGAGGTTCCAGAGGTAGGTCATCTTCTCTTCGAGCGGACGCTTCGTGAAGGTCATCCGGTGCAGAAACCACTTGCGGACTCCGTCGATCCTCGAGAGGTCGTACACGGGAGAAGTCGCGGGAGGCACGAACGACGTCAGGTTCTGGAGATCCGCCTCGAGGGCCGAGTTGTCGATCGATTCGTAATGGACGAATTGATCCACGGTGGCGTCCAGGCCGATCCGGACGTACGCGTCGAGTTCCGCGGGAGTTGCGCCGAAGCCCGCCCGGCGCGCCAGATGAGCGGCCGCCTCGCGGTCCCAACTGATGCTCATCGCTTTAGCTTTTCGGAGCCCTGAGGTGGAGCCTCATCGTCTAAAAAGCTTACACCCGATTCTCCGAAGAGACGTGACGCGGGGACACGGGGACACGGAGACGCGTGGAGAAAAGGCGACCCTGCGCGTCGCCGCGTCGCTTTTTACAGATAGGCCTTGTTGAGGAATCCCAGGTTGGGCCAGCCCGCTCCCAGGATCGCGGTGGAGTCGGCTTTCAGCCAGTCGGACAGGATCGTCCCGTAGTAGGACCGAAAATCGTTCTGGATATTCAGGTTGCCGTTGGAGTCGAGGCTCGTGAGGCTCGGCGGATTGCCGTAGATGCCCGGGAGGACAGCGTCGCCGACGACGAAGTGCGGCGCGGAGGTCCCGTGATCGGTTCCGCGGGAGGCATTGTCCTGGACCCTCCGGCCGAACTCGGACCAGGTCATCAGAACGACGTCGTGGGATTTGCCATGGGCGTCCAAGTCGTCGAAGAAAGCCTTGATGGACTCCGAAACGTTGAGCAGGAGGCCGTTGTGCCCGTTCGGCCCGTTGTTGTCCTCGTCGGCATGGTTGTCGAATCCGCCGACGGTCACGTAAAGGATCCGCGCGCCGACGTTGGCGTTGATGATCTGCGCGATGAGCAGCATGCCCGCTCCGAGGGAACCGCTGGGATACTGACCTCCCGCGACATAGCCGCTCGCGACCGTCTGCAGGAGGTTCGAGGAGGAGATCGCATCGTTTCCCAGGCCCGTGATCGTCGAAACGGTGTTCTCGATCTCGTACTGGTCGGCGCTCTGAGCGAGAAACGTATTCAGCTGGTTCTTGCCGTCGCCCGGATAGGCGCCGTCGGTCTTGTAGGCGTACGTGGCGATGTCGACGAAGGAGGGGACGCTGACATTGTCGGCGAGAAGGGTGCGGGGCAGCGACTGCGATATCGCGACGCAGGCCAGCGGGTTGACATTGTTTCCGATCGCCGCGTCGGCCCAGCGGCCGAGCCAGCCCCGCCGCTGCGCGAGTGTCGGGTCGGCCGTGTGCCAGATGTCTCGCGAGGAGAAGTGCGAGAGGCTCGAGTTGGGATACCCGATCCCTTCGACGATCGCCACCCGGTTCTTGTCCCAGAGCGCCTTGATGCCGGCCATCGCCGGCGTCGTGCCGCCGTTGACCGTCATCCCGTTCAAACCGAGCTTCGAGCTGATCTGAAGAACCGAGCCGACCGGGATTCCGATGCGCGAACGCACCTGGGAGTAAGCGTTGTCGGTGTAGGGAACGACCGTATTCAACCCGTCGTTGCCGCCCATCAGCTCGAGCACGACCAGCGTGCGGTTGGCCGCGTCCGCGCCGACGGACTCCTCGAACATTTTCGTGCCGGCGACGGCCCACCGTGGAACCATCGCCGACACCGACACGAACCCGGCGCTCCGGAGGAGGAAATCGCGTCTGGATAACGGCATGGGCGCTCCTTAACCCGGATTATTCATGGTCACCCGGCCGAAGCACGTGAAACCGACTGCGCCGAAGGACCTTGTTACGAAAGAATCGTTGCTGTGATCGGGAACACCTTGTCCGCGACAGAGGTTTTTCGCCGAGACAAGGAAGTGCGACGACGGCGACCGTCCTCGGGGGTTCGGGGGACCGAAAGGTCCCCCGACGGCCTGGGTCCATCGCAGAGGAGCGCTGACGCCGCATCGGCGAGCATCCGTGCGCAGGGGGCGCATGGCGCCCCCTGGACCCCCGGGATCGGAGCGGCGGCTGGAGTCGATCATGAATAATGCGGGTCAGGCGAGGTGGAAAGCGGGGCTCGTCAGCATGAGGTGGACGAGCCCGCGTACCTTCTTGTCCACGTTCGCGGTCGTGTTCGTCCAAGTCCCCCGCGACCCGTCGTCGTTGGCGTTCATGTACGCGATCCACGCGGCACGAACATCGGTCGGCACGTCGGCGATGTTCAACCGGTCCGCCAGGATGTCTACGACCTGATCGGCGGTCGAGGCGTCTTTGCCGGCAAGAAGTTTCGCCGGATCGAAGCGAGTGCCAGTGCCGCCGCGGTTGGTCGCGTACGTGTTCGAGAGGGTCGCCCGCGCGAAGAGAGTCCCGGTGTTCATCCAGGCGGTTCCCCAGTCCCAGCCCTTAGCGTCCTCCGGGTTGAAGAGGACCTGGCCCATGCCGGCGAGCGAGTTGACTGCGCTCGAGAAATCGCTCGCCCCCTCGAGCATCCGCACCTGCGCCACGGCGTACTCGACGGGGCTGCGCACCCAGGTCTTCCGAGTGTGGGCCTCGTAGAACTCGGCGGAGAGAAAGATCGCGCGCACGACCTCCCGGACCGAATGAGCGGTCGAGTCGTAGATCGCTCCGAGCTGGTTGACGACGTAGTCCGTCGGGTTCTCGTAGGCGAAGAAGGTCCAGAGCTTGGCGCCCAGAAAGCGTCCCGACTTCGTCCCCTGCGCGTCGCTCCAGTTCAGGATGATGGCGATGGCGTCGGAGCCGCTCCAGGCGCCGGTCTTTCCGAGGATGGTCTTGGATCCGTTGTCGTGAATCGCCGGGTTATCCTGGAACACCGCGCCGTTGTAGTTGTCGGTCTGGGTGTAGCTGCCTCGAACGAGGGTCCAGCCCGTCAGCGCCCTGGCGACCTGCGTGACGTCGTTCTGTGTGTAACCGCTGCCCACGCCGAGCGTGAAGAGCTCCATGAGCTCCCGGGCGTAATTCTCGTTGGGGCGGCTCGCCTGAGAGAGCCAGTTGTCCAGCCACACGAGCATCGCTGGATCCTGGGAGATCTTCACCACGAGGTCGTCGAACTTACCGACGGCATACTGCCGCTCGGTCTTGTTCTGGTTGAGGATGAGGGCGACCCCTTTGACCTTGGCGATCCCGGAGGTCCAGTGGAGGTTCCAGAAATAGGTCATCTTCTCCTCGAGTGGCCGGGGAGAGAAGGCCATGCGGTCGAGGAACCATTGCTGGATTCCGCGCGTGGTCAGGAGGTTGTAGCTCTTTGCGGCAAGGGCGGCCTCGTAAGCGGTCGGGTCCGTGGACTCGTAGTCCACGAGCGAGGAGACGGCGCCCTCGAGGCCCTTGGCGTAAAGGGCGTCGATATCTGACGGAGTGCCGCCGAATCCGGCGCGCCTCAAGAGGTGGGCCGCCGTGTCCCTGGTCCAATTGATTGAGCTCATGGGACTCCCTTCACTCCCTGTCTAAGGCTTAGACGAAGGGTGGGACCGCGGGTTTACCTATTGGGAGCCACCGAGGCCGGTGTCCGCTGCGCGGTGCTCGGTGTTCGGGAAGAGGCTCAGGGCCCCACCGAACAGCGAACACCGAAGACCGATTTCTCAGACGACCGGCAGGGGGATTCCGTGTGTGCGGGTCGTCCCCTCGACGCGCGAGTCCCAGCGGCCCGGGATCGGCGTCGAGCAGGTCGGGCAGGCGCCGTTCTCGAGGCGGTTGCCGACGACCCGGAAGCCGAACCGCTCGAGGACCGTCGTCCGGCATTCCGGGCAGCGTGTGTTCTCCCACTCTCCGACCCGCCCGGGCAGGTTGCCGGCGTAGACGTATCGGAGCCCGGCCGCGGTCCCGATCCGGGCCGCCCGGACGAGGGTCTCCGCCGGGGTCGGGCCGCGGTCCGTCATCTTGTAGTCGGGGTGGAAGGCGGTCACGTGCCAGGGGATGTCCCGGGAGACGGAGGCGACGAAGCCTGCCGCGCGGGTGAGCTCTTCCTCCGAATCGTTGAATCCCGGGATGATGAGCGTCAGGACCTCGAGCCAGATGCCGCGAGAATAGATCCCTTCGATCGAGTCGAGGACGTTCTGGAGAACCCCACCTAGCTGCCGGTAGTGCTTGTCGTCCATGGACTTCAGGTCCACCTTGTAGAAGTCCACCCAGGGACGGATGTAGTCGAGCACCTGCGCAGTGCCGTTGCCGTTGGAGACGTACGCCGTGTAGAGCCCGCGGGCCTTCGCTTCCCGGAAGACAGCGACCGCCCATTCCGAGGTGATCAGCGGCTCGTTGTACGTGGAAACGACCGTCGGCGCTCCGCTCTCTCGCGCGAGCTCGGCCAAAGTCTCCGGTGCGACGTCCCGCGGCTGCCCGACGGCAGCGGGATCGCGGACCGACTGCGAGGTGAACCAGTTCTGGCAGTAGGCGCAGTGGAGATCGCAACCGAGCATGCCGAAGGAAAGGGCGTCGGAGCCGGGCAGCGCGTGGAAGAACGGCTTCTTCTCGATTGGATCGCACTGGAGGGCGCCGACGTATCCCCACGGCACCTTGAGGACTCCTCCTTCGTTATAGCGGACGCGGCAGACCCCCTCGCGCCCCTCCGGGATCGGACAGCGGTGGCCGCAGGAATAGCAGCGCAGGCGTCCGTCCTTGAGGCGCTCGACGAGCTCCGGCGCCGCGGGCACCGTGCGGCGCGCAAGGATGGGAGCGACGGAGGACGCGGTGGGCATGGCTCTTCAAAAGGATAACGCCGCAGCCGCCGCGGAAATGCCTTCGCCGCGGCGCGCGTTATGATCGCTCGATGTCCATGCGGCGCAGCGTCTTACCTCCGATTCTCCTCTGCCTTCTGACCTGCTCGGCGCTCCCGGCCCAGACGACCACAGTGCCGGCGGGGCAGAAGTTCGGAACCGAAAACTCCCGGCCCGTCACGGGCGTCCGGGTCCTGCCCCAGCCCGACGGGACCGTCTGGTTCCTCCTTCCGGCCAACGACCGGATCGTCCAGCTCCAGGCCGACGGAGTGACGATGAAACAGTGGCAGATCCGTGACGACAAGAACCTGGGGGCCAACCCCGTGGACTTCAAGGTGGATGGCAGCATCGTGTGGTTCATCGAGAACGGCGAAAGCCTGATCGACGCCGGCCGCTCGATCTTCGCCCGGCTGGACACGGCGACGGGACAGTTGCGGGAGTGGGACGTTCCCGGGTCGCGGCCGGCCGCGTTCTCCCTCACGTCTGACGGCAAGGTCTGGATCCCGCAGACCAACGGCCGCCTGCAGTTGGTGGACTCGAACACGCTCGACGTCGTGGATTACCGGTCGACGGCGACCTTTGCGTACAGCGACATGGTTGTCGGCCCGGACGGAGCGTTCTGGCTGACGGACTTCGGCAACAACCGCATCGTCCGCTACGTGCCCGGCGCGACCGAGGAGACGTCCTGGACCTTTTTCGATCCGAACTCGGGGAGGCTGAATCCCACACAGATCCGGTTCGACGAGAACGGGTTTCTCTGGATTTCCGAGCTTTCGGGCGCCCAGATGAACCGCTTCAACCCGGCAACAGGAGAGCTGGCCTCCTACCCGGGGTTCGTCAATCCGATCCACTTCGACATCTTCGCCGGGCGCATCTATATCTCCGAGGCCCCTGACGCCAACGGCCGGGTCGTCGTGCTCGATCCGCAGCTCGCGGCCGCTGTCGGGGGCTCGCTGACGCCTGTCACGCTGACCGTGGGCGCCTCGCCCAACGCGCTGAAGGCCAAAGTGATCGATTCGACGATCACTCCGACCGTCTTCACTTCCACCGTGAGCTCCTTCGCGGGCCCGGATCTCGTCACGACGAGCGTGGTGCCGGGAATGCTGCGGACCGAGTTCCCTTCGCGCAACGCCTACGGGATCGGGATTGCGGGCGGGACGATCTGGGTCGGCTCGGACGCCCTCCTGGCCAGGCTGGTCCTGCAGACGATCGGCGCGGCGTCCGACCTGACGGCGCCCGTGGCGGCGGTCTTCGGCGTCTCGCCCGGAACGCGCATCACGACCGACGCGACCCTCTACAACCGCGGCGGGGCGGTCGTCGCCGGAGACGTTCTGTACCTCTACTCTCCGGCCTCGTTCGCGGCGAGGACGACCTTCAGCGTGAATCCCGGCCAGACGGTCCTGCTCTCGGACGTCCTGTCGGGCGCCAGCTCGAATTCGAGGGTCCTCTTCGGGCCCGTGCGCTTCCGGGTGACGACCGGAACGCCCGAGGACCTGTCCGCGACCGTTCGCTCGGCCCGGCAGCTGGACGATGGCTCCTCGTTCGGGTTCGCGATGCCCGCACTATCCTCCGCCGGGTCTGTCGGCCCGGGCGCGACGAGGACGCTTTTCACGGGCAACCGCGCCTCCGAGGTCTCGGTCTTCGGGCTCTACGCTCCGGGCGGCGCCAGCGCCACGGCCCGACTGCTCGCCCCGGACGGGACCGTGCGGGGGTCCCGGAGTTTTTCGCTCGCGGCCAACATCGCCGAAGAGTTCAATCCCGCCGCGTCCGCCTTCGGCGTGCCGCCGGAGCCGGGAGACGTCATCAGCGTTTCCGTCTCCTCGGGCGCGCTGCAACCTTACGTCAATGTGCTCGATACGGGCACGCTCGACGTGGCCGCGTCC
>JBKPBH010000004.1:0-15989 GCA_046726795.1 Acidobacteriota bacterium
CCAAGGAGCCTCCTGGTCGAGCCCGGCGCCCGTCGGCGACCCGGCGGCCGGCGTGGATCGCTTCAACCACTGGATGTCGGTTGACCCGGTCACCGGCGACGTCAACGTCTCCTACTACGACACGCGCAACGACACGACGGGCCAGAGGTTCATGACCGATGTCTTTCTCGCGCAGTCGAAGGATGGAGGCGTGACGTGGCAGCCGGACGTGCGCGTTACCAACGTCTCCTCCAACGAGCACGACTGCGCCGGCGTCTTCCCGTGCCAGGGCATCAACTACGGCAACCAGCAGGGGGACTACGAGGGCCTCGTCTCCTACGGCGGGATCTCGCACCCGATCTGGACCGACAGCCGCCGGCAGCTCGATCCGGCCACGGGATGCCGCCGGCCGTTCCTGATGGAAGAAGTGTTCACGGCGACGGTGAATTGACAGGTGCGCGGTGTGTGCGGTGTGCGGTGTGCGGTGCGCGGATGCCACGAAAGGCCTCCTTCCCGCAAACCGCCAACCGCATACCGCATACCGCGTACCGCATACCGTCGCCTTGAAACGGTGCCTCACGCGGCGGAGATCTTGAGCCACTCCTTCTTCTCTTCCGCGACCCAGTCCGTTCCCTTGAAGAGCATCGCGTCCAAGGCGAAGCGTCCGGGGCCGACCAGCATCACGGCGACGGACACAGCCAGATAGACGAGGGCTCGCTCGTAAGAAGGACCGTTCCCCGCGGCGACGAAGGGATCTCCGTGCGCCAGGTGCACGAAAGCCAGCGCATAGAACATGTCGCAGGCCAGGCCGAGAGTCGCGATTGGCGTGAGCCGCCAATGATTTCGGCGTCTGCTTCCACTTCGAGCAAGCCCCGCAGGCGCGCGCGCGCCGAGGCCTCATCGTCAACGATCAGAATGCTGCATCCGACGTTCAATAGGACGTTCGCCGTCCCGTCTTCGTTACGCGGCAGAAAAATCTCCGTCCAAGTCTGTCCTCCTTCGGTGGCACCGCAAGCTCTTGAAGACAAGCGGCTTTCCTGTTTGGCACGTGCCTTGAAGTCGCAAGGAGCGACCGCGACGCCAATCACGACGCTGCGGCCGCACTGGAAGGGAGGCTAGCGATGAAATCGAAAGGGGTTTCGAGCATCGTCAGCGGTCTCGTCTTCTCGCTTCTTTCCGCGGGCGTTTCGCAGGCGGCCGTCACGGAGGGAAACGTGAGGATGAGCCGGATCGAGCGTGCCAGCGCCGTCACGCAGGTTCGCGCCGAGTCTCGGCGGGTCGAGTCGTTCAAGTCAGAGAAGACGGACTCCTGGCTCTGCGCCTACGTGAGTCCCTTCTTCTGCTCGGCGTTCCCGACGCTGTCCACCTCGCCGGCGCCGCCGGCCAACCCGTCCGCGCCAGTCCGCGGCCGCAACTGAAGCCGCGACATCGCTTCGAACGAAAAGCCCCGCTTCCGGCGGGGCTTTTTTTGTGGCTGGCACGACGCCGCTTCTCCGACATCGGAAGACCGAATTCGCTTGCCTCGCCCTGTCATCCCGAGGAGCCCCTCCGCACTTGTCATTCCGAGCGAAGCGAGGAATCCGCCCCGTCGTTTGCCGCTGCGGCGCTACTCGTCGGACGACGAAAGCGGAGCTCAGACATTAGACCTTAGACTGCTCGGGCATGGACGCCCGGGAGCTGGAGGCGGCGCTGCGCCGGGGAGTGCAGGGCGAGGTGCGCTTCGACACCGGGAGTCGGGCGCTCTATGCGACCGACTCCTCCAACTACCGGCAGGTCCCGATCGGAGTGGTCTTGCCTCGAGGTGCGGACGACGTCCTCGAGACGCTCCGTCTCTGCCGGCGGTTCGGCGCCCCGGTCCTTTCGCGCGGCGGGGGCACGAGCCTGGCGGGGCAGTGCTGCAACGTCGCCGTCGTTCTCGACATGTCGAGGCACTTCAACCGTGTCCTCGAAGTCGATCCGGACAGAAGACTCGCACGCGTCGAACCGGGGGCGATCTTGGACGACCTGCGCCGCGCCGCACACCCGCATGGTCTGACCTTCGGGCCCGATCCGGCGACGCACGAGCACTGCACGCTCGGAGGGATGATCGGCAACGATTCGTGCGGGGTGCACTCGGTCATGGCCGCTTTCGAAGGGGAAGGCCCGCGCACGGCCGATCAGGTCGTGGAGCTCGACGTCGTCACCGGCGACGGCCTTCGGATGCGCGTCGGAGAGACCTCCGAAGAAGAGCTCGAGGGGATCATCGCCGAAGGAGGCCGCCGCGGCCGGATTTACGCGGACTTGAAGGCGCTCCGGGATGAGTACGCCCACCGGATCCGCTCGAGATTCCCCGACATCCCGCGCCGGGTGTCCGGCTACAACCTGCCGTACCTGCTGCCCGAAAAAGGCTTCCACGTGGCGCGCGCCCTGGTCGGCTCGGAGGGCACTTGCGTGACGGTGCTCGAGGCGACGGCGCGCCTGATTCCAAACCCGAAGGCGCGGACTCTGCTCGTGGCGGGTTTCGAAGACGTCGCGGCGGCGGCGGACCGTGTGCTCGAGGTCCTCGCGCATCGGCCGATCGGGCTGGAAGGCTTCGACGACCGGCTCGTCGCCGACACTCAGGCGATCGGAATCCTCCCGGCCGGCTCGGGCCTGCTCCCGCGGGGAAGGGGCTGGCTCCTGATCGAATTCGGCGGCGATTCCCGGGCCGAGTCCGACGAGAAGGCCCGGCGGCTCGCCCGCGAGCTCCGCGGCGGCGCGGTGGACGCCAAGCTCTACGCCGACCCGTCGGAGGAGTGGCTGGTTTGGCGCGTGCGGGAGTCGGCCCTGGGCGCGACCGCGCACGTCCCGGGCAAGCCCTTGACGTGGGAAGGATGGGAAGACTCGGCGGTCCCGCCCGTTAGGCTCGGCGCCTACCTGCGGGACTTGCGCCGGCTTTACGAGAAGCACGGCTACGAAGGAGATTTCTACGGACACTTCGGGCAAGGCTGCCTGCACACACGCATCAACTTCGATCTGGAGACACGGGAAGGGATCGCGCGCTTCCGGGCCTTCCTGGACGAGGCCGCGGACCTGGTCGTCTCGCACGGAGGGTCTCTGTCCGGTGAGCACGGCGACGGGCAGGCGCGCGCCGAGCTCTTGCCGAAGATGTTCGGCGCGGAGCTCGTCGAGGCCTTCCGCAGGTTCAAGCGGATCTGGGACCCGGAGGGGAGGATGAATCCGGGCAAGGTCGTGGACGCTTACTCCGCGACGGAGAACCTGCGCCTCGGGACGGAGTACAGGCCGGCCGCGCTCCAGACCGAATTCGCCTACCGCGAGGACGAGGGGAGCTTCCCGCGCGCCCTCCTGCGCTGCGTCGGCATGGGCAAGTGCCGCCGCCCCTCCGGCGGCACGATGTGCCCGAGCTACATGGTCACGCGCGAGGAGAAACACTCGACGCGCGGCCGCGCGCGGCTCCTCTTCGAGATGATGCGAGGCGAGACGATCCGGAATGGCTGGAGGAGTCGCGAGGTGCGGGAGGCGCTGGACCTCTGCCTCTCGTGCAAGGGGTGCAAGAGCGACTGTCCGGTCGGCGTGGACATGGCGACCTACAAGGCCGAGTTCCTCTCGCACTACTGGCGAGGCAGACTGCGGCCCCGCTCGGCCTACGCGTTCGGTCTCGTCCACTGGTGGTCGCGCGCCGCCGCGCTCGCGCCCGGACTGGCCAACTTTTTCACGCAGACGCACGGACTCCGAGCCCTCGCTCGAGCCGCCGCGGGAATCGCCCCGGAGAGAGAGATCCCGCGCTTCGCCTCCCAGACGTTTCGGGCCTGGTTCCGCCGACGGGCCGAGGCCAATTCCGGCGCGCCTTCCGTGTTGCTCTTCCCCGACACCTTCAACAACTTCTTTCGCCCGGAGACAGGCCGCGCGGCGGTCGAAGTGCTCGAAGCGGCGGGGTTCCGGGTCGGCATCCCGCGCTCGGTTCTCTGCTGCGGCCGGCCTCTTTACGACTACGGCATGCTGGGACTCGCCCGGAGCGTCTTGAGGCGCCTCCTCGAAGAGCTTCGCGACGAGATTCGCGCCGGAGTTCCCGTGGTCGTCCTCGAGCCGTCCTGCGCCGCCGTGTTCCGCGACGAGCTCCCCGGTCTCTTTGCCGACGACGGGGACGCCCGAAAGCTATCCGGCCAGACCTGGACTCTCGCAGAGCTCCTCCGCCGGAAAGCGCCGGCCTTCCGTCCGCCTCTTCTTCGGCGCCCTGCGATCCTCCAGGGACACTGTCACCAGCGCGCGGTCATGAACATGACCGACGAGGAGGAGATCCTCCGTGGCATCGGGCTCGATCTGAGCGCCCTCGACTCCGGTTGCTGCGGCATGGCGGGTTCCTTCGGGTTCGAGCGCGGAGAGCATTACGACGTCTCGGTCCGCTGCGGCGAACGTGTCCTCCTGCCCGAGGTCCGCCGAGCTTCTAACCAGACCCTGATCATCGCCGACGGCTTCTCCTGTCGCGAGCAGATCCGGCAGGGGACCGGCCGCGAGGCTCTGCACCTGGCGGAGGTCCTGCGGCTGGCGCTCGGCGCGGCCTGAGTCTTCGACCGAGAGAGCCGAAACGCTCGCCTACGGCGACTCGAGGCTTGTCCCGCGCGAGCGGGAGACGCGAGGGCTGTCTCACCTGGATCCGGCTCACGAAATCCCGGACTCCAATCCAACCTGAAATAGACTACGCGCCGACACGGCCCGGCGAAAGGAGAACGCGCCTCCATGGCGCAAATCTTTCACCGTTCGACCAACACGATCTCGCGCGCCTCGATCTTCGGCGCGGTTTTTCTCCTGGCCCTGGCGCTGTGGGTCTTCTACGACCTCGAGGCTTCTCCCTACACGACCGAGCAGACCGTCGCGCGCGAGCAGCCGATCCAGTTCTCGCATGCGCACCACGCCGGGGCGGTCGGGATCGACTGCCGCTACTGCCACACCTCGGTCGAGAAGGCTGCCTTCGCCGGGATCCCGCCGACGAAGACCTGCATGAACTGTCACTCCCAGATCTGGCTGCAGAGCCCGTACCTGGAGCCCGTGCGGGAGAGCTACCGGACGGACCGCTCGCTCGAGTGGACCCGCGTCCACGACCTGCCCGATTTCGTCTATTTCGACCACTCGATCCACGTCGCCAAGGGGGTCGGGTGCGAGACCTGCCACGGACGCGTCGACCAGATGCCTCTCGTCTGGCAGGCGGCACGGCTCCAGATGGGATGGTGTCTCGAATGCCACCGCCACCCGGAAAAGTTCCTGCGCCCCCGCGAAGAAGTCTTCACGATGGGCTGGCAGCCTCCGGAGGGTGTGGATCGGGAAACGTATGGACTCGAGCTCGCGAAGCGGTACCGCTTGCGAAGCCGCACAGCCCTGGAGAGCTGTTCGACGTGCCATCGATGATGAGCGTTGAGAGTTGAGGGTTGAGAGTTGAAAGTTGAAAGTAAAGTCAAGGACGGATTCCGTCGCGAGTCACCTCGCCGAACCGCCTTTGAACCCTCTCTTCCGAGGCTGGGCAGCGGGGTGCCGACTGTGACTCGCCCGCCCTTGCCCGGCCTCGCTAAAGAGTGAGTCGTGAGTAAAGGCACCGAGCTTCCCGTCTACCCCGCGCCCCGATACTGGAGAAGCCTCCAGGAACGGGAGGGGAAGACGCCGGGCGAGGAGAGCTCCGAGGAGTTGATGGCGTACGCCTCCGGGCTGGACCGGAGGGAGCTCTTGAAATTGGGCGGCGTGTCGCTGGCACTCGCGGGGCTGACGGCGTGCACACGGCAGCCGGCCGAGAAGATCGTTCCCTATGTCCGGCAGCCCGAAGAGATCGTCCCGGGGAAGCCCCTCTTCTTCGCGACCGCGATGTCCCTCTCGGGCTATGCCACGGGCCTCTTGGTCGAGAGCCACATGGGGCGCCCGACGAAGGTCGAAGGCAATCCCCTGCACCCTGCGAGCCTCGGGGCGACGGACGCCTTCTCCCAGGCAGGGCCCTACGGCCTCTACGACCCGGACCGTTCGCAGACGGTGACATACCTGGGCGAGATCCGCGCTTGGCCCGCGTTCCTCTCGGCCATGCGGGCCGCCGTCGAGAAGGCGCGCGAGGGGAAGGGGCGCGGCCTGCGGATCCTGTCGGAGACAGTCGGCTCGCCCACGCTTGGCGCCCAGCTCGCCGCGATTCTCATGGAGCTGCCCGAGGCCCGCTGGCATCAGTGGGAGCCGGCCAACCGGGACAACGCGTGGGCCGGAACCAGGGCCTCCTTCGGGCAGCCGCTGGACCTGGTTCTCGATTGCTCGAAGGCGGACGTGATCCTTGCCCTCGACGCCGACTTCCTCGCCTGCGGCCCCGGCCACCTCCGGTCGGTGCGGGAATTCGCCGCGCGCCGCCGCTCCCGCGACCGAGGCCGAATGAACCGGCTCTACGCCGTGGAATCCACGCCGGGCGTGACCGGAGCCATGGCCGATCACCGGCTGCCGATGCGGGCCGCCGACGCGGAACGCTTCGCGCGCGAGGTGGCCGGCGTGGTCGCCGGCGGGCCTGGATCGGCGGCGTCCCCCTTCGCGCGCGCGGTCGGGGAGGACCTGAAGGTCCACCGCGGGAGGAGCCTCGTCCTCGCGGGAGAGGGGCAGCCTCCGGCGGTGCACGCGCTCGTCCACGCGATCAACGACGCTCTCGGGAACGCCGGTCAAACGGTCTTCTACATCGTGCCGGTTCCCGTGCGTCCCGAGCCGCAGGCAGAGTCCCTGCGCGCGCTCGTGGCGGATATGGAGTCGGGCCGCGTTGAGACGCTCGTGATCCTGGGAGGCAATCCCGCGTTCACGGCGCCGGCCGACCTTCCCTTCGCGAAGGCCCTCCAGAAGGTCCGGGTCTCCGCTCACCTCTCCGCCTATCAGGACGAGACCTCGGCCCTCTGCCGCTGGCACGTGCCAGAGGCGCATTGGCTCGAGTCCTGGAGCGATGGGCGCGCTTTCGACGGAACGGCTTCCATCGTCCAGCCCCTGATCGCTCCTCTCTACGGAGGCAAGACGGCGCACGAGGCCGTCGCCTCGCTGACGAATCAGCCCGAACGGACCTCCTACGAGATCGTGCGCGACTACTGGAAGGACCGGCTCGGCCCCGACTTCGAGGCGGGCTGGCGGCGCGCGCTCCACGATGGAGTCATCGCCGGCACAACGTCCGAGACCAGGCCCGTCAAGGCATCGGCTCTCTCCTCGATCACCCGTTCACCCGATCACCCGATTGCCGATTCCCTGGAGATCGTCTTCCGGGCGGATCCGACGGTCTACGACGGGCGGTTCGCCAACAACGGGTGGCTCCAGGAGCTGCCCAAGCCGATCACGAAGCTGACCTGGGACAACGCGGTTCTCCTCTCACCGGCGACGGCGAAGCGCCTGGGCGTCGCCAACGAGGAGGTCGTACGCATGACTTTCGGGGGGCGTTCCCTCGAGGTCCCGGTCTGGATTCTCCCGGGCCACGCGCAGGATTCGGCGACGCTCCATTTCGGCTATGGGAGAACCCGCGCCGGCCGGCTCGGCACGAAGACCGGCTTCGACGCGTATGCTCTGCGCCCCTCGACCGCGCTCGCGGGAGGGACCGGGCTCGAGATCGCGAGGACCGGCCGGACCTACCCGCTCGTGACGACCCAGCACCACCAGAGCATGGAAGGGCGCGCGATCGTGCGGGCGGGCAGCCTCGAGGAGTACGAAAAGAACCCGAACTTCGCGCGGGAAGAGGCCCCCGCGCCGGGGCCCGAAGACTCGGCGTACCGCCCGTATCCGCGCGACGAGTACGCCTGGGCCATGGCGATCGACGTCAACGCCTGCACGGGCTGCAACGCCTGTGTCGTCGCCTGCCAGGCGGAGAACAACATCCCCACCGTCGGCAAGCGCGAGACCGGGCGCGGGCATGCCATGCACTGGCTCCGCGTGGACCGCTACTTCGAAGGGGATCCGGCGAACCCGCGGACCTACCACCAGCCCATCCCCTGCATGCACTGCGAGGACGCGCCGTGCGAGCTCGTCTGCCCCGTCGCCGCCACCGTGCACAGCGCGGAGGGGTTGAACGACATGGTCTACAACCGCTGCGTCGGCACGCGGTACTGCGCCAACAACTGCCCCTACAAGGTGCGGCGCTTCAACTTTTTTCACTACGGGACGCAATTCCGCGCCCCTTCGATGCGCATGCTGGCCAATCCCGAGGTCACGGTGCGTTGGCGGTGCGTCATGGAGAAGTGCACGTACTGCGTCCAGCGGATCGCGGCCGGCAAGATCCAGGCCGAGAAGGAAAACCGTCGCGTCCGCGACGGCGAGATCGTGACCGCCTGCCAGCAGGCTTGCCCGGCCGAGGCGATCGTCTTTGGCGACCTGCGGGACCCGGCGAGCGCGGTGACCCGGAGGCGGCAGGCGCCGGTCAACTACGGGCTCCTGGAAGAGCTCGGGACACGGCCCCGCACGACCTATCTTGCCGCCGTCCACAACCCGAACCCGGCCTTCTCCGGGAGCTGGGACGTGGAGAGGAAGACCTCGTGAAGGAGCCCGATCTGTTCCCCGCCGGCCCCCCCGAGGATCGCGACGTCATTGGACCGGGACACACCTTCGCCTCCGTCACGGACAAGATCTCCTCGATCGTCCTGACGCGGAAGACCCCTGTCTTCTGGACCGTCGGCTTCGGGATCGGATTCCTGCTGACGATCGTCCTCCTCTTCTCGATCGGCATGCTCCTGGCGCGCGGCATCGGGATCTGGGGCGTCAACGCGCCGGTGGGATGGGGATTCGCGATCGTCAACTTCGTCTGGTGGATCGGGATCGGCCACGCCGGGACGCTCATCTCCGCGATCCTGCTCCTCCTGCGGCAGGAGTGGCGGACCTCGATCAACCGCTTCGCCGAGGCCATGACGCTCTTTGCCGTAGCGCAGGCGGGGCTCTTCCCGTTGCTGCACCTCGGGCGCCCCTGGCTCGCCTACTGGCTCCTTCCTTATCCCAACACAATGGCGCTCTGGCCGCAGTGGCGGAGCCCGCTCGTCTGGGACGTCTTCGCGGTCTCGACCTACGCCACCGTCTCGCTCCTCTTCTGGTACGTGGGGCTCATCCCGGACCTCGCCACGCTGCGCGATCGCGCGAAGAAGAAGTTCGCCCAGATCGCCTACGGGATGCTCGCGATGGGGTGGCGCGGCTCGGCCATGCACTGGCACCGTTACGACACGGCCTACTTGCTGCTGGCGGGCATCGCGACGCCGCTCGTCGTCTCGGTCCACACCGTCGTCTCTTTCGACTTCACCATCGGCATCATCCCCGGCTGGCACTCGACGATCTTTCCCCCCTATTTCGTGGCCGGGGCGATCTACGGGGGCTTCGCGATGGTCCTGACGATCGCCATCCCGCTGCGCGCGGTGTACAAGCTCGAAGACTTCGTGACGCTACGCCACCTCCAGAACATGGCCAAGATCCTGCTCGCGACGGGCCTGATCGTCGGATACGGCTACATGATCGAGTTCTTCATGGCCTGGTACAGCGGCAGCCCCTACGAGAAGTTCACCGCTTGGAACCGCATGACCGGGCCGTACTGGCCGATCTTCTGGGGACTGATGCTCTGCAACATCGTGACGCCACAGTTGCTCTGGTGGAAGTCGGTCCGCTCCTCCCCCCTGGTCCTCTGGTTCATCGCGATCATCGTCAACGTCGGGATGTGGCTCGAGCGCTTCATGATCGTCATCACGAGCCTCCACCGCGACTTTCTCCCATCCGCCTGGGGGATGTATTACCCGACGAAGTACGACTGGGCGACCTACATCGGCACGATCGGCTTCTTCGCCGCGCTGTTCTTCCTCTTCATCCGCTTTCTGCCGATGATCTCGATCTTCGAGATGCGCACGCTCGTGCCTGAGGCGGAAGTCGCCCCGGAGGACCGGACGTGACGGGAAGGACGCCGACCGCGGGACGGGATTCCCGGGACTCCCGTCACAGGCTCCACGGACTGCTCGCCGAGTTCGACACGCCGACCGCCTTGATCGAGGCGGCTCGCCTTGCCCGCGGGGCGGGCTACCGCCGGATGGATGCCTACACGCCTTACCCGATCCACGAGCTCACGGAGGCGCTGGCCCTCCCGCGCACGAAGCTCCCGGTCATTGTCTTCCTCGGAGGGGCTCTCGGATGCGCGACCGCCCTGTCCATGCAGTGGTTCGCCTCCGCAGTCCATTACCCGATCAATGTCGGTGGCCGGCCGCTGGCGAGCTGGCCGTCCTTCATTCCGATCACCTTCGAGCTGACCGTTCTCTTCGCGGCGATCGCGGCGGTTCTCGGCATGCTGGGATTGAACGGTCTACCCATGCCCTATCACCCGGTCTTCAACGTTCCGCGGTTCGCGCTCGCCTCACGGGATCGCTTCTTCCTTTCCGTCGAAGCGACGGATCCTCTCTTCGACGTAGAGGAGACGAAGGCTTTCCTGACCGGCCTCGGCGCTCGCGAAGTCACGGTGGTGGAGGAGTGATGAAGGTGGTGGGTGTTAGGTGGAAGGTGGTAGGGGGAGGACCAGGCTCTCGTCCCTATCACCTATCACCTACCACCTATCACCTCTTGCTCTTGACCGGGGCGCTCTTGACCGCGCTGTGCGGGTGTCGACAGGAGATGTACGACCAGCCGAAGTACAAGCCGCTCGGCGAGTCGCGTTTCTTCGCGGACCGGCGCGCCTCCCGGCCGTTGCCGGAGGGAACGGTCCCGCGCGGCTGGCTTCGCGCCGACCGGAAGCTCTACGAGGGCAAGCAGGGCCACGACCTGGCCGCGACGCTGCCGGTGCCGCTGACGGCGGAGCTTCTCGCCCGCGGGCGGGAGCGGTTCAACATCTTTTGCTCGCCTTGCCACGACCGAACAGGCGGCGGCCACGGCATGGTCGTGCGCCGCGGGTATCAGCCTCCTCCATCCTTCCACATCGATCGGCTCCGCGACGCGCCGGTGGGCCATTTCTTCGACGTGATCACCAACGGCCTGGGCGCGATGCCGGACTACGCCTCACAGGTCGAGGTCTCCGACCGGTGGGCGATCGCCGCCTACATCAAGGCGCTCCAGCTATCCCAGCACGCGCCGCTCTCCGAGGTGCCCGGCGGACAGCGCGGTGCGCTCGACCGACAGGCCGCGCCCCCCGCGAGCATCCCCGTCGAACGGGAAATGGGCCAGGAAAGCCGCAACAAGCCGGTGGTCCGGTGAACGCGAGTGCGTCGCCCGGCCTCACGGCCAGGATTGATCGTGTGCGGCGACCGGCGCTCGCCGTCGGGGCCGTCTCCCTCGCCGCGTCCGCCGCCGGAGCTCTTCTCTCCCCCGACGCGTTCTTCCGCGGCTATCTCTTCGGCTACGTCTTCTTCACCGGGCTCACCTTGGGGTGCCTGGCGGTGGTCATGCTTCACCACTTGACCGGAGGAGCGTGGGGGATCCCGATCCGGCGGATGCTGGAGTCCGGCACGCGGACGCTCCCGCTCATCGCCGTGCTCTTTCTCCCCATCGCGTTCGGAGTCAAGCGTCTCTACTCCTGGGCGAGGCCCGAGGAGGTCGCGAAAGACGCGCTTCTTCAGGCCAAGGAAGCGTACTTGAACGTCCCCTTCTTCCTCACCCGGACGGCTTTCTATTTCACCGTCTGGATGGCCATCGCCTATTACCTCAATCGCTGGTCCCTCGAGCAGGACCACGAGGCAAGCCCGGTCCTCACGAGGAAACTCCAGCTCCTTTCGGCCGGGGGCCTGGTGGCCTATGGGTTGACCATGACGTTTGCCTCGATCGACTGGGTCATGTCGCTCGAGCCGCACTGGTTCTCGACGATGTACGGCGTGCTCTACATCGCGGGACAGGCCTTGAACGCGCTCGCTTTCGTGACCGCCGCCCTGGTCCTCCTGTCACGGCAGCCGCCCTTCGCCGGGTACGTCCGGTCCTCCCATTTCCACGACCTGGGCAAGCTCCTGCTCGCCTTCGTCATGTTCTGGTCCTACGTCGCGTTCGCCCAGTATCTGATCATCTGGGCGGGCAACCTGCCCGAGGAGATCCCCTGGTACCTGCGGCGACTCGCGGGGGGCTGGGGGTGGGTGGGCGCCGCGTTGATCGTGCTCCATTTCGCTCTGCCGTTTCTGCTCCTCCTCCCGGAAGGCGCCAACCGCAATCCAAGGATCCTCGCCTCCGTCGCGGCGCTCGTCGTCCTGATGCGCTTCGTAGACGTGTACTGGCTCGTGCGGCCGGTCTTCACGCAGGCCGCCAGTTCCCCGGGAAGCGCCCGCTTCCAGCTTCACTGGCTCGACCTCGCCGCGCCGATCGGGATCGGCGGCGTGTGGCTCGCCGTCTTCCTCTGGCAGCTCGAAGAGCGTCCCCTCCTGCCCGTCCACGACCCCGAGTTCACGAGGACACTCGCCCATGCGGAGCACTGATCCGACCGGCGACCCTGTCGCCCGCAGCCGCGACGTCAACACGCGTGGCGTGCTGCTCTTCGCCTTCTGGCTCGCCGTCAGCTCGATCGCCATCAGTGCCGCGATGTTTGGGCTCTTTCGGTGGCTCGAGAGGCAGGAGCGCTCGTCGGAGCGGCCGCTCGCGCCGGCGATTGCGGCGAGCCTCAAGCGCACGCCCCCCGAGCCAAGGCTCGAGGCATATCCGCTTCTGCCCCGCCAGCGGCTCCGCGCGGAAGAGGATGCGGTGCTGACGACCTACGGCTGGGTGGACAAGCCCGGCGGCGTCGTGCGCATTCCGATCGACCGGGCGATGGAGATCCTGGTCCAGCACGGTCTCCCTCCCTCCAAGCCCATGGCCGCACCTGTGCCGATGCCGCTACCCGCCGCCGCGCCGCCCGTCGTTCCGGGAGGAGGCCGTTGAAGACTGCCGTCCTGGCCCTGCTCGGATTCTCTTGGGCACTCGCTGCGCGCGCGGAGGATAAGCGCCCGCCCATACTGCGGGACGTCGGGATCGAGCAGCGCCTCGGGCAGACGCTTCCGCTCGATGCCCTCTTCGCCGACGAGCTCGGCCGGCCGGTGCGGCTGGGTCAGTACTTCGGTCGCCGCCCGGTCGTCCTCGTCCTCGCCTACTACAACTGCCCGATGCTCTGCACACAGGTCTTCAACGGCCTCGTCTCCGCGCTGCGAGTCGTTTCCTTCGACGCCGGGAAGGAGTTCGATGTCGTGGCGGTGAGCTTCGACCCGCGCGACAGGCCGCGCGACGCGGCGGCCAAGAAGAAGGCGTACCTGGATGAGTACCGACGCCCGGGCGCGGCAGCGGGCTGGCACTTCCTGACCGGCAGGGCCGGATCCATCGAGCGCGTGACACGGGCCGCGGGGTTCCGCTACCGGTACGACGAGGCGACCGGCCAGTTCGCGCACGGCGCCGCCCTCTACGTCGCGACGCCGGAGGGCCGACTCTCGCGCTATTTCTACGGTATCGAGTACGGGCCGCGCGATCTGCGCCTGGCGCTGGTGGAGGCCTCCAACAGGCGGATCGGGTCCGCCGTGGACCAGATCCTCCTCTTCTGCTACCACTACGACCCGAAGCTCGCGCGGTACAGCGCGGCGATCCTGTCGGTCGTGCGGATGGGGGGCGTCGCGGCCGTCCTCATCCTCTCGACGTTCTTAGCCGTCATGTGGAGAAGAGATACGCGCCGGCAGCGCTCTTACCCTGGCCCTGTCCCGGGCGGAGGGGGGGAAGGCCCCGGTCGCGGCGTGAGTAGTCTCCCGAGCCAAGCGAGGGAGGAGGCTCACGCCGCGGGAGCGCAGCGCGGAGCAGGGGACCAGGCGAGCGATCGAGGCCGCATCCAGCCGAGTCGCTCGCCGGTGCGCCCGCAGGGCGCAGGTCCCTCGCGCAGCGCGGAGCGACGGCACTGATGGGGCCCACTCTTCCGCTCTTTCCGGAGCAGGCCTCGACGATGGCCGGGCGCGTGGATGCTCTCTACTTCTATCTCGTGGCGGTCAGCGCGTTCTTCGCGACGCTCATCGCCCTGCTCGTCATCGTCTTCGCGATCCGGTATCGCCGCCGCTCCGAAACGGAGCTGCCCCGGGGCATCGAGGGAGCGCTCAAGCTCGAGATCGCCTGGTCGGTCATCCCGTTGGCGATCGCCCTGTCCTTCTTCTTTTGGGGAGCGAAGCTCTTCTTCGGCATGAACCGGCCTCCCAACGACGCGCTCGAAGTCAACGTCATCGGCAAGCAGTGGATGTGGAAGATCCAGCATGCCGACGGCCAGCGCGAGATCAACGAGCTGCACGTTCCGGTGGGCCGCGCGGTGCGCCTGACCCTCACCTCCGAGGACGTCATCCACGACTTCTTCGTGCCGGCCTTCCGGATGAAGAAGGACGTCGTTCCGGGGCGCTACGCGACGGCCTGGTTCGAGGCGACCCGGAGCGGGCGCTACCGCATCTTCTGCGCGCAGTACTGCGGGACCAAACACTCCGCGATGATCGGCTGGGTCCACGCGATGGAGCCGGCCGACTACCAGGCCTGGCTTTCCGGCGGCATCGCTTCCGAGTCTCTCGCCGCCACCGGCGGCAAGCTCTTCCAGAGGCACGCCTGCAACACCTGCCACCGGCCCGACTCGCTCGCCCGCGGGCCGAACCTGGAGGGTCTCTTCGGCAGGCAGGTGCAGCTCGCCGACGGGCGGACGATCGTCGCGGACGAGTCCTACATCCGCGAGTCGATCCTGACCCCGAACGCCAAGATCGTCGCGGGCTTCCAGCCGATCATGCCGACCTTCCAGGGGCTCGTCAGCGAGGAGGAGCTCCTCCAGCTGGTCGCCTACGTCAAATCCCTGTCCAAGCCGTCCACCGCGCCGGCGGCCGCCGCGATGCCGCCCGTCAACCGCGCCGCGCCCCCCACGCCCCCTCAGAAGGAGAGGACGAAGTAATGTCCGCCGCCGTCCACGAGCCCGAGCCGCAGGAGCCTCGCGAGAACTACCTGAATGCCGCCTACGGCGTCCGGTCCTGGCTTCTGACGCGAGACCACAAGCGCATCGCGCTTCTGTACCTGGCATCCATCACGCTCTTCTTCTTCCTGGGCGGCTTCTTCGCGCTCCTGATCCGCCTGGAGCTGCTGACGCCCGAGGGAGACCTCGTGCAAGCCGAGACCTACAACAAGCTCTTCACGATGCACGGGGTCACGATGATCTTCTTCTTCCTGATACCGTCGATCCCGGCGGTCCTCGGGAATTTCTTCATTCCGATGATGATCGGCGCCAAGGACCTCGCGTTTCCGAGGCTGAATCTCCTCTCCTGGTACATCTACGTCGCCGGCGCTCTGTTCACGCTGTGGGCGATCGTGCACGGCGGGGTGGATACGGGCTGGACCTTCTACACGCCCTACAGCACGGCCTCCTCCAACTCTCATGTCATCGCCACGGCCGTGGGGATCTTCATCACGGGCTTCTCCTCGATCCTGACGGGCCTGAACTTCATCGTGACGATCCACACAATGCGCGCGCCGGGGATGACCTGGTTCCGCCTCCCGCTCTTCGTGTGGAGCCACTACGCGACGAGCCTCATCTTCGTGCTCGGCACTCCGGTCATCGCCGTGACGATCCTCATGGTCGGAGTCGAGCGCGTGTTGCATCTGGGGCTCTTCGACCCAGCGCTCGGAGGCGACCCGATCCTCTTCCAGCATCTCTTCTGGTTCTACTCGCACCCGGCCGTGTACATCATGGTGCTGCCGGCGATGGGCGTGATCTCGGAGCTCGTCACGACCTTTTCCCGCAAGAACATCTTCGGTTACAAGTTCGTGGCGTTCGCCTCGATCGGGATCGCGGTCCTCGGCTTCCTGGTCTGGGGCCACCACATGTTCGTCTCGGGCCAATCGGTGTATGCCGGGCTGATCTTCTCGTTCCTGTCGTTCATGGTCGCCATACCCTCGGCCGTCAAGGTCTTCAACTGGACGGCGACCATGTACAAGGGCTCGATCTCCTACCGCACGCCGATGCTCTATGCCTTCGGCTTCATCGGCCTCTTCACGATCGGGGGCCTGACCGGGCTCTTTCTCGCGACGCTCGGCGTGGACGTGCACGTCCACGACACCTACTTCGTGATCGCGCACTTCCACTACATCATGGT
>JBKPBH010000005.1:0-8609 GCA_046726795.1 Acidobacteriota bacterium
GGGCGGGAGGCGGCGCCCGGTAGGAGGCCTCGCCTTCCGACTCCGGTTTCTTCCTGCGATATCCTCCGGGCAAGTCCATGAACGCGCTGCGGCGAAAGTGCCCCCTGTGCGGAGGCGAGCTGGTGCGGTCGCGCAGCGCCACATTCCGGTTCTGGCGGAGTCCCTGGAAGCGACGGCTCTTCGATTGGGGAGGCGACAGGGTCTTCTCCTGGGCCTGCATGGGCTGTGGAGTCGTGCTGCTGTATCTGGAGCGGCTCCCCGTCCTTTCGGAGGAGACCAGGACCGCGCGCGCCCGCTCCGTCGCGCCGGAGGCTCAGCCGGCCCACCTCAAGTCGTGATCGCGGTCGGTTACCTGGATGGGCGGCGCCTGGCGCGCTCCGTCATCGCGGGGGCGCGCTTCGTGGTCGAGCGCGCCGAGCCGCTCAACAAAATCAACGTCTTCCCCGTCCCCGACGGCGACACAGGCACGAATCTCGCCTCGACGCTCCAGAAGATCTCCGCGGGCATCGCCCGCGTCCGGCAACGGCACGTCCGGGAAATGTCACGGGCGATCGCGGATGAGGCGGTGGCCGGGGCCCGAGGCAACTCGGGCGCCATCCTGGCCCAGTTCTTCTGCGGCTTCTCCGAGGCGCTCCCCAACGCCCCGCGCGCCTCGACGCGGGATTTCGGGGCGGCCGTCACGCGGGCTGCTGAGTCCGCGTACGCCGCGATCGCCCGGCCGGTCGAGGGAACCATCCTGACGGTCGTGAGGGACTGGGCGGGCGCGGTGCGACGCCGCGCGGAAGAGGTCCGGGATTTCGCCGAGTTGCTGCCGGAGTCCCTGCGGGAGGCGAAGAAGTCCCTCGAGAACACCCCGAACCAGATGAAGGTGCTGCAGAAGGCGGGGGTCGTGGACGCCGGGGCGCAGGGCTTCGTCTACCTGGTGGAAGGGATCGTCCGATACCTGCGCGAGGCGGCCCGGCACGCGCCGCCGGAGCCGCCGGAGGACGTTCAGGCGGCTGTCTTCGACAAGCAGCTCGAGTCGATCCTCTTCCGTTACTGCACGGAGGCCCTTCTGGAAGGGGACTCGATCGACCGTGACGAGCTGCGCCGGCAGGCCGCGCTGCTCGGCGATTCCATCGTGATCGCCGGCAGCTCCCGGAAGCTGCGGCTGCACGCCCACACCAACGAGCCGGAGAGACTCTTCGAGGCGGCGGCGAAGCTGGCGGAGGTGGCTCAGACCAAGGTGGAGGACATGCGGGCCCAGCACGAGACCCGCTTCGATCAGAATCGTGCGGCGCGGGTGGCGGTGGTGACGGATTCGACCTGTGACCTGCCGCCGTCGCTCTTCGAAGAGCTGAACATCGGGGTCGTGCCGGTCCGGGTCTACTTCGGCTCCGAGAACTATCTGGACAAAGTGACGCTGACTCCGTCCGAGTTCTACGCGCGGTTCGCGGTCACGCGGGAGACTCCCAGGACCTCGCAGCCTCCGCCGGCGGACTTCACGCAGGTCTACCAGAACATGGCCACGCACGCGGGCTCGATCGTGTCCATTCATCTCTCCTCGGCCGTTTCGGGGACCTACCAGGCGGCCCTCGTCGGCTCCCGTCCGGTCGAGAAGACGCGGTTCGAGCACGTGGACAGCAAGACGGTCTCGGTCGCACTGGGGCTCGTCGTGCGCGCGGCCGCCGAGGCCGCCGCCGCCGGTAAGAGCGCCGAGGAAGTCTCGCGGATCGCGCGGGAGGCTTCCGGGCGCGCGCGCCTCTACATCGCGGCCCCCACGCTGGAACACCTGGTCCGAGGAGGGCGGGTGTCCCCACTCAGGGGTTTCTTCGCGAAGGTCCTGGGACTTCTGCCAGTGCTGACGGTCTCTTCCGACGGCACGGCGAAGGCGGCGGCGAAGGCCCGCGGCTTCGTCTCGGCGCACCGCAAGATGATGGCGCTCCTCTTCGAAGCGGCTGCGGCGGGGAGCGTCGCGCGGCGATTCGGCGTGGCGCATTGCGACGCCGCCGAGCTCGGGGAGGCGCTCGCGCGCGAGATCCGGGAGCGCTACCCGGAGAGCGACGTCATGATCACCGAGTGCGGCCCAGCGCTGGGCGTTCACGGAGGCCCGGGAGCCGTGGCGGTCGCCGTGCTGGCGTGACGAGGGAGTCTCAGCTCTAAGGTCTCGAGTCCAAGGCCCCCGACGGAAGCCCGTCGTAGATCACCCGGGTTCCGTCCAGACGCGCGAAACCGGGAAGCTTGTGCGCGCGCGCTTCCTTCTCCGACAGGATTTCGAGGACGTCGAGGCCTCGGGCCAGAAGCGCGTCGCCGATCAGGGACCGGTGGCAGCGCCACGGCAGCGCTTCCGCGCACATCAGGGCGCTCGGTTTTTCTCCGGCGAGCTCGATCACGCGCCGGAGAGCGGCCGCAAACTCGGCTGTGTCCATGAAGTCGGCGTAGCCGCGAAAGGCTTCGACGCGCCACGCTGTGTGCGGCGATTCCGGGTTTGCCCTTCGACGGCCGCCCAGCTCCGGCATCCCGACGTAATCGCTCCCCGACGCCGGCAAAGTGACCTCGAGACTCGCCGCGTTGAAGTGCGGCCACTTGCGCGACGCCGGGAACCTTCGCACGTCGAGGATCCGCTCGATCCCGTGAGCCCGCAGGATCTCTACAAACCTCTCGAGAGAGTGATTCGAATGTCCGACCGTCCAGACCGAAACCATCGTTCGACGCGGACGTGGGATCTTGGACCTTAGACCCTGGATCTTCCCGTCATTCCGCTCGCCGCGCGGCGAGCAGGACCACGTCGGCGGGCCCGGGAGAAATGCCGGCCGCCTTCCATTCCGAAACGGCGCGCGCGAACGCGCTTTCCAGAGGCTGCCCGGCGGCATGACGCGCCAGGTCTTCGAGGAGGCCTTCCTTGGAGCGTTCCTCGCGCGCGAACCTCAGCTGTCCGAGACCGCTGGAGGGCAGAACGAGGAGGTCTCCGCTCGACGCCTCGCATTCCGCCGTCACTCGCGAGCCCTCTCCGGTGGCGGAGACGCGAACGGACCGGCCGCCGCGCAGGAGAAACGGAAGCGGAGAACGGAGGGCCGAGAGCGACAAGCGCGAGCCCGACCAGCGCACGCCGGTGACGACGCAGGAGGGAGCGGCGGCCTCGACTCTCTGGACGACCTCCGCTGCCGGCGATGAGGCCAGCGCCGCTCGTCCCGCGGCGAGACCCCGCGCGATCGAGGCGAGTGCCTCTTCAGGGTCTCCGGAAGCCTCGACGAGCAGAAACGCGAGGGAATCGCGGTCGGCCTCCGCGGCCGAGCCGACGAGGTTGCCCTCGTCCGACTCCCAGCGCAGGGGCGCCGTCTCCCATCCCGGGACCCGCGGCCAAGCGCCGGGCCCGAGCAGTGCGCGCGCGCCGCGGATGGCCGCCGCGGCCCCTTCTTTCCGGGCGCGGGCGACGGCGGCCTCGTGCTGCCGCACCCCCGCCACGGCCAGCGCCGAGTGCGTTCCGACCTCCACCAGGAACTCTTCGTCCTCCTTGGTGAAGGCCCGGTTGCGCTTGTTCAGGAGCTCGACGACCCCGATGATCTCGCCGGCCGGGGTGCGCAGGGGGGCGGCCAGGATCGTCCGGGTCCGAAATCCCGAAGAGGAGTCGGTTCGCGGGTCGAACCGCGAGTCGCCGTACGCGTCCGGGATGTTCACGATCTCTCCGGTCTTTGCCACGGTCCCGGCGAGCCCGCGCCCGAGCGGCAGCACGATCGGAGCGACCTCGCCCCCCTCCAGAATCTGGCTGACGATCGTGTCCGAGCCGGGCTCCCGCAGGAAGATCGTGCCGCGTTCGGCGTCCGTCTCCGAGGTGGCGGTCTTCAAGATGATCCTCAGCGTCTCGGTCGGATCGAAGGTCGCCGCGAGCGACTTGTTCGCTTCGAGGATCACCATCAGCTTGACCATCTTGGCCCGGGTGACGGAGACCTCCGCGAGCACCCGGTCGAGCACATTCCCCTCGAAGGCGGCGATCGCGTCGGCCAGCGTGTCGGCGTCGGGGAAGCGGGCCTGCGGATCCTTGGCGATCGACCGGTCGACGATCGACAGCAGCTCGGCCGGAAGGTCGGGGCGTAACGTCTCCGCCTTCGGGGGCGTCTCGACGATGATGCGGCGCACCAGGTGGGAGATGTCGTTGTCGTCGAAGGGAACCCGGCCGGTGAACATCTCGAAGAGCAGGACGCCCATCGCGTAGAGGTCAGTCAGGACACTCGCGGCCTGTCCCCGGAGCAGCTCGGGCGCCAGGAACTGAGGCGTCCCCGGAACCATGTCCTCCTTCTCCCCCTGCGACACCGTGGTCTCGACCGCGATGCCGAAGTCCATCAGCTTGGGGGTGCCTTCGTCGGTGACGATGACGTTCTCGGGCTTCAAGTCGCGGTGCAGGATGCCAAGGCGGTGGGCCGCCGCGAGGCCCCGACAGATCTTCTTGGCGATCGCGAGCCCGCGACCGAGCGGCAGCGTCTGCTCGTCGGTCTCGATCTCCTTCAGTGTTCTTCCGGGAACGAACTCCATCGAAACGAACTCTTCGCCGTTCAACTCGACCAGGTCGAAGACCCGGCAGACGTTCTCGTGGGTGACTCGCCGGGACAGGATGATCTCCCGCCGCAGAGTCGCCTGCCGGTCCGGCGACATCCGATCGGGCCGGATCCGCTTCAGGGCGATGTCGCAATCGAGCTTGACGTCGCGCGCGCGGTAGACGACGCCCATGCCTCCGTACCCCAGGACCGACTCGATGCGGTAACGGTCTCCGAGCAGAGTTCCCGAGTTCAACGGCCGATCGGCGGTCTCCCGAGGCACGCCATCGAAGCCCTCGCGGGTGGGAAACTCGCTGTCTCGCGGCACGCCGGGATTCTAACGGCCTTTGACTTTCGGCTTCGGAGGAGCATAGATTGGCTTCTCCAAAGACTCGAGAATCCGCTTTTGATCGAGGAGGAGGGAAGACGTGACTAGACCTCGTCGGGTCTCATTCCGCCCCGTCTCCGTAGCCCTGGTTCTGCTCCTTCTCGCCGCCGCTCCTGCCTTCCCCTCCGGCTTCCAGCTCAACACCCAAGGAGCCCGCGCGATGGGGATGGGCCTCGCCTTCACGGCCGTCGCGGATGATCCATCGGCCATCTTCTTCAACCCTGCGGGACTGGGCTGGCAGAAGCACTTCGAAGTCGAGGTCGGAAGCTCCTTCCTGACGAAGACCCAGGGGGATTTCAGCGGAGAGAACCCGTATCCCGGGATCGGCCGGACGGAACAGGAGCACAAGACGACCTTCGTCCTTCCGACGCTCTACGTCGTAGCGCCGCTGACTTCCGAGATCAATTTCGGGCTCGGGATCTTCTCTCCATACGGCCTCGGGTTCCGCTGGGACAACGCCGAGACCTTCTCGGGCCGGTTCATCGCGCAGAACGCGGTGATCCAGTCGGTCGATTTGAACCCCGTCCTCTCTTTCCAGCCTCTTCCGGCCTTCGCGTTCGCCGTGGGAGCGGACTACCGCTTCTCCAAGGTGCAGCTCGAGCGCAATCAGGCGGCGATCAATCCATTCACCAATTCCGTCGTGGACGTCGCCCACATCAAGTTGAACAGCGACCTAACCGACAATCACGGCTGGGGCTGGAACGCGGGAATCCTGATCCGGCCGGTCCCGCAGTTCTCGATCGGGGCCGCCTACCGCAGCAAGATCAAGGTGGACTACGACGGGACAGCCACCTTCCAGCAGAGAGCGACGGGCAACGCGCAGCTCGACGCGATCGTAGCCTCCCAGCTTCCGTCGGGGAGCCACCCCGTCACGACGAGGATCGATTTCCCCGAGACTGTCAACCTGGGCGCCGCCGTCATCCTGCCGGGGGCCTTCACCGTCTCGGGCGAGGCGGACTGGACCAAATGGGAGAGGTTCAAGTCCCTCGACATCACGTTTCCCGACTTGACCGGACGGGACCTGCACCGCTCGACCATCTGGAAGAACTCCTGGGCGTACCGCGTCGGCCTCGAGAAGAAGTTCTCCAACCTCGCCGTGAGGGCCGGCTACTACCGGGACAAGACTCCGCAGCCAGTCGAGGACGCCGGCCCGATCCTGGCCGACAACGACCGAGACGGGTACACGCTCGGCCTGGGGTACAACACCGAGCGGTGGGGAGTGGACATCTCCGATCTCTATCTGAAGTTCAAGAGGCTGGACACCGCCGGACGCTCGAACGACAACTTCTTCGGACAGTACAAGGAATCGGCCAACATCTTCGCCTTCAGCCTGCGGGTTTCTTTCTAACTCAAGGAGATCGTCATGAAGCGAATGATTCTGCGCGCGTTCGCGGCCGGCGCCGTCCTGGCCCTCTCGGCAGCCGGGCCTCTCGCGGCCCAGACGCCGAATTTCACCAAATACGTCGCGCTCGGGGACAGCTACGGGGCCGGCTTTTCGGCGGGCTGTCTGGTGGCCCGCAACCAGCAGTTCTCGTACCCGGCCACCTTGGCCAGGCAGCTCGGCATTTCCGACTTCCAGCAGCCCACAGTCTCGGACCCGGGTCTTCCCGTTTGCACCGGCTTGAAGAGCCTCGTTCCGGTGACATTCGGGCCGATCTCCACGACGAAGCTCGGCGCGCCCACCAACGCTCTCCTCTCCCGCTCCTACGACAACCTGTCGATCCCCGGGGCCAAGGCGGGCGATGTCTCGAACGTCAAGACCTCGGCCGATGGCCTCGCCCTGGCCGACCTCGTGCTGCGCGGGAAAGGCTCCGAGCTGACGCAGGCCCTTTCCTTGAACCCCACATTCGTCACGCTCGGGATCATCGGCAATGACATCCTGACGGCCGGCGGGGCGGGCTTCCTCTTAGACGGAGTCACGGCGACCCCGCTGCCGCTCTTCACGGCCAACTACAACGCCGTCGCCTCGGGACTCAAGGCGACCGGCCGCACGGGGGTCTTCCTCGGGACGCCCGACCTGCATCTGATTCCCCTCGCGACAACGATCAAACCGGTCGTCACCGACGCCAACGGGACGCCGGTCCTCGTCGGCGGACAGACGATCCCGCTGCTCGGGCCGGGCAACGCGAAGTACCCCTGCCCGACGGGGGTGACAGCCTGCCCTCTTCCGGCCGGAACTCTCGTGACACTGGGCGCGAACGCGCCGCAGGCGGCGCTGGGGGGCAAGTCTCTCCTCGGGGTCGGCTTCGGCATCCCGTGCGCGGTGGCTCCGCTTCCGCAGTGCGGCAAGCCCCTGCCCGACGGCAGCTTCACGCCTCCCGCCACGGTCAACATCGGAGTCCTGCTCTATCCCGACGAAGTCCAGGCCATCGACGACCGCATCAAGGCGATGAATGCCGCGATCCAGGCCGCGGCCGCGGCCAACGGGTTCCAGTACTTCGACTTCTACACGGTGAGCCAGGATCTCATCGCCAACGGGCGGAACATCGGCGGGATCCATATCTCGAAGGATTTCGTGACGGGCGGGATGTTCGCCTACGGCGACGCCGTCCACATGTCCAACATCGGCTACTCGATCGTGGCCGACGAGCTCATCAAGTCGATCAATGCCGCCTATAACGTCTCGGTGCCGCGGCCGGACCTCTCCGTGGCTCTCTTCACCCCGGACGTTCCAGCGGCCGGCACGACCGGCATCGGCGCGACGGTGGACACCTCGATCTTCTTCAATGAGGAAACGTGGCGGGCCTTCTTCGACGAGTTTCCTCTTCAGGATCCGTCGTTCCGGATCGTTCTCCCCGCAATCGCCGAGCCGCTGGAGGATCGGGCTCCGATCGAGCGCGTGCCCCCCCGGCGCCGGGAGCAGTAAGACCCTACCCGAGCTCCGACTGGCCCCGGGCCGCGTTGGCCCGGCGCTTTTGTTTTGCGCCTGGGTTTGCTAGATTTCGCCGTTCTCCTGGAGGTCTGAGTCCGTGATGATCCCGGCGACCCAACTGCGCAGCGGCACGCTCATCATCTACAACGGCGAGCTGCACCGCGTCCACGACGTTATCCACAAGACCCCCGGCAACCTGCGCGGCTTCGTGCAGGCCAAGATGCGGAATCTGAGGAGCGGTGCGATGAACGAGCACCGGTTCGGTTCGACCGACCGGGTGGAGAAGGCCTCCCTGGACGAGCGGGAGATGGAGTACCTCTATTCCGATGCCGCCGGGCACCACTTCATGGATCAGGAGACCTACGACCAGGTCGCCCTGTCCGACGAAGTGATCGGCGAGCAGATGGCCTACCTTCTGCCCAACACCGTCATCCACGTGGACTTCTACGAAGGCAACCCGGTCGGGATCGAGCTGCCCAACACGGTCGCGCTCAAGGTCGTCGAAACGCAGCCGGGCATGAAAGGCGCCACCGCGTCCGCTTCCTACAAGCCGGCGACCCTCGAGACGGGTCTTCAGGTCATGGTGCCGCAGTTCATCGAGGCGGGCACGCGCATCAAGATCGACACCCGCGACAACAGCTATCTGGAGCGCGCCTAGAACGGATTCGGCTCCGGCACGGCGCACGAAACCGGGACCCTACGGACGCATATCGGCCCCGGGTTATGCTATCTGAGCATAAACCGCTGATTCGACACGTTTTCTGCTTGACGGCCGTCCGCGCAGTCTCGAATAATCCATCCCGTCCGAAAGGCGTCGGCGATCCCGGCGGTCCTGTGG
>JBKPBH010000006.1:0-23636 GCA_046726795.1 Acidobacteriota bacterium
CATCCCTCCTGTCCGCAAGAGACTAACCCGCTGTACGCTGGAGCGACCATGGATACCGTCGAGGTTCTCGGCGAGATCGGACGCGCCTTGGCCGGCCCCGGCGACCGCCGGGCTCGCTTCGAGCACGCCGCGGAGACCATCCGCATCCGTGCCGGCGGTTCCTACCGTTGGGTCGGCATCTACGACGTGACCCCAGAGGAGATCGCGATCGTCGCGTGGAGCGGCCCGGGAGAGCCGGCCCATCCGCGCTTTCCCGTGTCTGAAGGCCTCTGCGGCGATGCCGTCCGGCGCGGCGAGACCGTCGTGGTGCCCGACGTCACGAGGGACCCTCGCTACCTGACGACCTTCGGCAGCACGCGATCCGAGATCGTGGTTCCGATTCGCGAACCCGACACCGGGCGCGCTCTCGGCACCCTGGACGTTGAAAGCGAGAAGACGGACGCCTTCGGTGAGGAGGATCGCGCCTTTCTCGAACGCTGCGCCGAGGAACTGGCGCGGCGCGGGTGGTTCGAGGTCTGATCGGTGGCTGCGTCGCAAGACTCGTTCCCGCCGGAGTCCGCGCGCGCTCCGAGCGCCGGCGAGAAGGAGACGGGCCGCGTCGAAGCCTTCAGCGACGGAGTCTTCGCGATCGCCATCACGCTTCTCGTCCTGAACTTGAAGGTCCCGACGGCTTCCGCCGGCGGCCTCGTCCCGGCGCTCGCCCGGCAGTGGCCCACCTACCTCGCCTACCTGACGAGCTTCGCGACGATCCTCGTGATGTGGGTCAATCATCACAGGCTCTTCACCCACATCCGCCGCACGACCGGGGCATTTCTCTTCTTGAACGGACTGCTCCTGCTCTTCGTCACCGCGGTCCCCTTCCCGACCTCTCTCGTCTCAGAGCACCTGCGCAGCTCGGATGCCCGTGCGGCGGCCGCGATCTACGCGGGGACCTACTTCTTGATCGCGGTCGCGTTCAACGTCCTCTGGCGCTATGCATCCGGCGGTATGCGCTTGATCGACCCTCGGTCCGATCCCGGCGACGTTCGAGCGATCACACGAAATTATCGCTTCGGACCGGTCTTCTATTTCTCCGCGTTTCTCCTCGCTTTCGTGTCCGTCCCGGCGAGCCTCGGGCTCTGCGCGGCGCTCGCGATCTTTTTCGCCGTGACCGGCTCGATCGAGAGGCCCGTGGATTGGTGAGCCGAAGAGAGCCCGCCGCGATCGGCCTGCGCGCGCACTCGGGATGGGCGGCGCTCGTCGCGGTCGCGGTGAGGGCGGGCACAATCGAGGTCGCGGTGCGGCGGCGGATCGAGATCGCGGACCCGGCGATTCCGGGCTCAAAGCAGCCGTACCACGAGGCCGAAGGCCTTCCGGTCGAGAAGGCCGCGCGACTCCTGGATCGGTGCGAGCGCGGAGCCGTGCGGCTCGCGCGGGAGGCGTTCGGGGAAGTCCTTGACGAGCTCGCGATACAGGGGCGGCAGCCGCGTGCCTGCGGTCTCCTTATGGCCTCGGGCCGCCCGCTTCCGGCGCTCGGCGCGATCCTCGCCTCGCACGCGCTCATCCACACGGCCGACGGCGAGCACTTCCGGGCGGCGTTGTCGCGGGCGAGCGAGCACTTCCGACTGACCCTCGTCCGGGTCCGCGAGAAGGAGGTCCTGGACCGGGCTTCGGCCGCCCTCGGCCTCGCGGCCGCCGCGCTCGAGCGAAAGATCCAGGAGATGGGGCGTGCCCTCGGGCCTCCCTGGACGCAAGACCAGAAGCTGGCCACACTGGCTGCCTGGCTCGCAATCGCGTCGAATCCGTCGTGACCTCCGGGGCGTTATGTCAGATCTGGCATATTTCTTCGAAAGGAGTCTCTCGATGGCCTTCATCGAAACGGTCCCTCCGGAAGAGGCCGAGGGGCTGCTCGCCGAGCTCTACGCGGCGGACATCCGGAAGCACGGGTTCGTTCCGAACTACAGCCAGGCGTGGAGCCTGCGCCCGGAGGTCCTGGACGCGTGGCGGCGGCTGCTGGCCGCGATCCGGTCCAAGATGGACGCGCGGCGCTACGAGCTCGTGACGACCATCGCCGCCGCCAGACTTCGCTGCACCTATTGAACGCTGCACCACGGGGCGGTGCTCCGTTCGCGGTTCTTCACGGCCGACCAGGTGGAAGCGATCGTGCGCGACTACCGGACCGCGGGCCTTCCTCCGGCGGACGCTGCGATGCTGGCGTTCGCGGAGAAAGTGTCGCTGCACGCCCACCGCGTCACGGCGGAGGACATCGGGGACTTGCGCCGCCATGGTTTCTCCGACGCCGAGATCCTCGACATCGCGACGACGGCCGGTGCCCGGAGCTTCTTCAGCAAGGTTCTCGACGCCGTCGGCGCCGATCCGGACGACCGCCTCAACGAGCTCGAGGAAGATCTCCGCGAGACACTGACAGTCGGCCGTCCCGTCTCGCAGCAGCGAAAGCGCCCGCCAGGCATGGAATGATAATTGCAGCAACGTCCGGGTTCCGAACAAGATGCCGACGATGTCCAGGCCGCCGTCTCGTGAAGACCGAATGAGAGCGTACCCGGAGATTTCTCGACCTGCGTGGCTTCCCTATGCCGTGGCGGCGATCGGAAGCGGCGTCTCTCTTCTTATGACGAGCCTCTCCTGGCCCTTCTTCCGAAACATGCCCAACATGCCGAGCTTTCTCGTGGTCTTCGCGGTGGGCTGGCTCTGCGGCGGCGGCCCCATGCTCCTGGCTCTGGTTCTCAGCACGCTGGGAATCGACTACTTCTTCACCCCGCCGATTCACTCGCTGCGGATCGAAGATCCGTCGGTCGCGGCGCGGCTCGGCGGATTCTTTTTCGTGGGCCTCCTCGGCGCCCTGGCGTTCGTCAGCCTGTGGGCCAGCAGGCGCCGGCAGGCCGAGTTGATCGAGCAGGCGGAGCGCGCCCGGGAACGCTCAGAGATCTCGGCGAGCGAGCTCCAGCAGATCCTCGAAAGCATCACAGACGGTTTCTACGCTCTCGACCGCGAGTATCGCTACCGGTACGTCAACCGACAAGCCGAGGGGATCCTGGGCACGACTCGGGAGCAGCTCTTCGGCAAGAGAGCGCTCGAAGACTTCCCCACGGGAGAAGAGGGAATCGCGGCCGTCCGAGAAGCGATGGAGCAGGGCCGGACGTCGCATGCCCAAGCCTTCAACACTGCCCTCGGGCGCTGGCTCGCCACCGATATCTACCCTTCGCCCGGCGGCGTCTCCGTCCTGTTTCGCGACATCACCGGCCGCAAGAGAGCCCAGGAAGGGCTGCAGAGGCTGGCCGCGATCGTGGAGTCCTCCGAAGACTCGATCATCTCGAAAGACCTCGACGGCTTGATCACCTCCTGGAACGCCGGTGCGAGGAGGCTCTTCGGCTACACATCCGAAGAGATCCTCGGAAAGCCGGTCTCGGTGCTGATGCCGCCGGAGCAGGGGACCGAGATGGACCAGATCCTCGAAAAGATCGGTCGCGGTGAACGGGTCGAGCACTTCGAGACGATGCGGCTGAAAAAGAACGGAGAGAGAGTCCCGGTTTCCCTGACCGTTTCTCCGATCAAGGACGCCGCCGGCAGGATCGTCGGCGCCTCCAAGATCGCCCGCGACATCACCGAGCGGAGAAAGTCCGAGGCGGAGCGCGAGCGGCTCTACAACGAGGCGCAGGAAGCCGCCCGGGTCCGCGAGGAGTTCCTCGCGACGGCCGGGCACGAGTTTCGGACTCCGCTGACGACTCTGCAGTTCCAGTTCCACACGCTCCGGCGGCGGCTGACTGGCGGACAGCCGGAGAAGGCGGCCGACGTGCTCACACGGGCGTGGTCTCAGCTGGAGCGGCTGATGCGGCTGACCGAGGAGCTGCTGGACGTGACCCGCATCACCTCGGGCCGCCTCACGCTCGAAAGGGAAGAGACGGACCTGGCCGAGATCGCGCGCGAGGTCGCCGAGCGCCACCGCGATGCCGCCCAGCGGGCGGGATGCGACATCCGGATCGAAGCGCAGCCCGGGGCAACCGGCCTCTGGGACCGCTCGCGCCTGGACCAGGTGATGACGAACGTTCTCTCCAACGCCGTGAAATTCGGCAGGGGCAGGCCGATCGAGATCCGCATCGAGCCCGACACGACGTGGGTCCGTTTCACCGTCCGGGACCACGGGATCGGGATCTCCCCGGAGGACCAGTCGAAGATCTTCGAGCGCTTCGAGCGGGCCGTCTCGCGCCGCTCCTACGGCGGCATGGGGCTGGGCCTGTGGATCTCGCGGCAGATCGTGGACGCGCACGGAGGTCGGATCGAGGTCGCGAGCGAGACCGGCCAGGGATCGACGTTCCGGGTCGAGCTGCCTCGTGACCCCCCAAAAGGAGAAAGCGGATGAGGGTCCTCGTCGTGGATGACGACTACGCGGTCCTGGATGCCATCAAAGACGTCCTCGAGGACGAAGGGTACGAAGTCAGTCTCGCCGCCAACGGACTGGAGGCGTTGAAGGAGCTTCGCCGGGGAGGCCTGCCCTGCGTGATCCTTCTCGACTTGATGATGCCGGTCATGAACGGCTGGGAGTTCCGGCGCGAGCAGCTCCAGGACCAGGCGCTCGCCGGGATCCCCACGGTCATCGTCACGGCCCACAACCGGCCCGACGAGAGCACCGAGGAGCTCATGGCAGCCGCGTGTCTGCGCAAGCCGGCTCAACCCGACCAGCTCCTCGAGACCGTCGGAAAGTACTGCCATTGAGAAGAGGATCGTGATGGGTGATCGGTGATCGAAGCATCGAAGCGAGTCGATGCCGCCTGATCACGAATCAGACATCTTCACGGTCGCCGTCAGCCCAGGACCGATGCGGTGGATCGGTCGAGGATCTCCCAGATCCGATCCACCCAGTCGCGGTGCTCCGGTTTCATGAGGACCGAGCGCAGGCAGGTGATTCGGTCGCGGTCCTTCTCCACTCGGGCGCCGGCCAGGTCGAAGAAATCCGAAGGCAGCTCGGCCAGGGCGAGGTGGAGATTGTGGCGAGCGGCTTCGTCAAAGATCCGCCGCGCCAGTTCGGAGCAGCCGCTTCCGCTCGGCGCCCGGGGCGTCCAGACGACAATGTCGAGCTCGGGCGGAAAGGGGGTCAGGAACCGGGGATCGGCCGCGAGGCGCTCGTGGAGCGCTCGCGCCGCCTCGCGTCCGGCCTCGAGCCTTTGGGCGAAGGCCCCACCGTGGGTAAGAGGGAGGAGCTTTTGCGTGGCCCACAGGGCGACGGCCGCCGCTCCGGCTCGCGAGCACTCGAGGCTGATCTCTCCCAGGTGGAGATCGGTGGACGTGAAATAGGTGTAGGGCGAGTCGTGCTTGTAGAAACGGCCGATCGATGGGTCGCGGAAGAGGACCGCGCCGCAGCCGTAGGGCTGGAGGCCGTGCTTGTGAGGGTCGACCGCGATCGAGTCCGCTTCGAAGAGCCGGTCGTACGCCGCGCGCGCGTCCGGACCGAGGTTGCCGGCCAGGCCGAAATAGCCGCCGTAGGCGGCGTCGGCGTGCAGGCGGAACCCGTAGCGCTCTTTCAGCGCGAGGATCGCCGGCAGCGGATCGACCGATCCCGTGGCCGTCGTCCCGATCGTGGCGACGACAGTTCCGACTCCTCCGCGCGCCAGGCGCCTTTCGAGCGCCGCCGCGTCCATGCGGCCCCAGCGGTCACAGGGGACCGTCTCGAAGGAGAGCTGAAGCACTCCTCCGATCCTGCCGTGCGTGTAATGCGCCTGCTCGGAAGCGACGACGGCCTTGCCGGGCGAGAGTTGGCCGGCGGCCCACAGTGCCTCCAGGTTGGCCATCGTCCCGCCTCCGCAGAGGTGTCCCAGGAAGGACTCCCAGCCGAAGAGCCGGGCGATCTCCGCCACCGCCTCCTTCTCCATCCGGGAGCTGGCACGGCCACCGTCGAGCGCGTGATTGTTGGGATTGATCCACATCGCGAGCGCGTAGGCCGCCCGTGCGATCGGATGCGGCGGCTTCAGCATCTGCCCCGCGTAGAGGGGGTGGAAGTAGGGGTAGTTCTCCCTCAGGCGCCCCGCGACGTCGAGAAGGATTTCCCTCATGGCGGGCGACCACTCCTGCCCGTCCCCGACGGCCGGCAGCGCCGCGAACCCTTCCTCGAGCCGATCCACCGCCTCGCGGAGGATCTTCAGCGAGTCCTTCTCCAGGGCGAAGCCCTCGCGGCCCGACGAACTCACGGCGCGCGAGCTTAACTCACGGGGCTGGCGGCACCTGCTGGGCCGGGACTGTGGATGGTCTCCGCAGCGCCGCTTACGACGTCGACTCGCGAGCCCGGTAGTCGGTCAGGACCCAGATGACGAGGATGGCCGCGCCGACGACGGTGTAGAAGCGCCGCGCAGGCGAGCCAGGGGCATAGCCGGCGATCGTCGGGAGGATCACGAGGAAGACTCCGACGAAGAGCTCGATGAGACCGTGCACCCAGAAGGGAATCACCTTCGCGAGACCCATCGGGAACCGCGTCAGCAGTGTCACGATGAGATGGACGGCCGCCAGGAGGAAGGCAATCGCCGCCGGCGAGCCGCCCAGCCCGTAGACCAGCGGACCGAGAAGGAAGATCACCACCAGGGCCAGGTCGAGGATCCCGTGAACCCGGGCGTCCAGGATGCGCATCGTTCCTCCTCCGTTACAGCCGGACCCAGGATCCGACTCTTGCACCTTCCTCAGGAGCGCCGGCCGCGGCCGCCGGGTTTGCCGGATCGGGCTCCGGGCTTCGCCTTCGGCGCCGCCGACACCTTCTCCGCCGCCTTCACGAGCGCGGCGGCGATCCGCCCCTGCGCGCTGTCGGTGCCGCCGATGTCCTCGGAAGGAGGACGGGGATGCTTGCCGAGCGCCCATTCCAGCGCGAGGGCCGCCGAAGACAACTCGGCGATCCAGAAGCCGGACAGGCTTCGGGCTCGCTCGCGGATTCGGCGGGTCTCTTCGCGGATCTCTTTTTCCGTCTTCATCGCTCCCCCGACTTCTTCGATTCCCTCCTGGACGACTATGTCGGTTCTGACATAACAGGATTTCTCGTCCGCATCTGCCGGGCCTTCCGGCGGCGCCGGCGCGCCATGGCCTGCGTCAGGTCCACGAGCGACTGTCCGTCCAGATGCCGTTCGAGCACGGCGCGCGTCTCCTTCCAGACGGCGTGGGCCGGGCACGGCATCTCGTCGGAGCACTCCTCGAGTCCCAGGATGCAACGCCCCCACAGGCCCGCGCCGTCGACCGCGCGAACGACCTCGAGGAGCGAGATCTTCGAGGCGGGTCGCGCCAGGCGCACTCCCTCCGAGGAGCCGCGGGGTGTCTCCAGGAGCCCGGCGAGTCTCAGGAAGTGGAGGACCTGGTCGAGAGCCGGAACCGACAGGCCGGCCTCGATCGAGAGGGCATCCCTGTTCCGGACTGACCCCGGTCGCTGCACGGAGGCGGCCGCCAGACGCTCCATGACGCGGAACGCCTCCTTGCAGGTTCGCGAATAGAGCGGAGATTGCAGCAGATCGGCCGGGTAAAGAGGTCCGCGCCGGACGCGCCTCACGGACGCGACCTCAACTCTCGCCCCGGACGGCTACGACGACGAGCCTCTTGGGCCCGTGGACGCCGTAGGCGAGCGTCTGCTCGATGTCGGCGGTCTTGCTCGGTCCCGAGATCAGCAGGGCGTTGGGCGGCATTGCGCCGGCCCAATCCTCCGAGCGCAGAACCTCGAAGAATGTGTCGTGGATCGCGTCGGTGTCGAGCAACGCGAGATGGACCGGGGGGACGAGCGAAAGGAGCCGCGGTTCCTCGGGCGAAGGCCAGAGGATCACTCCGCCGGTCTCGGCGATTCCGCCGCGCGTGGTCGTGAAGCCCGCGTCCACGTCGTGGAAGAGACGCGACTTGCACTCTTCGACCGGTCGGTCGTAGGGCACGAGTCTCGGTCCGGCGCCCGGCGGCCAGGATTCGGCGAGTCGCTTGCCGGCCGCCGTGTCGGGACCGTAAAGGAGAGTCGAGAGTCCTTCAGACTCGAGAAAGTCCCGGATCGCCCGCGGCCAGTCTTCCCCGCTCGTTTCCAGGAACTCGGTCTGGACCGCCTCCATCAACCGCTTGAGCCGGGGATACCGCTCGGGCCTTGGCCAGGCCTTTCGCGCCATCACCGAAAAGTCCGCGGTGGGGGCCTCGGACCGAGGGGCGGCCCGCAGCCTCGCGAGGATCCTTCCGCGGGCCGCGTCAGGCATTGTCCACGCCCTCCTTCTCCACCAGCTCGTGCAAGGTGCGCCGGGCCGGCCGCGGCGTCTCGCGGACGCTCGTCCAGCGCGAGAGGACCGGCAGGCGCGCTGGAAGAAGCCGCGACAGCCGCGTCGCCGCGAGTCCCATCAGGCGATAGAGAAAGGGGCTCCGGTGCGCCGCGGCCCACGCCGCCCAGGCGAGGCTTTCGAGCCGGCTCCGGGCCTCGCCCGCGCCGAGGACCGCGGAGGAGCGATCCCCGCGCACGGCCTCCCGGCGCAGCCGCACGAGCAGCTCCGCGATCGGGATCCCGACCGGGCACGCTTCCACGCACGCGCCGCAGAGGCTCGAGGCGTGCGCGAGGTCGTGGCGCCGGCCGAGCCCTTCGGTCTGCGGCGTCAGGATCTTCCCGATCGGACCGGGATAAACCGCGTCGTACGCGTGCCCGCCGACTCTCGTGTACACGGGGCAGTGGTTCATGCACGCGCCGCACCGGATGCACCGGAGCGTGGCCGAGAGCTCTCGGTCCGAGAAGATCCGGGAACGGCCGTTGTCCAGGATCACGAGGTGGACTTCCCGCGGTCCGTCCTTTTCTCCCGGGCCCCTCGGGCCGGTGATCATGTTGAAGTACGTCGTGATCGCCTGCCCGGTCGCCGAGCGCGTCAGCAGACTGTAGAGCGGGGGCACGTCCTCGAGCCTCTCGACGACCTTCTCGATCCCCATCAGCGCGATGTGGACCGGCGGGACGTGCGTGGACATCCTCCCGTTCCCCTCGTTCTCCACCAGGCAGAGCGTGCCCGTCTCGGCCACGGCGAAGTTGACCCCGGAGATCCCTGCCTCCGCCTCGAAGAACTTCCGGCGCAGCACGCCGCGGGCAATCCGGGTCAGCTCGTCCACGTCCTCGGTGTACCTGGCCTCCCGGATCTTCCGGCCGAAGAGTCTCGCGATCTGCTGCCTGTTCTTGTGGATCGCCGGCATGATGATGTGGGACGGGGTCTCGCCGTCCAACTGGATGATGTACTCGCCGAGGTCCGACTCGAGAGACTCGATGCCGTGCTTCTCCAGGAAGTCATTCAAGTGCATCTCTTCGGAGACCATCGACTTTCCCTTCACGACCCGCGTGGCCCCGTGCCGCCGGAGGATCTCGAGCACGACGGCGTTGGCTTCCTCCGTCGTCTCGGCCCACCGGACTTGGACGCCGTTGCCCGCGCACTTCTCCTCGAGCCGTTCGAGCAGCTCGGGCAGCTTCGCGATCGCCCGCTGCCGGATCGTGGCGCCGAGCGCTCGCAGGTCGCGCCACTCGGCGGGGTCCGCGAACATCGCCGCTCGCTTGGTCATCAGGCCATCCATGGCGCGCCGGAAGTTCGCGCGGAGCTCCGGATCCTTCAGAGCCTTCGCGGCCGCGGTTCGGAACGCGCCCGGGGCGCCGGGAGAGCTCACTTCGTCCTCTCCCAGAGGAACTCCGCCACGTGCGTCGGCCGAACGCGGTCGCCCCGGGCCGCGAGGCGGCCGCCGATGTTCAAGAGACATCCCCCATCGCCCGACAGGAGAAGGGAGGCGCCGGTCGAGACCACGTCGGTCGCCTTGTCCTCGACCATCGCCGCTGAGATCTCCGGCTCCCGCACGGAGAAAGTCCCGCCGAAGCCGCAGCACTCGCGCTCCCGGGTGAGGGGCACGCGTTCCACGTTGGCGAGCTGCGCCAGAAGGCGCTTGGGCTCTTCGGCGATCCCCATCTCGCGCAGGGCGTGACAGGAGGGGTGCCAGGCGACGCGAACCCTTTCGCCGTGGTCGGAGAGCTCGACCTCGAGCACATCGGTCAGGAACTGCGTCAGCTCGAACACCCTCGAGGCGAAGGCCTCGGCCTCTTCTTGAAAAGGGTCGCCTTCGAAGAGCGCCGGATAGTGGTGTTTCATCATCGCGGCACAGGAACCGGAGGGCACGACGATCGGGTAGGGCCGGGGGAAGAGGGCGATCTGGGCCCGCGCCACGGCCCGGGCCTCCTCGTGGTAACCGCAGTTGAAGGCCGGCTGAGCGCAGCAGGTCTGCCCGCGCGGGAAGACGACGCGGAGTCCCTCGCGGCGAAGCAGCCGGATCCCCGCCATCCCGGCCTCGGGGAAGAAGAGGTCCATGAGGCAGGTGCCGTAGTAGTAGACGGCCTCCGGCTTCGCGCGGCCACCGGGCTCCGAGAGGCTCACGATTCCGGGATCATAGGACACCGGACTGTGGGCCGAAGGCATTCGCTTCGCGAACGGCGGCCGAGAGAGTCCAAGGACCGGGGCTTGTCTCCCCGACGCCTGTTGAAAACTCTCGGCTGCCGGGCACTCTTCAGCAGCCTGCTAATGCTTTTGAATCAATGCGGCGCGGAACCGGCATGCCACGCTCTGGGCCGGAAAGGAGCGTCCCCATGTCGATGGTCATTGCAGAGACCTGTATCAATTGCGGGAATTGCGAGCCGGCCTGCCCGAACCAGGCGATCGCGGCGGGCGACAATATCTATGTGATTGCGCACGAGCGCTGCACGGAGTGCGTCGGCGCTTTCGAGAAGCCGCAGTGCGTCGAGGCCTGCCCCATCTCCGACTGCATCACGGCCGACCCCGCCTTCACCGATACGCCGGAGATCCTGCTCGCCCGCTACCGCGAGCTCCACCCGAATTGACGGGCGCCGTTACTTCTTCGGTTTTTCGAAGAGGGGCAGGTACTGCGCGTAGCCTTCCTCGGCGAGCTTCCCGACGGGGATGAAGCGCATCGCGGCCGAGTTCATGCAGTACCTCTGCCCGGTCGGCGGCGGGCCGTCGTTGAAGACGTGGCCCAGGTGCGAGCTGGCGTGGGCGGAACGGACCTCCGTGCGGGGCACGAGGAGCTTGTAGTCGGTCCGGACCTTGACGTTGGCCTTCTCCAGCGGCTTCGTGAAGCTCGGCCAGCCCGTGCCGGACTCGAACTTGTCGAGTGAGGAGAAGAGAGGCTCGCCCGAGACGACGTCCACGTAGATTCCGGCCTCATGGTTGTTCCAGTATTCGTTGGCGAAGGGGCGCTCGGTCCCCTCCTTCTGGGTCACGTCGTACTGGATCGGCGTCAGCTTCTTGTGCAGCTCGGCCTCCGAAGGCTTCTGAAAGCTTCCGTTCCAACCTTTCATCTTCTGCGTCTCCTGAGCGCCCGCGGCCAGCCCCAAGGCCAGAGTGGCGAGCGCGACAACGATCGTCTTGTTCCTCATTTGTGGCCTCCCGCCGCGTCGCCCCAGATCTGCCTCAAGCGGGCGTCGCGGCCGCATCCTTGGCGGTACTCGCGATACCGCACCGGGTTCTTCTTGTAGAAGTCCTGGTGATACTCCTCCGCCGGGTAGAACGTGGACGCCTGGACGATCTGCGTGACGATCTTCCCCTTGAACTTCGGGTCCTCCTCGAGCTTCCTCTTCGTCTCCTCGGCCGCCTTCCGCTGCGTCTCGTCTTTATAAAAGATCGCCGAGCGGTACTGGGTCCCGTGGTCGCAGAACTGTCCATCCTTCTGAAAGGGGTCCACGTTGTGCCAGAAGACCTCGAGAAGCTTCTCGTAACTCGTCTTCGAGGGTTCGTAGGCGACCTCGACCGACTCGGCGTGGCCGGTCCCTCCCGAGGAGACTTCCTCGTAGGTCGGGTTCTTCTTTTGCCCTCCGGTGTAGCCCGACGTCACGGAGAGGACGCCCGGAAGCCCCTCGAAGGCGGTCTCCTCACACCAGAAACAGCCTCCGGCGAAGATGGCCGTGGCCCGCTCGGGCGGAGCGGCCGGCAGCAGCGCGCTGGCGGCCCAGACGGCAAGACCGGCAAGCAGTCGTAGTCTCAAGAAACCTCCTGTTCGCCCCAGACAACGGGGCGACGAGACCTTAGATTCCAGAAGGGATACGCAGGTTTCGCGCGGCCGGATGGCCTTTTTCGGGACGCGAAGAAGCCCGTCAGCCCTTCGGAAGCGGGCCTTCATCGCGCGGCCAGTCGCGGACGAGAAAACCGCCTCCGGGGGCGACCTCGACGAGATGAAGCTCGTCGAAGCCCTCCTCCCAGATCGGAGGCTCGAGGCGCTTGTGGGTCCCCGCGACCCCCGCCGCCGGAACGACGCGGCCGGGAGGGCGCTCGCGGTTGCGGCGCAGCGCGTCCCCGAGCGGCGAGCGGAAATAGAAGCCGATCACGCGGAACCCGGCTGACCTCGCGGCAGCGATGTGCTCGGCCCGGCGCGCCTTCGTCACGTTGGTGTCGTCCACGACGAAGGGCTGCTTCGCCTCCAGGCACGCCGCGACGAGCAGGTTCTGGCGGTGGCGGGTCCGGAGCATGTCCCGGCTGACGCGCACATGCGTCTCGAAGAACCGCTCCCGGTAGAACGAGGTTTTGCCCGTCCCCTGGATCCCAACGAGGAGAAGCATCTCCATCCCGCCCACTCTAGCCCCTCAAACGTCGCGTTCCCGTGCCATGGGGTGGCTCGGTATGGGCCGTGCTAAAAGACGCCGTATGGAAAGGCTTTTCCGCGGCTCGGAGGCCCCTCGCCGCGGTCCGCGACGGAAACGCCCTGTCCGAACGTCCGGTCGGGAGGCGAAACGCGGCGACCTACGCCGCGCCTTCGAGGAGTTGCGGCGGTTCGCTCTGACCTTTCCTGTCGCCACCGAAGACTTCCCCTGGGGGGAGCGTGTCGCGAAGGTGGGGGGCAAGGTCTTCGTCTTTCTCGGCGCGCAGCCTGTCGCCGGAGGTTCGATGGGTCTCTCCGTCAAGCTGCCGGTATCCGGTCCGGACGCGCTCGACCTCCCCTTCGCGAAACCCACCGGCTACGGCCTCGGCCGGTCCGGCTGGGTCACAGCGCGGTTCGAGGCCGGGGAACACCCTCCCATCGAGATCCTGAAGGCCTGGATCCTGGAGAGCTATCGGGCTGTCGCCCCGAGGCGACTCCTGGCGGCGCTCGACTCCCCCGAACCTTAAGGAGCCGAGACGCCTACAACTCGAGCTTCCAGGTCGGTCCCGAGCCGCTGCATCAGGGTTGCGAGGAAGAAATCGGCTCGAGGTTTCGGGCCTTCAACTCGGCGGAGAGCGGGGCGAGGTTTTTCTCCGCGAGCTCGTCGAGCTCTCTCGCGACGTCGCCGAGCTCGCGCTTCAGGACGTCGATGCGATCGACCTGATAGCGCGCGGGCTTCCCCTCCCAGCCGTTCAAGGCCCCGTACACGGTGTCGAGGTGCTCCCGGATGCGCTCCTCGCCCGTGATCGCCCCGCCCTCCTTCGTCGCGACGATCTCCCTCTTGACGGCGTCGAGCTTCTCGATCGCGTCGCGGAGCTTCTTGCCGAGCGCGTCCGTCTCGGGAAGACTCCGGGCCCGGGCGGCGGCCCCGTTGCGGGCGGCGTCGATCCGGTCCGTCAGCGCGCTCATTTCATTGAAGAGGGCGTGTGCCTTCATGACTGCGTCGAACTGTTCCTTGCGCTCGGCCGCGTTGTAGGGCGCGCGCCGATCGAGGCCGATGTCGAGCTTCATCTCGACGGACTGACCGCCCTTGGTCAGCCGGACCGTGTAGGTGCCCGGCACGACGCGCGGCCCCTGGGACGAGTTAAACGCCAGCGTGGCGGCCCGCGGCACCCGGGGCGGCTTGACTCGCATCGACCAGGACGACCGGTTGATCCCGCGCCGCTTGCTCGCGGTGATCGTATCCACGAGCTTCCCCTCGGCGTCGAGGATCTCGAGCTTGATAGGACCGAAGAGGTGGCGGGTGCGCTGGTAATAGGTGATGACGGCACCTCCGGAGGGGTTCTGGCCGACGAAGCTCGCGTCCCCCTCGACCCACCCGCCGCTCGCTGGCATCCGCTGCTCGACCGGACGGCCCGGCAGGAACGCCGCATCCCGAGCGAGGATCTCGGCCGTCAGGTTGCGCAGGGGCGTCAGGTCGTCCACGATCCAGATGCCGCGGCCGTGCGTGGCGAGGACGAGGTCGTGATCGCGCGGGTGCACCTGCACCTCCCGGACGGCCACGCTCGGGAAATCGCCCCCCTTGAACTCGGCCCAGGTCGCCCCCGCGTCGGGCGAGATCCAGAGCCCGAACTCAGTGCCGACGAAGAGGAGGGAGGGCTTGACGGCGTCTTCCTTGACGACATGGGCGTAACCGCGCACGCCCTGCTCGGGCCCGACGATCCGTTTCCACGTCTTGCCGAAGTCGGCCGTGCGATAGACCCGGGGAGCCATGTCTCCGAAGGTGTGCCGGTCGAAGGCCGCATAGGCCGTCGCGGCGTCGAACCGGCCCGCCTCGACCCAGCTCACCCAGGAGGCCTTCGGCAGGCCCTCGACGTTGCCCGTGACGTTCGACCAGGTCTTCCCGCCATCGCGCGTGACCTGCACATTGCCGTCGTCTGTGCCGACCCAGAAGACGTTCGCGTCTTTGGGCGACTCGGAGATTGCGTAGATCGTCGTGTACATCTCGGCCGAGGAGTTGTCCACCGTGACGCCTCCCGACTGCTCCTGCTTCTGCTTCTCCGGGTCGTTGGTCGTGAGGTCGGGCGAGATGCGCTCCCACGTGTCGCCGCGGTCGCGCGATCGGAAGAGGAACTGCGCCCCCAGGTAGATCGTCCCCTTCTGCGTCGGGCTCGCGTAGATCGGGGTGTTCCAGTTGAATCGCAGCTTTTCCTTGTAGCCGGCCTTGGGCTGGACGTCGCGCGAGGCGTGCGTCTTCCTGTCCACTCGGCCGACATACCCTCCCTGGGCCTCCGCGTAGACGGCGTCGGGGTCCGTCGGGTCGGGGACGGTCCAGAACCCATCGCCGCCGTAGAGGTTCTCCCAGCGGGAGTTGCTGATGCCGCCGGGATACGACGAGTCGCCGACCCACGAGCTGTTGTCCTGCAGGCCTCCGTAGACCTGGTAGGGATCCCGGTTGTCCACGGCCACGTGGTAAAACTGAGAGATCGGCAGGTTGTTGCACTTCCACCACCGGTTTCCGCCGTCGTACGAGATCCAGAGCCCCCCGTCGTCTCCCCCGAGGACGTGCTTCGAATTGTCCGGATCGATCCAGACGTCGTGCCAGTCTCCATGCGAGCCGCCGCTCGATCCCGTGAAGCTTCTGCCGCCGTCGTCGCTGACGGAGAGTCCGCCACCCGGTTTGAAGACGCGGTCCGCGTTCCCGGGATCCACGACCAGCCGCCCGAAATAGAAGGGACGCCAGACCATTCCCTGGCTCCGGTCGCGGGCTTCCCAGGTCTTGCCGCCGTCGGAGGAGCGGTAGAGCGCCGATTTCGCGCTTTCCACGAGCGCGTAAACGACTCTCGCATCCGACGGAGCGACCACGACCTCGACGCGCCCCCAGGGCTTGGCGGGCAGACCGGCGCTTGTCTTCGACGTCAGCTCGGACCAGGTCTTGCCCCCGTCGCCCGATTCGAAGAGGCCGCTTCCGCTCGGCGCGTCCGGCCCGTCTCCTCCCGAGCGGAACGTCCAACCCTTGCGCCGGAAGTCCCACAGCCCCGCAAAGAGATGCTCCGGGTTCTTCGGATCCATCGTCAGCGAGGCGCACCCGGTCGAGAGGTTCGCCCCTTTGAGCGCGAGGCTCCATGTTCTGCCGCCGTCGGAGGTCTTGTAGACGCCCCGCTCGGCGCTGTCGCTCCAGAGCTTGCCGGGCACGCAGGCGTACACCGTTTCGCCGTCCTTGGGATGCACGAGGATCCGGATGATGCGTTCGGAGTCGGGCAGCCCCACGTTGGTCCACGTCTCGCCGCCATCGGCGGACTTGTAGATGCCGTCGCCGACCGAGACGGAGTTGCGCACCCAGGCCTCGCCGGTGCCGACCCAGACGATCTTCGGGTTGGAGGGATCGATCGTGACCGCGCCGATGGACTGCACGGGCTGCTTGTCGAAGACGGGCTTGAATCGCGTTCCTCCATCCTCAGACTTCCAGACCCCGCCGCTCGCCGCCCCGACGAAGACCGTCGTCTTCCCCTCGCCGTTTCGCGCGGTCACCGCGGCCACGCGCCCGCTCATCGCGGCCGAACCGATGTTGCGCGCCGAGAGGCCCGAGAGGACGCCTGAATCGAAGACCGGCCCTCGCGCCCCACCGGCCGCGGGCGGCCGCGCGGCTGCTGAGGCCGCCGGTCCGGCCGGGGGGCCCGCCGCAATGGCCCGCGGGATCGGCGTCCCGGCGGGCGGGAACTTGAAGAGGGCGTCGTCCACTTCGACGTTCGCCTCCGCGCGCTCGATCGTGACGCGCGCGCCGCGAGGCCCTCCCTTTCGGCCCGTCTCCGCGGAGAACGGGAACCAGACTCCAGCCACCTGCTCATAGCTCCCGAGGTCCGTCTCGGTGATCCGCTCGCTGCCGCGCACGCGGGCGACGGTTTCGACCCGGATCTCCAGGAAATAGTCGGGATCCAGAAAGACGTACTGGGTGTCGCCGTCCTTCAAGGACACGCGGAGCTTGTGCGCGGGGGTGCCGTCGACGTCCTCGGTCCCCAGATACTCGACCTTGTGCCCCTTCTCGCGCCAATGGACGAGCGGGCCTTCGATGTCGGCAGCGCGCGCCACGGAGCGGGCGTCATCGGCGGACTGCTTCTGCGCGTCTCGCCGGCCCTGAAACGGGGCGAGGCTCCAGCCTTCCTGGCCGTCGTAGGCCTCCACGGCCGTCAGCCCCTGGAGCGTCGTCTCGGTCCGGATCATGCCGGGTCGCTTCTGAACGCGGCCGAGCGACGCCTCGATCGAGCCATCGCCTCCACCGAAGACGAGTCTCCCGGTCATGCGGAGGGACTTGATCGCTTCGAGTTTCGCCATCCCGCCCCGCGCCTCCACGTACCGCGCGACGATCTGGTCCACCGTGAGGGTCTTCGCCGGAGCCGCCGACAGGGAGAGGAAGGCCGCAGCTAGGATGACCGCAGAGTGCATGGTCACACCTTTCTTAATTCGGGCCGTTGATCATAGGCGAACCGCGCCTATCTCAGAGAAGAACGGAAAAAGACCTCCGAGGTTTCCGGCGCACGGATCACGGCCTGGGCCGGATCCATCTCGTAAACCACTCGAGGTTGCGCCTCATGGACTCGCGCTCGAGCGCCGGCTGGTAATAGAGGTGCGAGCTGCCCGGATAGATGTCGAACTCCACCGTCTTGCCGAGCGCCTTCAAGGCCCGGTAGAACTTCCAGGCATTGGAGATCGGGACGCGTAAGTCGCGCTCGCCGTGCTGGATCAAGACCGGCGTCGTGACGTTGCCCGCGAAGCTCAAGGGCGAGTGCGCGAAGTAGGACTCGCGGGCCTCCCACGGACGTTGGAAGTACTCGGCCATGACCTCGCCGCCGTCGGACAGGAAATACTGGTCGGCGAGGTCGCTGATCGAAGCGGCGGTCGAGGCGGCCTTGAAGCGTTTGGTCTGCGTGACGATCCAGTCGGTCATGTAGCCGCCGTAGGAAGCGCCCATGACGCCCAGACGCTCGGGATCGGCGATCCCGCGCGAGACCAGGTCATCCACGCCGGCCATGATGTCCCTGTAATCGGATTCTCCCCACGAGTTGACGATCGCGCGCTGCCCCTTCTCGCCGTATCCCCCGCCGCCGCGGGGCATTGGAAAGAGCACCGCGAAACCGGCACCCGCCATCGCTTCGGTCCCGTAGGGATCCACCTGAGCGACCGTATGCATGAACTGCGGGAAGAGGCCATGGCTCACGCCGCCGTTGGGGCCGCCGTGGCAATAGACGAGGAGGGGCAGTCTCCTTCCCGGCGTCCAGCCGGGCGGCGTCAGGAGGAGGCCCCAGATCTCCATGCCGTCGAAGGAGCGCCAGCGAATCGCTTTCAGCTCTCCCAGCTCGAAACCGGCGAGCTCCGGGTTGACGTTGGTCAGTTTCGTCGCGCGTTTCGCCGGGAGGTCGAGCAGGAAGACATCGCCCATCGTTCGTCCCTCGACCGCGCGGTACGCGAGCCGCGAACCGTCCCGGCTGGCGCTCAAGGAGTAGGCGAGTGTCGCTCCGGGGAGCCGCTCCGCGCGGCCGCTCTCGATCGAGACGCGTACGATCGGCTGCTCGAACATGTGCTCGCCCTTGGCGAACGTTCCGTCGTTGGCCAGGACATAGACCGAGCGGCCATCGCGCGCCCAGACGAGCTCGTTGATCCAGGCGTCGTCCAGGCCGAACGCGCGCGGGGAGCCCGGGGCGCCGCGGGAAGAGACGACTGTCAGGCTGCGCGGAGCCATCAGCGAGACCCGGCCGCTCGAGGAGATGAAGGCGATCCACTTCCCGTCGGGCGAGAATTGCGGCGAGGTGTTCATCCCGGGACGGTCGACCACGGCTCGGGGCGGGCCGCCGCCGGCCGAGACGGCGTAGAGGCGCGTCGCGTATTGCGCCATGAACCCGGTCGTCGGGGCGGCCGCGTACGCGATCTCTCGCCCGTCGGGCGACCAGGAGAAGTTGTCGACATACTGCGTCGGAGGTGTCAGGAATCGCGCTTCGCCGCCGATCGGCTGCGCGCAGAGGCGCCGGGCGGGCTCGGGCGCGTCCACGTGGATGACGAAGGACTTGTCCTTCCGCCGCCGCTGTTCCTCCTCGGAGGCGGGGTCGCGAGTCAGGTAAGCGAGACTCCCGCCGTCGGGAGACCACTCGTAGCCGAACACCCCCTCCGGCGCCGCCGTGAGCGCCCGCGCCTCCCCGCCCGAGAGGGCGACCGCGAACACCTGGGGTTTCTCCCCCGAAAACCCGACGAACGAGACACGGGTGCCATCCGGCGACCACCGCAGCTTCGGCGCCGGCAGGTTGCCGCCAAACACCTTAGTGCCCTCGGCGAGCCGCCGCGCCGTCCCACCGCGCGCCGGGACGACGAGAATCGCGGCCTCGTGGGCGTTGCGCTCAAGAGACGGCGTCGAGACGGCGAAGGCGACGCTCTCCCCGTCCGGCGAGATTCGAACGTCCACGATCGAGCGGAGCCTCATGAGGTCGTCCACGGTCACATTCGCCGCTCCCGACGCGCCAGAGGCGAGCAGGAGTAGCCCCGCCGCGATCGCCAGAACTCGTCTCATGGATCTCTTGGCTTTCGCATGATATCCGGACCTTTCCGATGCAAATGCATCAGTTCCCGCCCGATTGCCAGTTCGCATAATGGGCCTCCGATCGGCCGCGAGGTGAGTCGAGTGTTCGAGATCCTGGCCAAGAAGTCCCTGGGGAAAAACGTCACGCTCTTCGAAGTGGACGCGCCGCGCGTGGCCAGGCGCCACCGCGCCGGCCAGTTCGTCATGGTGCGCCCGCGCGCCCACTCCGAGCGCATTCCTCTGACGATCGCGGACGCGGACAGGGAACGCGGGACGATCACCCTCGTGGTTCAGGCTGTCGGCAAGACCACCTTCGAGATGTGTGAAACGCTGGGCGAAGGCGCTTCTCTCGCCAACGTGGCCGGCCCCCTCGGCAATCCGACCCACATCGCCGTGGCCGGGAAGCCGGACGGATTCCGCGGCACGGTCGCCTGCGTGGCCGGCGGGATCGGCGCCGCGCCGATGTTGCCCATCGCACGCGCTTTCAAGAACGCGGGGCACCACGTCGTGACGATCCTCGGCGCGCGCCGGAAGGACCTGCTCGTCTTCGAGGAACGCCTGCGCGCCGCCTCGAGCGACCTCCTCGTGTGCACCGACGACGGCTCTTACGGCCGCCAGGGCTTCGTGACGGACGTCCTGAAGGATGTCATCGAGCGCCGGCGCGCGAGCGGAGGCGACGTGGACCTGGCGATCGCGATCGGCCCGCCGATCATGATGAAGTTCTGCTCGAAGACCACTCGCCCCTACGGCGTCGCGACGCTCGTCAGCCTGAACACCATCATGGTGGACGGCACGGGAATGTGCGGCGGCTGCCGGGTCATGGTGGACGGTGTCGCGAAGTACGTCTGCGTGGACGGGCCCGAATTCGACGGCCATCGCGTGGACTTCGACGGCATGATGCGCCGCCAGGCCATGTACAAGCCCGAAGAGGCCGCAAGCCTCGAGCGCTACCGCGAGAACGACCCGAGCTGCCAGCTTCAAGCGACGGTCGTCGCGGCTGTCTCCGAATCCGAAGTCGCGCGTGAGGCCCGGGCGCCCGCGGAGACCTGAAGATGTCCGAAAAGAAAACCCCGACGACTCCCGAAGAGCTCTCCGCGCGGATCGAAGGGCGCGCCAGCTTGACGAACAAGGAGCGCGGAAAGCTCCCGAAGGTCTTCTGGGCTGAGCAGGATCCCGCCGAGCGCGTGCGCAATATTCGCGAGGTGCCGCTCGCCTACACGCCGGCAGAGGCGCGGGCCGAGGCGCTGCGCTGTCTCTCCTGCCGGAACGAGCCGTGTGTTTCGGGCTGCCCCGTTGGCGTGGATGTCCCGCGCTTTTTAAGGCTCGTCGCCGAGGGGGACTTCCGGGGGGCGATCCGCGCGATCAAGGAGACGAACCTGCTGCCCGCCATCTGCGGCCGCGTCTGCCCGCAGGAGAGCCAGTGCCAGGAGAACTGCATGGTGGCGAAGATCCACAAGGACCTCGGCTTCGCCGTCTCCATCGGGAAGATCGAGGCTTTCCTGGCCGACTGGGAGCGGGAGGAGGGGGGCGTCGAGCTTCCTCCCGTCGGTGCCCCGAGCGGCCGGCGCGTCGCGATCATCGGAGCGGGCCCGTCGGGCCTGACCTGCGCGGGCGACCTGCGGCGCCTGGGCCACGAGGCCGTGGTCTTCGAAGCCTTCCACAAGGCGGGCGGGGTCCTCGTGTACGGGATCCCCGAGTTCCGCCTGCCCAAAGACATCGTCCAGGCCGAGGTGGACAACCTCTCGAAGATGGGTGTCCAGTTCGAATTCGATACGGTCGTCGGGCAGACCCTGACAGTGGACGACCTCTTCGACGACGGATTCCATGCCGTGTACGTCGCAACGGGGGCGGGGCTTCCCTACTTCGTCAACGTCCCCGGCGAGGACTTGAACGGCGTCTATTCGGCCAACGAGTATCTGACGCGCGCAAACTTGATGGGCGCCTACCGCTTCCCGCAAGAAGACACGCCTGTCCTCCGCCGCGAGAACGTGGCCGTCCTGGGAGGCGGCAACGTCGCCATGGACGCCGCGCGCACGGCCCTGCGCCTGGGCGCCAAGAGCGTTTATCTCATTTACCGCCGCTCCCGCGCCGAAATGCCCGCGCGCCTGGAAGAGGTCCACCATGCAGAGGAAGAAGGTGTGCAATTTCGGATGCTCTGCGCCCCGGTCGAGGTCCTCTCGACGGAGGACGGCTGGGTGCGCGCCTTGAAGGTCCAGCGATGCGAGCTGGGCGAGCCCGACGAGAAGGGCCGCCGCCGTCCGGTGCCGGTCGAAGGCGCATACGAGGAGCTCCCTGTCGAGATCGTCATCGAGGCGATCGGCAACGGACCCAACCCCTTGATTCCCAAGACCACACAGGGCTTGAAGGTCACGCGCCACGGCACGCTCGTCGTCGACGAGGCGACGATGATGACGACTCGCAAGGGTGTCTTCGCCGGGGGCGACATCGTGGCGGGCGCCTCAACCGTGATCCTGGCCATGGGTCACGGCCGCAAGGCCGCCGCCGCCATCGACGAATACCTCAAGAACGAGCCGGCTCAGGCGGACGCTTTCAACTGAAGCCCTCGAAGACGTCATGGGATCGGGACGATCTTCCCGCCGCGAGACCCCATCCGATCCCGAGTCTCAAGCCGCGCTACCAGCGAATGGTAGACGGCGTCGCCGCCGAGCAGGCCTCCCGCGAGATGGGCTAGCTTCGTCGCAGTTCAACTGGCAGCCCTCCGCGCCGCGACAGCAGGAGGGCGCGGACATCATCTGAAGATGCCTCGCGCCCGCCGGCCCGGACTTATTCGCCCGGACCTCTCGGCGCCGGATACCCGTTCGGGCCGACCGGGGGCGGGGTGGACCCCGGCGCTCCGGATGGGGCCAAAACCGGCGTCCCGTTGGGACCGATGACCGGCGGCGTCGAGCCCGGCGCTCCGGAAGGAGCCAGGACCGGCGTCCCATTGGGGCCGATGACCGGCGGCGTCGAGCCCGGCGTGCCTGGAGGCGCCAGGATCAGCGTCCCATCCGGGCCCACGATCGGCGTCACGCTTCCGGGCGTCGTCGGAAAGCCGTTCGGCGCGATCGAAGGCTCGAGATTCGGCGGCTCTCCCGAGAGGGCCCGCGCCAGATCGCCCGGAGAGACCGGCGTGAAAGTCCCGGGAGTGACTCCAGGCTGTTTGACGCCGGCGCGCGGCGGCGAATACCCGAAGGCGGGATTCCTGGGATCGTAGACACCGCCGGGAAGCGCCGGGGCCTTGACGATCGTCGTCGGCGGCAGCGACTGCGCGGCGCCTGCTCCGGTCGGCCCGAGGACCACGACGTCGCCGGGTTGGAGAGTCTGGTTCCTCGCCTCGATGGCGCCCGTTACGACGCGGACGACTTCTTCCTCGGGCACGCTCGTCAGCACGCCCCCGGGATACTGATGGAACAACAGCACGCTGCCGCGATGAGTCGGACGGTCTTTCGCGAAGACCCGGCTTCCGTCACGGAGCTCGATCCGGTAGAGCGCGACGGCCGAACCGGCCGCGACCGCGGCCGCGAGGAGCGTCGCGAGAATGGCGGAACAGAACGTTCTGAATTTCATAGGTCACCTCGGCCTCTGAGGACAAAGCCTCACTCATCGAACATGCAGGATCCGGGCCGGTGCCCTTCGCCCGCCGCACAGTGCCAGCCGCAGTCGAGCCCGTCCCAACCTTCTGATATTCCGGGACATAGGAGCCGCCGGGCATGGCACATCGATTGCTCCATTCGCTTGAAGTCGCCCGAGAGAGAGTGACCCACGGAGGTACCATGAAATTCAAGGCGTTCCAAAAGACGATACTGGCCGCGATCCTGGTGGGCGGCATGGCCGCGACGGCTCTTCCGCAGATCCCGATCCCGCCCCCGCCTCCCCTCCCCGGTCTGGAAGTCCACATCACGACGGGCAGGCCCCCCGCCCTGCGGTACGAGCGCCGCTCTCCACGGCCGGGGCCCGACTACGTCTGGGTCGGTGGCTTCTGGCATTCCGACGGCGGCCGGTGGACCTGGGTCCCGGGCCGATGGGAGCCGCCCGTTGCTCCGCAAGCCTACTGGATCCCGCCGCGCTACGTCCGCAGCCAGGGCGGCTACATCTACGAGCCCGGCCACTGGTCGACTCAGACGGTCATCGTCGGCGAGGACGTCCGGGGCAACCGCGCCTGGCGCCGGCACGAACGCCAGCACGAGCGCGAGCTCGAGCGGGAACGCAACCGGGAGAACTATCGCGACCAGTACCGGGACCGCAATCTCCCTTGAGCTTCTCGGTCTAGCAGGCTGCTGAAAAATGGATGCGGGCGTCGTGTCTGGCCTCTTGCACTTCGCGACGCAAGAGAGTGTGGTTTGAGAAGAGGGATTCTCGGGCTAAAGGCGTCGCGAGCAAAAGGCCAGCCACCGCAAGCGGTTGCGGCGGCGCGGGGCCGTCTGCGGCGTCGCCGCTCCTCCCCGATGCGCTCTGGCATCGCCTTCGTCGCGGCTCCTGGCATCCG
>JBKPBH010000007.1:0-23268 GCA_046726795.1 Acidobacteriota bacterium
GGTCAGCAGGGAGTGTCCGATTGATTCCGCTTCAGCGAGCGCCGCCGCAAGAGCCCGGGTGTCTGCCGGGGCGGAGCTCGAGGCCGCGGTGATCCGCGCCTGGAGAAGCGTTGCCTTGCTGCCGCTCTTCTTCGCCAGAGCAAGGGCCCGGCGGGAAGCCGCTTTCGCCGCCTCGCGGTCTCCCCCTGAGAGGCTCCACTCGGCCCGGAGCACCTCCAGATCGGCGCCCTGCTCGCTGTTGCCGGTCTCGGCAACCCACTTGGAGGCCTCTTTCAGAAGAGAGCTCGCGTCTTCGCCGCGGCCCAGATCGAAGAGCAGAGCCGCTTTTTTCAGAGTGAACTCGACTAAAGCCCCCTGGAACTGCATCTGGCGTGCGTTGCCGAGCGCCTCGTCGAAGGACGAGAGAGCGGCCGAGAAGCGGCCCCGCAGCCCCTGGAGGATGCCGAGGTTGCCGAGCGAGACCACGATCGCGTCCTTCTGACTCGTTTCGCGGCTCTTCTCGAGAGCCTCGGCGAAGAGCTTCGTCGCCTCGTCCCATCGCCCCTGCGCCGTGGCGAGGAAACCCAGGTTCTGAAGCGACAGGACGATTCCGCTCTTGCCGCCGATCTTGCGCCTCAGATCCAGCGCCTGCTGCCAGAAGACGAGCCCGTTGTCGTATTGACCCTGGAGGTAGTAGATGTAGCCGATGTTGTCGTAGCTCTGCGCCAGCAGCCTCTCGTCGCCCAGGGCCCGCCGCAGCTTCAAGGCGTTTTGGTAGGCCTCCAGCGCCGGCCCGTAGTTGCCCCGGGCCTCCTCGATCACGCCCGAAGCGTTCCAGGCCGCCGCCACTCCGGCGCGGTCGCCGATCTTTTCGTAGAGATCCCGCGAGGTCTGCAGGTCCGTTTCCGCCTCCCGAAGCTTCCCCATCGCCTGCAGGATCAACGCGCGCCCGCGCAGCGTGCCCGCGAGCCCGCGGTCGTCTCCAATGGCGCTCTGGATCGACCTCGCCGCCGTGAAACTCTCCAGGGCCTTCGGGAAATCGTTCAGGTTCTGGTAGGCCCTCGCGGTGGCCGCCAGGACGTCCGCCTTTCCCTTCTGATTCCCGAGTTGTGTCTGGAGGGCGAGCGCGCGGACGAGGTAATCCTGGATGGCGCGCGGGCTATCGCCCGTGGCGATCGTGCTGCGGCCCAGGAGCAGCCAGGCTCGCGGATCGTTCGGGTCCACCGCGACCACGGCCTTCAGGGTCTCGACCGCGTCCGCGTTGTGCCCCTGAGCGGCCTGCGCGCTGGCGAGGTCGAGCTGCTGCTCGGTATCGTTGGGATAGCGGCGCAGGAGCTGTCGGTAACTCTTCTCGGCCTCCGCGGGGTCGCCGCGCACGAGTGCGAGCCGGGCGCGCGCCCGCCAGGCGGATCGCGTCTCGCCTCCTCCCGCCGCGGCGGCCGCGCGCTCGGCCGCCTGGAGCGCCTTCTCGTGGAAGCCGAGGCTCTGGTAAGTCTCGGCGAGCTTCTCGAGCGCCGCAGCGAAGCGTGGATCGGCCGCGACCGCGCGCTCGAAGGCGGGAGCCGCGGTGAGCTCGTCGCCGCGCGTGAGAAGGCCCTTGCCTTCCTCGTAGGCTCGAGCGGCCGCGAGCGAGCCGGTCTGAAGACCCGCAGCGTCGGAACGGGTCTCGCGCACGCCGAGCCGTCGTTTGAGCTCGCCGCCGAGATCGGCCGCGACCCGGAAGATCTCGGCTTCGCCGTTGCCCTCGGCGCCGAAGCTCGTCTGCGTCGGAGAGCCCGAAGCGGCCGGCTGCAGGACCGCGACGTCCACCCGGACCCGGGGCCCCGCGCGGCGAACCGTGCCGGTGACGAGGGAATCCACGCTCCAGAGCTCCGAGAGTTGCCTGGCGAGAGTCTCGTCGAGGAGCCCCGGGGGGACGCGCAGGTCCCGGACTCCCCGGGCCACGCGCACCGAGTCGAGCACGCGCAGGTTGGGGCTCTCCGACAGATTCGCCGAGAGCATCTCCGCGATTCCTGAGCCAGCCCAGGCCAGAGACTTCTCCCCGGTCTGGTCCGCGAAGGGCAGGACCGCGACGGCACGGCGGGGGGCCGGCGCCAGAGCGCCCGCGGCAGACTTCCCGGACACGCGCGGCCTCGCGAGCACCCACAGCCCGGCCGCCAGAAGCACCGCGAGCCCGGCGAGCCCGGCGGCAAGCGCCGCCCTGCGGGCCGGACGAGCGCGCCGGGGGATCCGACGGTCCAGGTCCTCGACGAGAGCCTTCGCGCTGCCGTAGCGTCGGGAAGGACTCCTCTCCAGGCAGCGGCGGAGCACCTCTCGGACCCATGGAGGCGCGCCGACCCCCGTCGCCTTAAGGTCGCGAGGCCGCCCGGCCAGACGCTGGGCCAGCATCTCGGCCTGCGATCCTCCCGAAAATGGGAGTTCTCCGGAGAGCGCCTCGAAGAAGACGATTCCCAGGGCGTAGATATCCGCGCGCCCGTCCACCGGGTCGCCCGCGACCTGTTCGGGAGAGAGGTAGTCGGGTGTTCCCACGATCGCCCCGGCGCGGGTCAGTCCGTCGCGATCGAGCGAGCGAGCGACGCCGAAGTCGGTGATGACGGCGTGGCCGGCCGAGTCGATCAGGATGTTGCCGGGCTTCAAGTCGCGGTGCACGATCCCCTTTTCGTGGGCGGCCTGCAGCCCTTCCGCGACCTGCCGGACGATGGCGCACGCGCGGTCGAGAGGCATCCGTCCTTCCCGCTCCAGGATCTCGGAGAGTGAGCGCCCCTCCACGTAGTCCATCGTCAGGAACCGCATCCCCTCGTGCTCGCCGATATCGTGGAGGCGCACGACGTTCTTGTGCGTGACCTGCCGCGCGGAGAGGAGCTCGCTGCGAAACCGCTCCAGGACGCGCGGGTCGCCGACGAGGTCCTGCCGGAGGACCTTCAAGGCCACGTCGATGCCGAGCTCTTCATCGCGCGCGCGGTAGACGACCCCCATTCCGCCCACGCCTGCGATCGCCACGATCCGGTAGCGCCCCGCGACGAGGGTTCCCGGGGCGAGGCGTTCCATCAGCTCGGCATAGGTCTCCGTCGGCGCGGCTTTTCGGCCGCGCTGTGAGGGCGCGGCGGCGCGGCCCTCTTGCTCGGCGCGGACGTCGTCGTCGGCGCCCATCGAATCAACCCCCGCGACGAGTTCTCATGAGGAGTTCAGGCGGCGGGCGATCTCTCCGACCCGGCGCTCGAACTCCTCGAGGAAGAGTGCGCCCTTGGCCGGCTCCGGAGATGGGGCGCCAATGAGCTCCCGGATCTGGCGGTCCAGCCGGAGGCTCCCGGCTGCAAGCGCGGCGTGGTCGGCCAGCGCCTCAAGGATCTCGAGGTCGAGGTCGGTGAACGAGCCGCCCTTTCGGCGTCCGTCCACGTAGATCAGCCCCGTCACCACATCCTCGGCCCGAAGCGGGACGCAGGCCAGCGCCTCGATCCCCAGCTCCAGGACGCTCGGCCGCCTGCCGAGGAATGCATCCGCCTTCGCGTTCGACGTCACCACGGGAAGTCCGGTCCGGAGTGTCTGCTCGACCGCGCCGATGCTGCCGTTGAAACTTTCGTTCAGGAACTCGGCCTCCCGGAAACCCCCGAGGACTTCCGCTCGGACCTCCCCGTCCGTCCCGAAGAGAAGGAGGAATCCCCGCTCCGCGCCCGTCAAGTCGAGGACGGAGCCGAGCAGCGACCTCAGGAGCTCGCGCGGCTCCCCGTTGCGTTCCAGGATCCGGCGCGCCTCCGAGAAGGTCTGCAGGCGCCTGCCCCGCTCCGACCGGAGCAGCTCGACCTCCTGCTCCGACACCATCTCGAACCGCGCGAGGAGGCCGCCGAAACTGACCCAGTCCTCGTCACCGAGAGAAGCCTCCGTCACGCGGAAGGCATTGACGAACGTGCCGTTCTTGCTCCCGAGGTCGGAGAGGACCCAGTCCTCCCCCGAGAAGCACAGCCGCGCGTGGCGTGCCGAGACCCGGACATCCTCGAGGAGCACCTCGCACCCGGGCTCGCGGCCCACGGCGTGCTCCCTCTCCTCTCGAAGCACGAAGTGTCGAGAGACACCCTCGCTAGGATAGAGCGTCAGTTTCGCGGGCACTGCCCCCGAAGTCTACGCCCAAGACCGACAGCACGGAGGCCGTGAAACGTAAGCCGTAAATCGGTAACTGTCAGCAACTCCGGGCCGGGGGGCAGACCCGTTTTCCGTTTTGCGTTTAACGCTTTACGGCCTCGGTGGCTTAGGGGGCGCCGTTGGACTTGCAGGTCAGGCTGAACTTCAGGGTGTCGGCCCCCGAGCGAAGCAGCCCGGCCACGTTGGCCAGGGTGCCATTGGCTCGCCAGACGTCGGGGATGTTCGCCCCGCTCTGCTGCTTGACCTGGTCGCCGAACGCTGCGACCGCATCGATGGCCGAGGAAATGGCTCCGGACTGGTAGAGGTTGCGGGCATTGCTCAGCCGCTGCTGAAGGTCGGCAGCCACTGCCGCCGGCATGGAGGACGCGTTGGCCGAAAGCGCGGCCTGGAGAGCGTCGAACTTTGCGGCGATCACCGTGTCCACGGGCCGCAGATCCGCCACGATGAGGAACTCGGAGTAGCCGTCTGTGTTCCCGCCCGCGCGGACACTTCCGGGATCGAGCGAGCCAGTCATGTCGCGGAAGGAGCCTCCTCCATGCGCCGTGTAGAGCCGCAGCGGCGAATTGGCAGTGAGCGTCAGGTTGTGCGTGTAGATCGACACACGGGAGACGCCCGAGAAAGACAGGCCGCTGCCTGCGGTCGGGTCGATCCGGACGAGCACGGGAAACCCGGCCGGGATGGAAAAAGACGCGGGATCGGGCATCCGCGACAGGAGGGTCGCGTCCGTCGCGCTGACGAGAGCCGCCGAGAGCGCCAGGGCGTTGGAGTTCAAGCCGACCACCTGTTCGAACGTGATCGAGAGGTCCGCTTCGACTCCACCGGGAAGCTGGATTTTGGCCGTGACCGCGTTGCTGGAAATCTGGGGGACCAGGGCCGTCTGTGCCGCCGCGGGATGCGCGGCGCACAGCGCGATTGGCAGTAAGAGCGCTGAAATCCGTCTCACGTTGCCTCCTCTTTTGTTGCCTATTTTCCCTCGAATCTCACCGCTTGAAAATGGCTTCCGGGATACCGGCGGAAGAACGATGCACAAGGCGTTCCAGGCGGGCGCCGATCCGACCGAAGTCTGACTCGACGGGCGTAAGCCTCTGAGCCGGCTCGGCTTGAAAAGGAGGAATGACACCCGGCGGGGTCAGGCCGGCTGGGTCGGGTCGAACGTGGCCAGCAGGTCCCGAAGATCGTCGGCGTGCTCCTCTTCGTTCTCCAGGATTTCTTCCATCATCCGGCGCGAGGTGATGTCGCGGTCCCCCAGGAATCGGACGATTTCGCCGTAGGACTCGATGGCGATCCGCTCGGCCACCAGGTCTTCCTTGATCATGTCCACCAGCGACCCGCCCTCGACGTACTGGGAATGACTGCGCGAAGAGAGGCCGTCGGGGTTGAAGTTGGGCTCCCCGCCGAGCTGCGTGATCCGGCCGGCGATCCGGTCCGCGTGTCCCTGCTCCTCCGTTGCGTGCTGCTGGAATTCCTCCGCGACGGCATTGTGGTGGATGCCCGTCGCCATGAAGTAGTGCCTCTTGTAGCGCAGCACGCAGACGATCTCGGTCGCAAGCGCCTCGTTTAAGACGGCGATCACCTTTTCGCGATCGGCGCCGTAGCCCGCCGTCACCGCCCCGTCGTCGATGTGCTGCCTCGCGCGGCGGCGCAGCTCCTGAATGTCGGAAAGGAAGTCGCCTTTGGGCGAGTCACGTTTGCCGGCCTTCTTTTTCGAAGCCATCTCTCACACTCCTTTTCGAAGGTTTCAGGTTCCAGTTTCAAGGTTCGAGAACCTGAAACGACGACCATCTCCGTCGTCATCATATCGGCCCAGAGGCGCTTCAAGATTCCGGCCCAACCCCCCCCGAAACTTGAAACCTGAAACCAAAGAAAAAGGGGGCCGCAGCCCCCTTGATGCGTCCAGGGTGAACGGAGATCAGTAGCGGTCGCGGCCTCCGCCGCCGTATCCGCCGCGGCCCCCGCCGCCGCCGCCCGTCTTCGGACGGGCCTCGTTGACGGTGAGCGCCCGGCCGCCGAATTCCTGGCCCGAAAGGCCCTGGATGGCGTTCCTGGCTTCGCCGTCGTCCGCGAACTCGACGAACCCGAAACCCTTGGAGCGTCCCGTCTCACGGTCGGTGATCACGGCTACGGACTCGATCGTGCCGTACTGGGAGAAGAGATTGCGAAGATCCTCTTCGCTGGTGGAGTAGGGAAGGTTACCAACGTACAACTTCATCGAAACTGAATCCTCATCCGGCGAACCATTTTCCGACCCCGTCGCGCCGCTCGGCGGAACCGACTTCCCGTGGAAATCGTCGGACTTCGGCGCGGAAGCGTGCGAAAGGCGAGCGATACGAGAAGGCCCGCAGTGTACCCGACCCTGGGCGGGAAAGCAAGTAGGTCAGGTGAGTAAGAGTTTGCTTCAAAAGGGGTTGACGCGGAGGTCGCGCAGGGCGGCGGCGACGAATCTCTTCGTCATTTCCTTACGCCAGAGGACCGAGAAATCCGTGTTGTCCATCGGGCGGGACGGTCCCGCCGCAGCCCCCGCGGCGTCCAGGGTCGCAGACTCGTCGAGCGGTCGGCCACGCAAGACGTCCTCCGCGGCGGAGAGCCGGATCGGGGCAGAGGCGACGCCGCCCAGGACCAACCGGCAGTCGGCCACGCGGTCTCCCTCCAGCCGGATCGCCGCGCCCACGCTGAGAACCGGAAAGTCGAAGGCACCTCGGCGGCGAAGCTTGCGATAGCTCGCCCGCCAGCCGTCCGGCTTGGGAAGGCGGATCTCTGTCAACAGCTCCTCTGGCCGCTTGGTCAGGTACGCGATGCCGTCGTCGCGATAGAGCTCCTCCACCGCGATCTCGCGCTCGCCGTCCGGGGACACGAGCCTCGCCCGGGCCGCGAGCGCAATCAGGATCGGCACGGAGTCGGCCGACTGGACGGCCAGGCATTTCGGGGATCCGGGCGCCACCCAGCAGACGTTGCCGTCTTTCTTGAGGCAGAAGTGGATCGCCTTGCGCCACTCGTAGTTCTGGTCGTAATAGTTGCAGCGCGTGTCGAGAAGGAGGTTTCCTCCGAGCGTGCCCATGTTCCGCAGCGGCGGCGTTGAGATCTCCTCGACCGCGTGCGCCAACCCCGGGTAGTCGCGCCGGATCCGCCGATCCTTCTCGACCGCGGACAGAAGGGCGGCGGACCCGATCGACACGCCGTCGCCGCCGAACCGGACCCGGGCGAGCGCCGGAACGCGCGAGAGCCCGATCACGACCCTCGGCGTCTGCTGCCGCCGCTTCATGTTCGGATACAGGTCGGTCCCTCCGGCGACGTATGCTCCCTCGGGCCCTGCGTCGGCTCGGGCCCGCACGGCCTCCCGCACCGTCCGCGGCGAGTGGTAGCGGAACCTGGGAAGGCGCATCATGGCTGAAGGCGGAAGGCGGAAAGCGGTAGGCGGTAGGCGGACCACTCCGGGTTGGATGACCTGCGGCTCGAACCCAAAATCCAAAATCCAAAATCCAAAATCATGACCGGACTCCTCCCGCGCCCGTCGCCTCGACCGCGGCCGCGCGACCGTCGCCCCCCTCCGCGGGCGTTGGGACGCGCATCGGCTCAGGGTAGGGAATCACCGGGAAGCGGGTCGGCCCATAGCGCGGCAACTTCCCCTGCGCCTTCCACTGGAGTGCCTTGAGCACCTTCTCGGGCGTCGCGGGCACCTCATCCACGCGGACTCCGACCGCGTCGAAGATGGCGTTGGCCACGGCCGGCGGGATCGGCAGGAGGGGGCCCTGCCCGACTTCCTTCGCGCCGAACGGGCCGTTCGGATCGGGATCTTCGATCAGAAAGGTGACGACCTCGGACATCTCCTTCGTTGTCGGGCTCTTGTACTCCAGGAGCGACGGGAACTTGTGAACCACGTTGCCGCCGACGTCGGTCCGGTAGGACATCTCCTCCATCAGAATCTCCCCCAGACCCATGTACACGGAGCCCTCGACCTGGCCGACGACGAGCACCGGGTTGATGCATTTGCCGACGTCGTGCGCGATCCAGACCTTCGGGACGGTGACGATGCCCGTCTCCGGGTCCACTTCCACTTCGGCCACGGCCGCGGAATAGGAGTAGGCGGGCGAGGGACCGACTCCGGCGCCCCGGTAACGCCCCGCAGAGGGAGGCGGCGTGTAGGAGCCGACCGTGCCGAGAGTGCCGAACTTCGATTCCGCCGCGACGACGGCTTCGGCGAAGGACATTCCCTTCGAGGGGTCTTCGGCGTCGAAGACCCGGCCCTCCGCCAGCGCGACACGGGCCTGCGGAATCGAAAGCCTCTCCGCAGCCGCCTGCGCCAGCAGCTCCCGCGCGCGCTCGGCCGCCTGGAGAGCCGCGTTGCCCGTCATGAGCGTCACGCGGGACGAGTAGGACCCCAGGTCCACCGGCGTCAAGTCGGTGTCGCCGGTGACGATACGGATGTCGAAGGGATCGATCCCGAGCACCTCCGCCACGACGGCAGCGAGGACCGTGTCCGACCCCTGCCCGATCTCGGTCGAGCCGCAGAAGACGGTGACGCCGCCGCCGCGGTCGAGCTTCAGCTGCACGCCGGACTGGGGCATCGAATTCCAGTAGATCGGCAGTCCCGCGCCGCAGATATAGGAGGAGCAGGCGAGCCCGAGGCCGCGGCCGTGCGGGAGCCGGCCCCGCCGCCGCTTCCAGCCGGAAGCCTCCACGACCCTGTCGATGCACGCCCCGAGGCCCATCGAGCCCACACGCAGGAAGTTGGCCGTCAGCGAGTTGGCCGGCTGCAGGTGGGACTTGCGCATCTCGGCCGGATCGAGCGCGAGGTCACACGCGATTCTGTCCAGCTGAACCTCGAGCGCGTATCGCGGCTGCGGCGTCCCGTGCCCGCGCTTGGGCCCGCAGGGTGGCTTGTTGGTGAAGACCCGCGCCCCGTCGAAGCGGTACGCCGGCACCTCGTACGTCACCGTCTGGAGCGCGCCGGTGTAATAGGTCGAGGCGACCCCGTAGGAGCCGTAGCCGCCCCCGTCCAAGACCGTGCGGAAGTGCATGGCCGTGATTGCGCCGTCTTTCTTCACGCCGGTCTTGACTTCCATCAGCGTCGGATGCCGGCCGCGGTGGCAGTAGAAGACCTCTTCCCGCGTCAAGCAGATCTTGACGGGCCTCCCGGTAACGCGCGAGAGATGTGCGACGACGATCTCGTGGTTGAAGGGGTCCGATTTCCCGCCGAAGCCGCCGCCGTTGGGGGTCGCGAGGACGCGGATCCGGGAGGCGGGCATCCCGAGGACCTTCGCCAGCGCCCGGTGGACGTAGTGCGGCGTCTGCGTCGAGGTCCACAGGGTCAGTTTGCCATCCGGGCCGAAGTCCGCCAACGCGGCGTGCTGCTCGAGCGCGATGTGGGTGTTGCCTTCGTAGAAGAAGAGGTCTTCGTAGATTCGGTCGGCGCGAGCGAAGCCCGCCTCGGTGTCGCCGAATTCCATGGACACGAGCTTGTGGAAGTTGCCGCCGTCGCCGTAATCGTGGATGCGTGGCGAAGGCGTGGCCACCGCCTCCTCGATCGATGCGATCGTGGGGAGAGGCTCGTATTCGACTTCGATCGCGTCGAGCGCGTCGAAGGCCGCGTCCTCATCCACGGCGGCGACGGCCGCGACGGGGTCGCCGACGAAGCGGACCCGTTCGGTCGCGAGCGCGTGCTCGTCCTCGGAGACCGGGAGGATGCCGAAGGCGATCGGCAGGTCCCGGCCCGTGGCCGCCGCGACGACTCCCGGCCGCGCCAGAGCCTTCGAGACGTCCACGCGCAGGATCCGCGCGTGCGCGAGCTTCGAACGAAGGATTTTGCAGTGGAGCATCCGCGGCAGGAAGAGGTCGTCGGCGAACTTCGTCTGTCCCGAGACTTTCGCCGCCGCGTCCACCTTGGGATAAGGCCGACCGACCACGCGGGTCTGGCGCCTCATGTTCTGCCCTCGAGAGCCCGCCGGCGGCTCCCGTGCCGTAGGGACGGCCCTTGCGGCCGCCCGCCTCCCGTCGTAACCAGGAGTCCGTTGTCGCGGGCGGGGACAAGCCCCGCCCCTACGGCGCGAGAGGCACGTATGGGAGCCTGCGGCGTTAACGTGAGAGGGGTCATGTCTTCACCACGGGCAGGAGTCCGCTCTCGTCGAAGTCAGTCCCATACAGCGACTCCTTCGCCGGCTCGGCTTCTTCTCCGCGCATCCAGGCGGCGGCGAGCTCGACGGCTTCGAAGATCTTGATGTAGCCGGTGCACCGGCAGAGATTGCCGGCCAGTGCCTCCTTCACATCGTTACGCGACGGCTTCGGGTTCTCCTCCAGGAGCGCCTTCGCCGTCAGAAGGAATCCCGGCGTGCAGTACCCGCACTGCGCCGCGCCCAGATCCGCGAAGGCCTTCTGCAGCGGGTGAAGTCCCCGCGCCCCGGCCATCCCCTCGACCGTCTCGACGTTCTTCCCCTGGCACTCGAGACCCAGAACGAGACAGGAGAGCACCGGCCTCCCGTCCACCAGCACCGCACAGGTACCGCACTCGCCCAGCTCGCAGCCGTGCTTGGTCCCCGTCAGCCGGAGATCTTCGCGCAAGAGCTCGAGAAGCGTCTTGTGGGGCGCGAAGGCGACCTCCGCCGGCTCGCCGTTGACGCGAAGGGAGACAACCGCTAGGCCCTGGGGACCGGCCGACTTCTCACGACTCCTAGGCATATCAGGATCAATCTAATCCCTTTATTTTGAGAAAGAAAGAGCCACATAACTAACTGACCAGTCGGTTAAATAGAATATGAGAGCTCGCGAGAGCGGCCGGTCCCGTCCTAACCGATTCGCCTAGTTTTTGAAGCCCTCGGATCAGCGGCCGCGCCAGCGAGCCGGACGTTTGCCGAGGAAGGCGTCGATGCCTTCCGAGGCGTCTTCGAGCGAGAGGTTGGCGGCCATCGCGCGGCCGGTCTCTTCGTAGGCCGCCTCGAGCGGGCGCTCGACCTGCCGGTAGAAGGCTTTCTTGCCACTGCCGACCACGGCGGGACTGCGCGCGAGGACGATGTCCGTGAAATGCGCCACGGCCCGGTCGAGCTCTTCGGCCGGGACGACACGGTTGACGAGCCCCCAGGCGAGCGCGGTCTCGGCGTCGATCGGCTCGCCCGTCAGGAGCATTTCCATCGCGCGCTTCCTGCCGACGTTGCGGGCGACGCCCACCGCCGGCGTCGAGCAGAAGACGCCGACGTTCACGCCGGGCATGGCGAAGGTCGCGGTGTCCGCCGCGACAGCGAGGTCGCACATCGAGACGAGCTGGCAGCCGGCCGCCGTCGCGATGCCGTGGACGCGGGCGATCACGGGCTGCGGCAGCCGCGTCAGAGAGACCATCATCCGGCCGCAGTCGTCGAAGAGACGGCGCTGCCACGCCTCGTCCCCGGCGTGCGCCCGCATCTCCTTCAGATCGTGCCCCGCGCAGAAGCCCCGCCCTTCCGCCGCCAGAACGATCACGCGCGCGGAGGGATCGCCGGCAAGCGAGTCGAGCTCGGCCTGGATCGCCGCGATCATCTCGAGCGACAGCGGATTGAACCTCTCCGGCCGATTCAACGTCAGCCGGACGACTCCTCCGTCCGCGGCCCGGACGACGAGAGGGCGCGGGGCGGGAAGCGCTTCTTCTGCCGCGGGGTCGAGGCTCATCCGGAGGCTCCTTCCGCTGCGGGATTCTGAGCGCTCAGGGCGCGACTTGCAAGGGGCGTGCGAGGATCGTGAATCAGGCGCCGGCAGTATTAATGACGGCGCCGGATATAAAAAGCCCCCTCCAAACGGGGAGGGGGCGGTCATCCCGGCCGGGCCTCGGGGCGCAGCCGGGCCGAAGAACGGCGAGGCTAAGGTGTGACGGTCACAACGACGGCTTTCCCCCGGTTGGACGTGTCCGTCATGTCCACCTGGGTCGTGATGCGGGAGGCATCGATCTGGTGGCGGTCGATCAGGTACTGCTTGACGTTCTCGGCGCGCTGGCGGGCCAGGCTCTCCTGGCGGGCGCCGGAGCCCGAGTCGGGATAGCCGATGACGGTCACGGTCGCGCGCGGGTTGTCGCGCAGGCGCATGGCGACGACGTCGAGCTTCGCCTTGGCGATGTTGGAGACGCGGGACTTGCCGTGCTCGAAGTCGATCGGTTCGCGGATGGGCGCCGGAGGCGGAGGCGGAGGCTGAACGATCGGCGGCGCGGCGGGCTTCTCCGGCGGCGGAGGAGGCGGAGGCGGCGCCGGGGCAGGCGGGGGCGGCGCTGGGGCTGGCGGGACCTCGACAACGGGAGCCGCGGCCTTTCCGCCGAAATGGAAGAGCAGGCCGATCGAGGGTTGGATGTCCACGTGGGACGGGTTGTCGACCGCATGGCTGAAAGTGCTGCCGCCGATCACGACGCTTTCGGAGAATCGGGAGCTGAAGTTGTACTGCCCCTTGAGCTCCAGTCTCAGACCGACGAGCTTCCCAAATCGGTATTCGGATCCGGCGGCGAGGTACGCGAGTCCGACGCCTTTGCCGGTGAAAACCTTGTGCCGAGAAGCGCCCCCGCCGAAGCCGAGATAGGTGTTCCAGCCATGTGTCCTTGGCGTGAAGTCGTAGAGGCCGCCGAGCGTCAGCTCCCAGTAGTCGGGGATGCGGTCCGGGTCGGGACGAAAATACTGCCCGGTCAGCTCCACGGCGAAGTGGTCGGCGAAGAAATGCCCCACGCGCACGCCGGCGAACAGGAAATCGTTCTGGTCCGTATCGCACGGGCAGTAGATCTCTTCGAACTTCCCGATGAAGCTGTACCCGATGTGCGGCCCCAGGTATGTCTCGCCCGCGAGCGGCGCCGGCACTCGGTCGCTCACCTCCGTGGACTGGGCCCGCGCGGCGGCCGAGCCGAGCGCGAGGAGCCCAATCACCCCAAGAAGGATTCCCAATGACTTCCGGCTGCTAGCCATCTTCAAGCCTCCGCGTGGTCTGTCCACCCATGATCCGACTCTGACTCAGCATTTGTTCAGGAAGAGGAAGCCGGAGGCGTTCTGCCCCGTCGTGAGCGTGATCGTGTAAGTTCCGGGCTTGGTCGGCGTCCCGGGGAACGTCTGGAAGAAGTTGGACGGCAGGATCTCCGAGAGGACATAGGTTCCCGCCGGCAGGTTCGAGAACGAGAAGCTGCCGTCGGCCGCCGACGTCGTCTGGCGCGTGGCGCCGCTCGAGTCGGTCAGCACGAAGACGATCCCCTGGAGCGGCAGGTCAATCGAGTCCAGGACCCCGTTGATGTTCAAGTCGAGGAACTTCCTGCCGGAGATCGAGCCGGTCGCTCCCGCGATCGCCTGGTTGCCGAAGAGGAATCCGGTCGCGTTCTGCCCCGACGCGACCGTCACGGAGATCGTGCCCGGCGCGGGGGGCGCCGTCTGCTTGAAGCCGGTCGGCACGACCTCGGAGAGGACGTAGGTCCCGGCGGCCAGCCCGGTGAAGGAGAAGGCGCCGGAGGTGTCGGTCGTAGTCGAAGTGGTCTGCCCCGCCGCGTTGAGGAGCTGGATCGTGACGCCCGAGAGCCCCGCCTCGCCGGTGTCCCGCGTGCCATTGCCGTTGGCGTCGTTGAACTTCACGCCCGAGATCGAAGCGGGCCCGCCGGCCTGGGCGCGATTTCCGAAGAGGAAACCGGTCGCGTTCTGACCAGCCGAAAGCGTGACGCTGAAGGTGCCCGGCGCCGCCGGCGCGGTCTGTGTGAATCCCGTCGGAACCACCTCGGAGAGGACGTAGGTTCCCGGCGCGAGCCCGAGGAAGGAAAAGCCGCCGGAGGCATCCGTCGTCGCTGTCAGCGTCTGGCCCGCCGAATTGCGGAGCTGGATCGTCACGCCGGAGAGACCTCCCTCCCCGGCGTCGCGGACGCCGTTGCCGTTGGCGTCGTTGAACTTCGTTCCGGAGATCTGGGCGGGCACCGCGCGATTGCCGAAGGCGATCCCCGTTACACTCTGGTGGCCGAAATCGAGCGTCGTGGTCACGGTACCGGGTGGGGCCGGGAACGTCTGCACGAACCCGGACGGCGCCGTTTCCGACACGGTGTAGGTCCCGAAGGGAACGCCGGTGAAACTGAAGCTGCCATCGGAACCCGTCACGACGCTGCGCGAAGGTTGGGTCGCCGACGACAGCGTGATCGTCACTCCGGCGAGTCCGGGCTCCCCAGTATCCTGCGAGCCGTTTCCGTTCAAGTCGTTGAATTTCACGCCCGAGATCGAGCCAGTCAGGATCCCGTGGAAGTTGCCGAAGATGTTGTTCAACGAGGTCCCGCCGGAAGCGAGCGTAACGGGGATGCCGTCGGAGGCGGGCATCGTCTGCGTGAAGCCTGTCGGGACGACCTCGGTCAGGACATAGCTGCCGGGGGCGACGTCTGTGAACAGGAAGTTGCCCGAGGCGTCTGTCGCGGTCGTCCGCGGCGAGCCGCCCGAGGCCGGCGTCAGGAGGATCGTCACGCCGGCCAGGCCCGGCTCTCCGGGATCGCGAGCGCCGTTGGCGTTGAGGTCCTCGAACTTGAAGCCGCCGATCGCGTTGGGAATGAGCTTGTTTCCGAAGTCGAGGCCCGCGACGTCCTCTTGACAGAGCTCGATGACGTACGCGCCTCCTCGGGCGAAGACGTGGCGCGACACGTCTCGGTCGGCCGGACCGGTCTGCGTGTAGCCAAACGGCACCGCCTCCGAGACCTTGAACGCGCCGCTGTCGGTCAGGCCGCAGACGCGGAAGGAGCCGTCCGCCGCCGTCAGTCCGGAGAGGATGACGACACCGCTCGCGTCGGCCACGCGGATCTGGACGCCCGGCAGGCCCGGCTCGTCGGACTCGCGGGTGCCGTTTCCATTGCGGTCCTCGAACTTGACGCCCGAGACGCAGAATGTGGGCTCGCAAGACTTCTTGTCCTCGACCCGGAATGCGAAGGTGCGCGACAGGTCCGTGTGGAAGCCATGGAAGCATCCGGCGCCGCAGACCGAGTCCACCGCGCTCGTATTCCCGTCGAAGTTCGACGCCGCCGTCAGCCAGGCGACGTACGCGGCCTTGCCGGAGCCCGCATCCGCGAATGGCATGAGGCCGACCGCCAGGGATCCGCAAGCCGTCTTCCCGTCGGTCGCGTGCGTTTTGCCGTTGTAGGCCGAGATGACTCCTCCCTTGACCGTCACGCCGCGCTCGGAAACGATGTCCGTCGAGAGGAGCGTCAGCCCGGAGGGATCGGTCACCTGGAAGTAGTAGTTCCCGTCGGGCAGGTACTGCGCGAACTGGCAGGGCGTCGAAACCGGGCCCCCGACTAGAAAGACGTCGTCGCGACGCCCGAAGACCTGCTGAAAAGGTGCCGGATTACCCGCCGCCGCGGTCGCGATCGCGCCGAAGATCGGCGGGTCGTCCGTCTCATCCTGTCCGCTGGCGCTCCAGACCGTGTGACGCTCTTCGAGCGTGACCGGCCGGCGTGAGCCTGCCGGGGCACGGCCCTCGAGACGCGAGACTTGCGCGATCCCCCACGCGAACAGCAGAAACAGCGCACAGCCGGTGACCCAGCGACGAGCCGCCCTCATGCCTCGATTCCTTCCTTCGCTTTGCGTTGTGGCGTTACGCGGACCTTCCGAACCCGGCCGCGGGTAGATGCAAGGGACGTGCCCCGTGGTGCGGGAGAGGCGGGTCCCGTTGGTTTGGGAGCATTAAGGTTGCGAAAACCAAGGACCCGGTCCCGTCGCGCGGAGTATCTTCGCGGGACCCATGAGAGCGCGCCTCCTGGCCACGGGCTTTCTGTTTGCCGCTTGCGCGATGGGCGATCAGATGGTCACCGTGGGTCCCGGCACGACCTTTTCCCCATCCAGCGTGGTCATTGCTCCGGGGGAAAAAGTCACCTGGGTGTGGACCGGCGTGTATCACTCTTCGACGAGCGACACGCCGTCGGGACCCGATGCCTGGGATTCCGGGATCATCTTCATCGGTTCCTTCGAGCACACCTTCACGGTTCCCGGCCTCTACCCTTACTACTGCACGGTCCACAGCTTCCCCGGAGGCACCGCGATGAATGGCTCAGTCCAGGTCATCGCTCCAACGACCCCCACGCCTTCGCCCACCGCGACCTCGCCTCCCGGCGCGACCTCGCCTCCCGCGGCCACCGCCACGCCGACGATCACGCCGTTTACGCCCGTCGCGGACGCGACTCCTCCGATGGGCGGCGCTGTCCCGACGCTGGGAGGCGGCGGCATGCTGGCGCTCGCTCTCTCCCTCGCGGCTCTCGCTTATCTCCTCCTGAGCAGGGCGGCCCGGTAGCGAAGGCGCCGGCGCCGCCCCGACTCGCCGGGAGTGACGAGGGCGGCAAGCCACCGCGCCGCCGCTCCCAGCGCGAGCACGGCCGAGCAGAATCGCCCGGCGGCTCTCCCATGGTGCTTCTCGACGTAGAGCACCAGCCCCGCGTGGAGCTCTCCGAAGAGCGCGTCCCCGCCCGAGCCTCCGCCCAGATGGGCGACCTCGGCCCGCGGCTCGAAGAGGATCCGCCATCCGCGGGCGGAGAGGCGGGCGAGCAGGTCGGTCTCCTCGCCGTACAGGAAGAAATCCTCGTCGAAACCGCCGACGGCCTCGAAGGCGGATCGCCGCACCAGGAGCGCCGCGCCCTTCAAAGCCGCGACCTCATGCGGGTGGTCGTGGTCCTCGCGGGTCCTGGTGTGGCCGCGGAGGAACCCACGCCCGCCGCAAAGCGCCGCCAGTCCCGAGCTCTCGCAGAAGATGCGCCACGGAGTGGGAAGGCGCTGGATCGAAGGCTGAAGACTTCCGTCGGCGTTGACCAGCCGGGGACCGACGGCCGCCGCACGCGGGTCCGCCGCGAGCACCTCCGTGAGCGCCTGAATGGCTCCGCTCCCGACCGCGGTGTCCGAGTTCAAGAAGAGCAGGTACTCGCCCTTTGACTCCCGCGCCCCGCGATTGCAGGCCGCCCCGTAACCTCGGTTCCTGCCTTCCGTGAGGACCCCGGCGCGCGGCACCTCCGCCGCCAGCCGCTGTCCGATCACGTCGCGCGAGGCGTTATCCACGACGAGGACCGCGGCCGCGGGAGCCGTCTCCGCCACCGCCCGCGCCGCGCAGACCGTCTGCTCCGGCGTGCGGTAGTGGACGATCACCGCGCTGACGGATCCGGTGCCGGACATGACGACATATTAAGATCTCCTTTCGGTGAAGATCCTCGCAATGACGGGAACCCGGCCCGAGGCCATCAAGATGGTGCCCGTTCTTCAGCGGCTGCGGCGGGAACCTGCTCAATTCGACGTCACTTTCTGCGCCACGGCGCAGCACCGCCGTCTCCTGGATCAGGTCCTCGGCCTCTTCGGGGTCTCCCCGGATCTCGACCTCGACCTGATGCGCGAGGATCAGACGTTGAGCGAGCTCGCCTCGCGGCTCTTCCTGGAGGCGGACCGCGTGCTCGCACAGACCGCGCCGGACTGGCTCCTCGTCCAGGGCGACACGACCACGGCGCTCTGCTGCGCCCTGGCCGCGTTTCACCGAGGGGTCCGCGTCGGGCACGTGGAGGCCGGGCTGCGGACGGGCGACCTCGGCGCGCCGTTTCCGGAGGAGATGAACCGGCGCGTGGTGGACCTGGTCTGCGCGGCGGGATTCGCTCCGACGCGCCGCGCGGCCGAGGCTCTGGCCGCGGAAGGCCTGCCGCGCAACCGCGTCCACCTGACGGGAAATACCGTCGTCGACGCACTCCTCCAGATCGCAGACCGGGAGGGCCCGGCCCCCGAGGAAGACCTCGTCCTGATCACCGCACATCGTCGGGAGAGCTTTGGAGAGCCGCTCGCGGGGATTGTGCGCGCGATCGCGCGCCTGGCGCGGGCGTTTCCCCGGACGCGGTTCGTGCACGTGGTGCACCCGAATCCCAACGTGCTCCAGGCCGTCCGGCGCAATGAAGGGCTCGCCAACGTCGAGCTCACCGAGCCGCTGGACTACGGCTCCCTGGTTCGGCTGCTGCGCCGATGCCGTTTCGCGCTGACCGACTCGGGCGGCATCCAGGAGGAGGCGCCGACGTTCCGCAAGCCGGTCCTCGTCCTGCGCGAGAAGACCGAACGTCCCGAGGGGCTCGAAGCCGGGATCGCGCGCTTAGTCGGGACGGACGAGGAGAGAATCTTCGCGGAGGCGTCGCGGCTCTTGACCGACGAGGACGCGCGGCGGAGCATGACCGAAGCGCCCAATCCCTACGGCGACGGCCGCGCCTCCGACCGGATCGCCGACGCGCTGGCGGGCCGCCCTTATTCCCCCTTTTCCTCCGCCGCGTCGCGCAGAGCCCTCGCATAGCAGGGTGCTGAAAAATGGATGCGGGCGTCGTGTCTGACTATCGGCCGCGGGCATTCGCTTCGCGAACGGCGGCCGAGAGAGTTCAAGGACGGGGGTTTGTCTTCCCGGGGCCTCTTGAAAACTCTCGGCTGCCGGTCGCAACGCGACCGCCGCAGCCGAAAGCCGCGCGGGGCCGTCTGCGGCGTCGCCGCTCCTCCCCGATGCGCTCTGGCATCGCCTTCGTCGCGGCTCCTGGCATCCGACCCCGCGGCGCTCGCAACGCCGCTCCACACCCTTCTTCAGCAACCTGCTAGTGCGCACGCTGCGGCAAAGATTGCGCGACCTTCTCCCCGACCCGGTTCGCGAGCGGTATCACCGCTATGCCTTGCGGCGCGACTTCGGGATCGACCCGAAGAGAGGTGTTCGCCGGCCCCGCCCGCTTGACCCGCGACACCCCCCAGGCCTGAACGTGATCGGTTATTTCGAGTCGCCGAGCGGGGTCGGGCAATCCGCGCGATCCCTCGCGGACTCGGCCGAGAGCGCCGGCATCGCCGTCGCGCGTCTGGACGTCGCTGACCCGGCGAACACCCTCGCCCGGAGAGCGCCCTACGATGTCAACCTCTACCACGTCAACGCGGACGCGGCGGCGGCCGTGGTCGAGGAGTTCGGGCCGGGTCTCCATTCGGGGCGCGCCAACGTGGCCTACTGGTATTGGGAATCGGAGGACTTTCCCGCTCGCTGGAAGGACCGGTTCCACTATTTCGACGAGGTCTGGGCGGCCAGCGAGTTCTGCCGCTCGGCCTTCGCGGGTTGCTCTCCGGTCCCGGTTGCGCTCGTTCCGCCGGCGGTGTCGCTATCGCCGCCGGCCCGCGGCCGCGATGGGCTCGCCGCGTCGGACTTCCTTTTCCTGACTGTCGTGGACGCCTTGAGCGTGCCCGAGCGCAAGAACCCTGTCGCGGCCGTTCGCGCCTTCGCCCGGGCCTTTCCGGCTCCTTCCGAGGCGCTCCTGCGCGTCCAGATCCGCAACGTGGACCGGGTCGCGGGGCTCCGGCAGGCCCTCGTGGAGGCGGGACGCGGCGCGCGGATCTCGATCACCGACGCCACGCTGCCGCGGCCCGAGCTCGAAGAGCTGCTCTCGGCATGCGACGCGTATGTCTCCCTCCACCGCGCCGAGGGCTTCGCCTTCCCGATCGCCGAGGCCATGGCGCTGGGGAAGCCGGTCGTGGCCACGGGGTACTCCGGCAACGCCGACTACCTCGACGAGACGACCGGGTTCCCGGTGGCCTGGAGCTACAGGGAGTTGCCGGCCGCGATCCGGGACTACGACCGGGGCACCCGGTGGGCAGAGCCCGACGAAGAGGACGCCGCTCGGCTCCTGCGAGGCGTCTTCGAGCGGCGCAAAGAGGCCGCGCGCCGCGGGGAGGCCGCCGCCCGCCGCATCGCGGAGCTCTACGGCCCGGAGGTCGTGGGCCGGCGCCTCTCATCCCGGCTCGAAAAGCTCCGGCGACGCCTAGCAGGTTGCTGAAAGAATGGATGCGGGCGTCGTGGCTGGCCTTTTGCAAATCGCAGCGCAACGAGACCTTTTCGCAGAGCGACGTCCTCCCTTGAAAGGCGTCGCGAGCAAAAGGCCAGCCACCGCAAGCGGTTGCGGCGGCGCGGGGCCGTCTGCGGCGTCGCCGCTCCTCCCCGATGCGCTCTGCCATCGCCTTCGTCGCGGCTCCTGGCATCCGACCCCGCGGCGCTCGCAACGCCGCCTCACACCCTTCTTCAGCAACCTGCTGGCCGGAACGGGCGCATGAGACCCGACTGGGAAAAAGGGTGGCGCGGCCGCCTGTACGCCCTCGGGCGCCGGCTCGTTCCCTTGCGCTGGCGGCGCGCGATCCGGCGGCGGTTCGCGCCGGAACGCCTGCTCGGGATCCGGAAGCCGGAGATCGAGATCCCGCGATTCGACTTCGACGCCGGGCCGCCGCGCCCGGGCCGGCCGGACATTCTGTTTCTCCCGGTGATCGCCTGGTCCTACCGGAGGCAGCGGCCCCAGCAGCTCGCGGAGGCGCTGGCGCGGCGCGGCCGGCGCGTCTTCTATGGAGCGCTCGAAGGCCCCGGAGAGCCACGCGAGGAAACGGCCGTGGCTCCTGGCGTGACTCTCCTGCCGCTCGCCGGCGTCCGACGGGAAGACCCGGCCGACCGGAGGCTCCGGGGAGCGACTTTGGATGCGCTCTTGAACTGCCTCGCGCGGGCCCGGGACAAGCACGAGCTCTACGAGACCGTCGTCGTCGTCGAGACTCCCTTCTGGACGCCGCTGGCGCTCGCGCTGCGGGAAAGGTTCGGATGGAAGGTCGTCTACGACTGCCTCGACGAGCACTCCGGCTTCGGCACCAATCGTTCCCAAGTCCTCGTCGAGGAGGAAGAGAGGCTCACGGAGGAAGCCGACCTCGTCGTGGCGACTTCTTCGGTCCTGCTCGAACGACTCTCCGCGAGATCCGCCTCGGCGCGTCTCCTTCCCAACGCGTGCGACGCGGAGCTCTTCCGGGCTGTTCCCGACCCGCCGCCCGGGAGGGCCGGGCTCACCGTCGGCTACGTCGGCGCCGTAGACGACTGGTTCGACGAGGATCTCTTCGACGAGCTCGCGCGGTCCCGGCCCGACTGGAAGTTCGAAGTCGTCGGCGGATTCGAAGGCGAGCGCGTGTCTCCGGCGGCCCCGGGCAACGTCACGTTTCACGGCGAGAGGCCCCACCGCGAGCTTCCGACCCTGCGCGGACGGTTCGACGTCGAGATCATTCCCTTCCGGTTGACGCCGCTGACCAACGCCGTCGACCCCGTGAAGCTCTACGAGGCCGCGGCCGCGGGGCGCCCGGTCGTCGCGACGCCGATGCGGTCGCTCGTGCCCCTGGCGGATCGCGGGCTCCTGCGGCTGGCGTCCACCGCCCCGGACTTCGTCCGCGCCATCGAGGAGGCCTCGGGCGAAGGCTCCGAGGCCGCGGCCCGGAGGCGAGCCTTCGCCCGGGAGAACACCTGGGACCACCGCGCCGGCGAGCTCGAGCGGGCAATTCGCTCGCTCTATCCGAGAGTCTCGATCGTGATCGTCACGCACAACGCGCTCCCCTACACCCGGCTGTGCCTCGCCTCGCTCGAGGCCGCGACCGACTGGCCGAACGTGGAGATCGTCGTCGTGGACAACGGCTCGACCGACGGCTCGCGACAGTGGCTGCTCGAGGAGGCCGCGCGGCGGGGCGAAGGCCTTCGCGTGATTCCGTTCGCGGAGAACCGCGGCTTCGCTCCCGCCGCCAACGCCGGCGCCGCCGCGTCGTCCGGCGAATTCCTCTGTCTGCTGAACAACGACACGGTCGTCACGCGGGGCTGGCTCTCCGCCCTGCTCCGGCACCTCCAGCGGGACCAGACGCTCGGGCTAGTCGGCCCCTCGACCAACGAGATCGCCAACGAAGCCCGCGTCGAAGTGGGATACCGGGACCCGGCGGACCTCGAGGCCTGGGCCCGCGCGTTCACACGCGCCCACGCCGGGCACGCCGATCCGATCGGGATGCTCGCGATGTTCTGCGTCCTGATGCGCCGGAGCGTCTTCGAGGCGGTCGGACCCTTGGACGAGCGATTCGCCGTCGGCATGTTCGAGGACGACGATTACTCCCGGCGCGTTCGTTCCCGAGGCCTCGGTGTCGCAGTCGCCCGGGACTCCTTCGTTCACCACTGGGGCCGGGGGACGTTCCGCAGTCTCCCCGAGGCGGAGTACCGGCGCGTCTACGAGGAGAACCGCAGGCGTTACGAGGAGAAATGGTCCTCGGCGCCGATCTCCGCCGGCTTGTCGTCGCGGCCGAGCGCGCGGGACCTCGAGGCGCGAGCCCTCGCGGCGCCGGCGATTTTCCATTTCCCGCCGTCGATCGGCTGGGACGTAACCCTGGTGCAGCGGCCGCACCACCTGGCCCGCGCATTTTCGCGCATGGGTTTTCCGGTCGTCTTCGAGGCCGAGTCGGAGAGCTCCCGGGAAGGGCTGCTCGAGGAGGTCGAGTCCAACCTGTTCGTGTCGGACGGAAACCCGGATCTCCTGGCGCGGCTGCCACGCCGGATTGTGTGGGCGTTCGCGTACAACGTCCCGGCCGAGGAGGCCTTGTCCGGGTGCCGCCTGGTCTACGACGTGATCGATCATCTCGACGTCTTTCCGCATCCGAGCCGCGTCCTGAAGCGCAACCACGAGCGAGCGCTCGTTGCCGCCGACGCGGTCTTCGCCGTCTCGCGTCCGCTCCTCGAGGAGGTTCGGGCCTTCCGCGCCGACGCGGTCTCGCTTCCCAACGGCGTGGACGCCGACTTCTTCGAGAAACCCGGCGATCCGGCGGCGGTCCCGGAACGGCTCGCCCGTTCGCGCGCGGCCAGACGGCCGGTGGCCGGTTACATCGGAGCTCTCGCGCGCTGGGTGGACCGGGATCTCCTCGCGGAGCTCGCCGCGGCGCGGCCGGACTGGGACTTTGCGCTCGTCGGCGAGGCCCTCGACGAGTCTCTCTCGGACCTCGAGCGGAGGGCTCCCGGCAACCTCGTCTTTCTCGGCCAGCGCCCGTATGCCGCCATGCCGGCCGTGCTGCACGCCTTCGACGTCGGTCTGATTCCCTTTCGCGCTGGCCCAGAGGGGTTCCACGCCTCGCCCATCAAGCTCTACGAATACCTCGCGGCCGGCCTGCCAGTGATCTCGACGCGAATCCCGGAGTGCGCCGGCATCCCCGAGGTTTTCGTGGCCGGGGACGCGGCGGGCTTCTCGTCCCTCCTCGACTCCGCGAAGGACCTCGCTCGCTCTCCGGATTTCCGCGCCCGCGCGTTCGCGCGCGGTCGCGAGAACGACTGGTCGCGCCGCGCCTCCCGCGCTCTCGAGGTCCTGGGCCTCGCGCCGTCCGGCGTTAGAATCGCGAGCGAGGAGAACTCTTGAGCACAGCC
>JBKPBH010000008.1:0-6078 GCA_046726795.1 Acidobacteriota bacterium
GGCCGATCAACCCGTAGAGGTGCCCGGCGTCCAGCGTCAGGTGGAGATCGTTGACAGCGACGAGCCCGCCGAACCGCATCGTGACGCCGGAAAGCTCGAGCAGGGCCATTCTTCGAAGCCTCCTCAGCCCAACGGGGCCGCCGGCGTCGTCGGCAGCCGCCGGCGCCGGGTCAGGAAGGAAGCGAACTCCCGGCGGCCCAGGATCCCCTGCGGCCGCACGATCATGATGACGATCAAGAGGAGCGAGAAGGCGACCATCCGGTATTGCGCGAACTCCCGCAATCCCTCGGTCAGGGAGATGTAGAGCACCGCCCCGACTACGGATCCGGTGATCGATCCGAGCCCGCCGATGACGATCATGATGATGATCTCGATCGACTTGATGAAGGTGAAGGAATTCGTGTGGAGATACATGAGGTAGTGGCCGAACAGCCCTCCCCCGACGCCGGCCATCGCGGAGGAGACGACGAAGGAGATGACCTTGCTCTTCGTCGTGTCCACGCCCATGGCCTCCGCGGCGATTTCGTCTTCCCGAATCGCGACGAGGGTCCTCCCGAAGGAGGAGCGCACGATCCGGTACACGACGACGATCGTCAGCGCGGCGAAGAGATAGATCCAGAAGAAGTTGGAGAGCTTCGGGATGCCGGAGAACCCCCGCGCGCCGCCCACCGCGTCGATGTTCAAGATGAAGACCCGGATGATCTCGCCGAACCCGAGCGTCACGATCGCGAGATAGTCTCCCCGCAGGCGCAGGGACGGGACGCCGACGATGAATCCGGCGATGGCGGCCAGCACGGCGCCGACCGTCAGGCCCAGAAGCAAAAGCGCGCCGTTCTGAGCCTCTCCCGGCAGGAAGGAAAGGACGGAACGGACGCGGTCCCCGAAGGTCGCCGTCACGTAGGCCGAGGCGTAGGCGCCGATCGCCATGAAGCCGGCGTGGCCGATCGAGAACTGGCCGGTGAAACCGTTGATCAGGTTCAGGCTGACGGCCAGGATGATGTTGATCCCGGCCAGGCAGATGACCTGCAGCACGTAGGGAGAGATCGCCAGCGCGCTCCCCCACGCGCCGGTGAAGGCCGCGTTGGCGGCGAAGAGAATCGCGACGACGGCAGCGGCGGCGAGAAGGCCCTTCAAACCTTCTCCTTCTGCACCCGCCCCAGAATCCCCTGCGGCCGCAGGAGCAGGACGAGGATCAGGATGCCGAACGCGATCGCGTCCCGGTAGGTGGAGGAGAGGTACCCCACGACCATGACCTCGGACGTCCCGATCAACATGCCGCCGATCACCGCCCCCGGGACGTTCCCGATGCCTCCCAGGACCGCGGCCACGAAGGCCTTCAGGCCGTAGAGGATCCCCATGAGCGGATCGATCTTGGGGATCTGCATCCCGATGAGCACTCCGCCGGCCGCGGCCAGCGCCGACCCGAGGGCGAAGGTCACCGCGATGATCCCGTCCGTCGAGATTCCCATGAGCTTGGCGGTGTCCAGGTTGAAGGAGACCGCGCGCATGGCCTTGCCGGTGCGCGTCTTCATGATGAAGAGGCGCAGGAGGACCATCAGGAGGAAGGATACGCCGATGACCGTCAGCTGCTCACTGGTCAGGTGGACGCCCAGGACGAGGAAATCGAAGTGGGGAGCGAGCGACGGGAAGAACTTCGGATCCGGCCCGAACACGAGCTGGCCTCCGTTCTCGAGGAAGAGCGAGACGCCGATCGCCGTGATGAGCAGTGTCAGGCGCGAGGCGCGCCGGACGGGCCGGTAGGCCAGCCGCTCGATGACGAGCCCGAGACAGGCACAGACGAGCATCGCGCCGAGCATGACGAGCAGGGCAGAGACGAACGAGGGCTGGCGCCCCTGCATCCGGCGCGACAGGTAGTACCCGGCGTAGGCCCCGACCATGTACACGTCGCCGTGCGCGAAATTGATCAGGCGCAGGACCCCGTAGACCATGGTGTAGCCCAGCGCAATCAGGGCGTAGATCGACCCGAGCGACAGGCCGTTGACGATCTGCTGGAGGAAGGTGGTCATCGAGGAGAGTCGACGGCCGAGAGTTGAGAGTTGAGAGTCAAGAGCCGGGGGTTGGCCCCGGCTCTCCGTGTTGTCGGGCGATAGACCCTCAACACTCAACCCTCAACGCCCAACCCCGTCTACATCTTCACGTCTTCGGGATTGATGGTCTGGCTGTAGACGAATTTTCCGTTCTCGACCTTCAGCACGACGGCCGGCTTGACGGCGTTGCGGTCGGCGTTGATCGTGATCTTCCCGGTGACCCCCTGGAAGTCCTTCGTGGCCGCGAGTGCGTCGCGGACCTTCTTCCCGTCCGTCGAGCCCGCGCGCTGCATGGCGTCGGACAGGATCTTGGCCGCGTCGTAGCCCAGCGCGGCCAGGGCGTCGGGCACCTGCTTGTAGCGGTCCTTGTAGTCTTTGACGAACTTCTGGACGACCGGGGAGGGGTTGTCGGTCGAATAGTGATTGGAGAAGTAGCAGCCGTTCAAGGCCTCCCCTCCGATTTCCCACAACCTCGGCGAGTCCCAGCCGTCGCCTCCCATGAGGGGCACGGTCGAGGGAATGCCGAGCTCCCGCGCCTGGCGGGCGATCGTGCCGACCTCGGTGTAGTAGCCCGGCACGTAGATCGCCTCCGGATTGGCGGACTTGATCTGGGTCAGCTGCGAGTGGAAATCCGAGTCCCCTTCGCTGTAGGACTGCTCGGAGACGATCTGGCCACCCAGCCGCTTGAAGTTCTCCCGGAAGAAAGTCTGCAGGCCGATCGAATAGTCGTTGCGCACGTCCACGAGGATCGCGACCTTCTTGACCTTCAGGGTGTCGGCGGCGAACTTCGCCATGACGCCGCCCTGGAAGGGGTCGATGAAGCAGACGCGGAAGATGTAATCGCCCGTCTGCGTCACGCGCGGGTTGGTCGAGGAGGGCGAGACCATCGGGATGCCGTTGGCCTGGCAGATGGGAGCCGCCGCGAGCGAGCGCGAGGACGAGACCTCGCCGATGAGCGCCACCACGTGGTTCTGGTTGATCAACTTGGTGGCGGCCGTCGCGGCCTCCTCCGGCTTGGACTGGTCGTCCTCGACGAAGACCTTGATCTTGCGGCCGAGCACGCCCCCCGCGCTGTTGATCTCGTCGGAGGCCATCGTCACGGCGTTGTGCGTGGACTGTCCGAAGGTCGCGGTCGTGCCCGTCAACGAGCTGTACTCACCGACGCGGATTTCGTCGGTGGTACGCCCCTTGCCACACCCGAAAGCCGGCAGGACCATCGCCGCCGCCGCGGCCCAGAGCAACGAGCGAACTCTCATCGTGACGCCTCCTCGCGAGTGAAGTCTCGGAAACGGGCTATTCTTTCGCAGAGCCCGAACCAAAGTCAAAGTTGTCGGCCACGGGCGTTTGCTGCGCGAACGGCGGCCGAGATTTCCACCCCGGGGCCCGATTCTCGGATCGATGTCTAAGCAAGCCCTTTTCTCTGAGACAGGTTCTCGTGTCCCGGCCGGGTGTCCCCGGATAATCCGGGCTAGAATAGCGTCTCTCGCGCCGAGGCGCAGGAGAGGACAGATTAGCGAAACCAGTTCGGCGACCGAGGCTGCGAAATCCCGGATCGAGAGCCCTTCGGAAACGCCGCCGCGCATCCGGCCGCGCAGCGAGCACCCCATCTCCCGCCGCCAAATCGACCCGGATGCCCTCAAAGTGCTCTACCGGCTTTCCAACGCCGGCTACAAGGCATATCTGGTGGGCGGGAGTGTCCGCGACCTGCTGCTGGCGCGGGCGCCGAAGGATTTCGACATCGGGACCGATGCGCATCCGCAGGCGGTCCGGCGGCTCTTCCGTAACTGCCGGCTGATCGGCCGCCGTTTCCGCCTCGCCCACATCCTCTTCGCGGAAGGCAAGGTCATCGAGGTTGCCACCTTCCGCCGGCGCCCGCAACCGCTGGACCCCGAAGCCCCGGAACTTCTGATGACCTCCGACAACGTGTTCGGGACCGAAAGGGAAGACGCCCTGCGGCGGGACTTCACGATCAACGGCCTCTTCTACAACATCGCCGACTTCTCGGTGATCGACTACGTCGGCGGGCTCGACGACCTCGAGGCCGGGCTCGTCCGGACGATCGGAGACCCGGATATCCGCTTCCGCGAGGACCCGGTCCGAATGATGCGCGCGGTCGAGTTCGCGAGCCGGCTCGGCTTCGCGATCACTCCTGACGCCTACGAGGCGATCCTCGACCACCGCAAGGAGATCGTCAAGTCCGCTCCGCCGCGCGTCACCGAAGAGTTGTCGCAGTCGTTGAGGGGAGGGCACGCGTTGACGACCTTCCTCCTCCTGCGGGAGCTCGGCCTGCTCGACGTGCTCCTGCCGGAGCTCGCCCACGTCCTGAGGGAGACCGACCCGGAGCATCCCCACGGCACGGGGCACCTCTTCTGGGCCCTGCTCGATGTGCTCGACGCCGAGCGTCGCCGGGGGCGCCCGTATGTGGACGCCGTGCTCTTCGCGCTCTTCTTCCTTCCGATCGTCCGGGCGCGTCTCCAGGCGTCCGGCTCCGACGGAGATCCGTCTCCGGGCCTTCTCGCCACCCTGCTCGAGGACCTCGTGACGCCCATCGCCCTCCGGATGGCTCTCCCCCATTTCGTCTCGCACCGCATCAAGCAAGCGCTCGCGATCGTCGGCAGGTTTTCCCACAGGCCGGACTCGCGCCTGGCGACGCCCCGGCTGGCGTTCCGGGAATCCTTCCCGGTGGCGCTGGAGCTCTTCGAGCTGCGGGCCATGGCGACCGGACGGGACGAGGAGCTCGTCCGCGAATGGCGCGCCGTCCTCGCGCGAGTGGAGAAGCGACGTCAGGCCTTCGCGGCCGAGCACGGAGAGCTTCCCGCGGCTCCCTCAGCGGCCCGCCGCCGGCGGCGGCGCCGGGGCGGCCGGAGACGGCCTGGGCCCTAGGCCAGGACGGAACTTTCTCGCGACAGATGCGTTTCGGGAGGGTGAGGACACATTGAGCGGCACCGAGGAAAAGGCCCTCGTCGAGCGGTGCCGGCGGGGCGAAGACGAGGCCTGGAGGGAGCTGGTGGACCGGTTCGGACAGCGGATCTACTCGGTCGCCTACCACTTCACCCTGAAGCGGGAGGACGCCGAAGAGCTCGCGCAGGAGATCTTCCTCAAGATCTTCGAGAACCTCCACCGCTACGACGGGGGCTTCCCGCTCGTGGCCTGGATCGTGTCTGTCTCGCGCAACCTCTGCATCGACCGCTACCGCCGAAGGAAACGCGAGAAATCGTTCCGGTTCGTCTCCGACGAAGCCGTGGCGCCGATGCTCACGGCCCGGGACGACCCGGCGGCCGACGCCCTTCAGAAGGAGCGCGCCAAGCTCCTCTTTTCGGCGCTCGCGGAGATTCCGGAAGATCTCGCCGAAGTGCTCGTCTTGCGAGACCTGGACGGACTCGCCTACGAGGAGATCGGGCGGGCGCTCGCGCTCCCCGACGGAACCGTCAAGTCCCGCCTCTTCCGCGCCCGCGCCGAGGTCACCCGAAGGATCCGGGAGCGGCACGAGAACCGCGCCGGTTCGGGCTTCGCTTCGCTCGCCGTCGTTGCGGGGGCTTTCGTATGAGCTGCGGCGAGCTCGAGCGGCTGTTTCTCTCGGACGCACCCGCGGGAGCGGCCCCGGCGCACTGTGAGACCTGCGCCTCGTGCGCCGCGCTTGCGGCCGATCTCGAACGAGCCGAGGCCCTCGTCTCCGGACTCCGCCTCCCGGCGGCGAGCCAGGCGCTCCTCCGGGAGCTCCGTTCCATCCCCGCAAGGACGGTCTCGTGCGAAGCGGCCGACGGGCTGGCCGCCGCGGAGCTCGACGCGGATCTGTCGGGGGCGGAGCGTGCCCGCCTGGATTTCCATCGCTCGCGGTGCCAGGCCTGCGCGGAAGCCGCCGGCGTCCTCGGGCAGTTGCGCGAACTCGCGCCCCCCGCCGCGGCGCCATGGCTGGCCGGCCGTCTCGCCGCCGGCCGCCGCCGGCAGAAGGCCCGCTCGATCTGGAGCTTCATGGCCAGCCCGAAGGCGGCGATCGCTCTGGCCTACGCCGCGGCCGTCATCGTGATGC
>JBKPBH010000009.1:0-3331 GCA_046726795.1 Acidobacteriota bacterium
CCCGCGAGAAACATCGGCAGAAGAAAACCATCAGATGCGTATGCCGGCGCCAGGACCAGCGCGAAGTTCTTCGTGACAAACCCGAGACCGGCGAGCACCAGAAGGACACCGAGAAGCTTGGGAAGGTAGCCCGATCGAAAGATCAAGTACCCACGGAGAACGGAGGCGACGCCGTAAAACACCATGAATATCCCACCGCCATATCCATACAACTTGAGCGAGAGCAGCGCGAGAGTATTCAGTTGATCAGGCGAAAAGGTCTTCAGATAATTTGCGCCTCCCAAGATGAGCGATGCTGCAAAATAGAAGAGCTCCGCGACGCCGAAGAGGGCGGTGGATACGAGCCCGAAGAACGCTGCGAGAAGGGCAAGATCCTTGCGGACGGGCCTAAGAAGTAGGTAAAGGATCAGCGTCAGCGCAATATCACACACGGCTTCTGCGAGGTAGATGGCGAAGCCCAAGCGGAACAACGAGTCAAACGCATTGATGTTCTTCGCTGTGGCGGTCGCGTCGGCTGGCACGATGAGCCTGGATGGAACGTAGACCTCACCGAAGCCACCCGCGACGATCGAGAACAGGAATAGGACTCCGGCAATCCTGGCGTACGCCTGTACCGACGCCGCTCGCGCCTGGGCAGGCCGGCGATCGTCGTTCACGTTCGGGATGCTGTTCATGGCGGGATTCCTCCTTGTTCGCCGGTAGACCTTGCTCCGCCGCCCAACGGCTCGCGGCTCATCGGCGAGCGCAGCGAGCGGAGCTCGACGCGGCTCGCGACGACTCCCAAGTCTCGCGGCTCATCGAGACTCTTCCAGACGCCGCCCTGCTGGACTTCGATTCTCATGATCGGGTGGATCTCCTAGAGCGTCGCGCGAAATTGGCCGGGATGGCCTGAACTAGGCGCCGGGTTGAACGGCCCCAATCGCTTCATCCTCTGCACGCGCATTTTAGAGCGGCTCCGCTAATTCGGGCGATACGTAACTACTACTCTTAGATTACTCCGGAGGCGCTGGCGACTGTGCGGTCGGGACGCCGGGATTCGAACCCCCGGCGTCTCGGCCCGTTTTGACGGAATTCTTCGGGACAACGCGGAATCCGGGGTCGGTCTAACCGACGAATTCAGACGTTTCCGACACCAGTTCTCTCACCCATTCTTTCACCCTCGAATTTGGAACCGCGCGAAAAAGATGGGGCCGCGCGCGGAAGGATCGAGCGCGCAAGGGCCAGCAAGAAGGCGGTGGCAAAAGAAGGGAGGGACGCGATGCCGACAAAGGACAGCAAGTGCCCGAACCGTTTTGATCTCTTCCGCGGCGACGAATAGACTGATTGCGGAAAAGAGGTGGCCGTGCATCCGCCGGAATCCGACCTGATTTACGACTGGAACCGAGCCGGAGGGGCGGTCTTCCCGGCCCGAGGGCAAGGTCGAGTCAGACTACGAGACGCTCCGCGACGGCCTGCAGTCCCCCTCGGTCAGGAGTCCTCCGATCCAGCAGAAGCTCGAGATCCTCCATCTGATCGAGGCTCAACCGCAGCGATCAGGCGGAAGAGAGATTAGGTGAGGGAAATTATAGATCATCAGAAAGGATCGACTAACATGAACACACAAGAGTTTCGACTTTTCGCGTCGCTCAGATTCTCGCTTGCTTTGGCCGTATTGACGGTTTTACTCGCCGCCGCGCAAGCGAGTGCTCAGTGTAACCAGCTAATCTCAGGCCTTCGCACCCCGCTCGGGACGGCCTTGACCAATCAAGGCAATCTGCTGGTCTCGGAAACCGGCACGACCACAACGAACTCAGGACGCATTTCCATTGTTGACACGAGCGGCAACCGCCGGACGCTCCTGGCCGGCCTGCCGTCGGCGATCAACGATGTCGGTGAGCCCTCGGGCCCCGCCGGTCTCTTCATGCTCGGCCGCACCCTCTACGTCGCCATCGGAGTCGGCGATGTCGGGCGGCCCGGCCCGTTTCCGGGAACGGTCATACCAAACCCGAATCCCATCTCGTCGCCGATCTTTAGCTCGATTCTGGCCATTCAGTTCAGCGCCAAGGCCGAGAACACCACAGCCGGGTTTACGCTTACGCTCGCCAACCAACAGGCGCTCGCCGACGGACAGACGGTGACGCTGTCGAATGGCGTCAGTGATCGGATCACAATCCGATTGGTCGCCGATTTTCCCAATTTTGTACCATTCCCGCTCCCGTTCTTCGCGCCCAACGTTCAGCTTTCCAATCCTTTCCAATTGGTTGCTGTAGAAGATACGCTTTACGTGACGGATGGGGGGCGGAATAGGGTCTGGCAGATTGATCTTCTGACAGGGTCATTCTCGACGCTCGTGACGTTCCCGAATATCCCGAACCCCGCCTTCCCGGCTGTTGGTGGGCCGACTCTCGACGCGGTCCCCACGGGTATTGCGTTTTCCGAGGATAAGCTTTTGGTAACGCTCTTCAGGGGCTTTCCGTTCCCGCCGGGCGTGTCAACCGTGGAGCAGATTGATCCACTGACGGGAAGTGATACCCCGTTCATTACCGGGCTCAGGACGGCTATTGCGGTGCTACCAATAACAGAAGACGAGGACACTGATTACCTAGTGCTCCAGCACAACTCCGGACCTGTGCTCTTGCCGCCTTTCTCGGGGCCGGGGCTGGTGTTGCGCTTCGAGACTCCGGCCGGTTCACCGACTGTCGTCGCCAACTGCTTAACGCGCCCGACTACCATGACGCTTGACAGAAAAAACGGCACGCTCTACGTCAGCGAACTCGGCGGGCGTATTGTCGAGATCCCTTTTCCATAAGCTCGGGGGATTAGGAACCTCGATTTCGGGCGCCAAACCGGGTGACGAGGAGAAGGCGCGGAAGATCCTCGCGGCGCGCGTCCGTCAAGTCGCCAACGACGGAGACGGGATCGCGGACTTCGAAGGGCCGGCCGCGCGTCGGGGGACGGTTGCGGTCCTGCTCGATGAACTGAAAGCCGCGTATCGCCTCAGAGACATCAAGGGCCTCGATCGGGTTGAGTATCGGATCGGTGAGGGCTCGCCGCTGCGCGAAGCGTTCGGGGAGTTGCAGGCACGTCAGGTCACGTCCGCGAGGGTCACGACGTCTTATATTTTGGCGCGTCGTGCCGAGGACAAGTGTTCAAGAAGCAGTGGAAGAAGGCGCTCAAGGACGCGGGATTGAGCGGGAAGCTCTTCCACGATCTCCGGAGGACCGCGGCGCGCAACATGACGGCCGCCGGAGTGCCGGAGCAAGTGGCGATGACGGTGACGGGCCACGTCACGATTTCCATGTTTCAGCGCTACTCGATCGTGACCCTGGAGGATCACCGCGCGGTGTTGCGA
>JBKPBH010000010.1:0-9078 GCA_046726795.1 Acidobacteriota bacterium
GGTGAAGGCCGGCCGCTCCGTCATGGCGTCGCGGGCCCGGTCTGCCGGCGGGGGCGGCGGGCGGTCGGCCGGCGGGCCGGGCGCGGGGGCTCCGCGGGAGCCGCCCCGGCGGCGAGGAATTCGTGCCAGCGCAACGCCGCCCGCGGCTCCGCCCCCTGCCGGACGCGCTCGATCAGCCATTCGGCCGCGTTCTCGAGCACCCAGCGGAAATTCTCGTCTCCGACCGAGGCCGGGTCTGCGTCGGGCGCCGGGTTCAGGAAATCGATCGCGTAGGGAATGCCGCCCCGCACCGCGAACTCCAGCGTGTCGAAGTCGTATCCGAGCGCCTCCGCCAGTTTCAGGCAGTCCCGTCGGATCCGCTCGTGGAGCGCGGTGTCGATCGCCGGACCGTTGCGGACGTAGCGGTTCACGTGCGGCTGGCGGGGGTCGTAGCGCATGATGCGGACGCGCGCTTTCCCGATGACGTAACAGCGGAAATACTCCTCGAAGACGATCTCTTCCTGGAGGGTCATCACGTTCTGGGCGGAAGCCGCATAGGCGGCGAAGAACTCCTGCGGGTTCTCGACCCGGTAGACGCTCTTCCAGCCGCCGCCCGAGTAAGGCTTGAAGTAGGCGGGGAAGCCGACGTGGGAAAAGATCGCGTCCCAGTCGAGCGGATATGTCAGATTGGACATAGATTCGGAAGTCGTGTCGGGCGGGTGCTGGTTGGAGGGGAGCAGCACGGTCTTCGGCACGGCGACGCCGACGGAGCGGGCCAGCACGTTATTGAAGAATTTGTCGTCGGCCGACCACCAGAAGGGGTTATTGACGACGATCGTGCCGTCGGCGGCGAACTTCTTCAAGACCGCCCGGTAGAACGGGATGTCCTGGCTGATGCGGTCGAGGACCAGGTCGTAGCTCCGCGGCGTCTCGAGACTCACCCCGCCGATCCGGACCGGCTCCGCCACGACTTCGCCGCCGCCGGAGGCGTTGATCCGCTCGACCAGCGCCAGGGGAAATGTCCGTTCCTGCCCGAAGAGAACTCCGATGCGCTTCATAAGAACCGGCGATTATGCCACGTCGCTCCGCGCTTGCGTGGCATCTGCGCCTTCGGCGCACCGGCGAGCGGCTCGGCCGGATGCGGCCTCGACCGCTCGGAGGATGCCACGCACGCGCGCCTCTCCCGCGGCGCGAGGCTCCTCCCTCCGTGACGTCGGGAGACTCCTCGCGCCGCGAAGGCACGGAGGCACGTCGCTGCGCGCTTGCGTGGCATCTGCGCCTTCGGCGCACCGGCGAGCGGCTCGGCCGGATGCGGCCTCGACCGAAGAAAGCACCCGTTCTTCTTTTCTGTTTGCGGCGGATGATAGAAAGACCGCAGGATGAGCAAGAGGGCCCAGGCGCGACGGGACCTCGCTCGCGCGGCGCAAGTCTCGCGACGGCCGGCGGTCGCGCGGGCGAGAGGCCGATGGCAGCTTCTCCTGCTCCTGCCCCTCGCCCTGATTCCCCTGGTCTCCCTCTGGCCGCTTCTCCAGAGCGACTTCGTCAACTACGACGACCCGGAATACGTGACGTCCAACCTGGAGGTGCGCCAGGGGCTGGGTTGGGCGAGCCTCGTCCGGGCCTTCACGATGAGACAGGTGGCCAACTGGCATCCGCTGACGTCGCTCTCGCACATGGCGGACGTCTGGATGTTTGGACTGAATCCCTCCGGCCATCACGCGACAAATCTCCTGTTGCACCTCGCCAACACTCTTCTCCTCTTCCTCCTCTTTCGCAGCCTGACCGGGAGGGCCTGGCCGAGCGCCTGGGTGGCGGCCCTGTTCGCGGTTCATCCGGCGCACGTCGAGTCGGTCGCCTGGATCGCCGAGAGGAAGGATCTGCTGTGCGGAGCGTTCTGGCTCGCGACGACCTGGGCCTATGTCTCCTGGGTTCGCCGCCGAGGCACGGGCCGTTATCTCGCCGTTCTCCTCCTGTTTGCGGCCGGTCTGATGTCCAAGCCGATGGTGGTGTCGCTGCCGCTCGTGCTGCTGCTGCTCGATGACTGGCCCCTCCGCCGGTTCGGCGGCGAGGCCGGGCTCCGAGCGCTCTTGCGCTTCTCCGCGAGGGCCCCCGCGGGCCCGATCCTGGAGAAGGTGCCCCTCTTCTTGATGGCCGCCGCGTCTTCGATCGTGACCTTCCTCGTTCAGAGAGCCGGAGGCGCCGTCCAGTCGCTGGAGGTCTTCTCTCCGTGGGCCCGGGTCGGCAACGCGCTCGTCGCCTACGTCCGCTACCTGAGAATATTCTTCTGGCCGGCGAACCTGGCGGTCTTCTATCCGCACCCCGGGTCGCTTCCCCTGGCCGAGGTCCTCGGCGCGGCGCTTCTGCTCGCAGCTCTGACGGCGGGAACTGTGGCCTGGCGCCGGAAGGCGCCCTACCTGCTCGTCGGCTGGTGCTGGTTCCTCATCACGCTGCTGCCGGTGATCGGCCTGGTTCAGGTGGGAGTCCAGGCCCTGGCGGACCGCTATACCTACATCCCTTACATCGGCCCTCTTGTGGCCGTCGTGTGGGGAGCTTCGGACCTGGCTTCGCGTTGGAGGCCGCTGGCTCTGACGCTGCGGGCGGCTGCTTGCGGCGTTCTGCTCGTCCTGAGTCTGACCGCGAGGGCGCAGGCCCGCCATTGGAAGAACAGCGAGACCCTGTATCTCCACGCGATCGCGGTCACCAAGGACAACGCGGTGGCTCAAAACAACCTTGGCGACTACTACAACGACAAGGGGAGGCCGACCGAGGCTCTGCCGCATTTGTGGGAGGCCATCCGGCTCAATCCGAAGAAGTCCGAGTATTACGTCAACGTGGGCCGCTCGCTCATGATCCTGGGCCGGATCGGAGAAGCCCAACAACAGTTCACACAGGCCCTCCGCCTGAGCCCCGACAACGCGACCGCGCTCAATAACATGGCTCGGAGTCGATTCCTGCAGGGTGATGTCTCAGACGCCATCACGCTCTACCAGGCCGCGGTCGCCAGCGCACCGCGTGCGCCCGAGGTTCGTCGATGGCTCGGGGTAGCCCTTTTCGTGGAAGGAAAGACCGCGGCCGGGGGCGACCAGCTCGAGCGCGCTTTCCGTCTGGCGCCGTCCGAAGAGGAGTTTCGGCGGCTACGGGACGGGTTCCTGGCGCTCGATCGAAATCCGGGAGATCCCTCCGCCGAGCTGCTGCGCAGAACCGTGGCGGACGCTCACCGGGAGGTGGCCGTGGCGCTTCAGACCCGGGGGAAGAGAGCCGAGGCAACGGCGCATTTTCGGAAGGCTCTCGACCTCTTCCCGGGTTTCGTGGCGGTTCGGAACGATCTGGGCGCTCTCCTGGCGGAGGAAGGCCTTCGGGACGAAGCGGAAGCGGAGTTCCGGGCGGCGCTGAAGTTCGATCCCGGATCGGTGCTGGCGCACAGCAACCTCGGCTACATGCTCTACCTGAAGGGGCGGCGGCAGGAGGCCATCGACGAGTACCGCGAGGCCCTTCGCCTGCAGCCGGGATTTCCCCTGGCTCAAAACAACCTGGAGATCGCGCTGCGCGGTCCGGCGGGGAACGAGGAAGCCCGCCGCGAGTGAGGGTCCCGATCAGCCGCGGTCGATGCCGGCCAGGTGCGGCGCGAGGACCCCTTCCTGGAGCTCCGAAAGCGCCGAGAGACCGCGGCGGGCGAGGGCGAGAAGCTCGTCCAGACGCTCCTGCGTGAAGGGGCGCCGCTCCGCCGTGCCCTGGATCTCGACGAAGGCGCCCGAGGCGGTGCCGACGATGTTGCAGTCCACTTCGGCTTCGGAGTCTTCGGCGTAGGCGAGATCGAGCACCGCCTGGCCGGCGCAGATCCCGACGGAGGTTGCCGCCACGGTCTCGCGCAGCGGCCAGCGCGGGACGAGACCCTCGCGGAGGAGCTTCGCGAGAGCCATGGCGAGCGCGACGCAGGCCCCGGTGATCGCCGCGCATCGCGTGCCGCCGTCGGCCTCCAGGACGTCGCAGTCGAGCGTGATCGTGCGCTCCGCGAGCCCGCGCAGCTCCGTGACGCTCCGCAGCGACCGTCCGATCAACCGCTGGATCTCGTGCGTGCGTCCTCCCTGTCGGCCTGCGGCGGCCTCGCGCGCCGAGCGCGTGTGCGTCGCCCGCGGCAGCATGCCGTATTCGGCCGTGACCCAGCCGCTCCCGCTGCCCTTCAGGAACTGCGGCACCCGCTCCTCGACGGACGCCGCGCAGAGGACGCGCGTCGCGCCGAGCGAGATCAGGGCCGACCCCTCCGCGTACTTCAGCGCGCCGGGCTCGATCGAGACCGGACGCATCTCGGAGGGCTTCCTTCCATCGGGGCGGGCAGTCGAAGTCATGTTTCTCATCGCTCGAGGGCCGGATCTTCCCATGTCCCGGGGAATCGCGTGAACCTGGAAACTGGAACCTGAAACCTGGAACCCCGCGGCGCCTAGCGCCGCGGTTTACGGCGCGACCTCGTTGCGGAGATAGAGGAGCGGGCGCGTCAGGTCGACGTGCCCTCCGAGAGTTTCGGCTGGCTCGCCGTTGACCAGGATCCGCACGCGCGTCGTATCGGCGACGTTCTGGAGGACCGTGTCCACGAGCGCCGCGACGATCGCGAGCTCTTCCGAAGATCCGAAGGAAAGGCCCGAGTCCACGGCCAGGTCCAGGACAGCCACGCCGTCGGGCAGAAGGAAAGCGTTGCGCAGCTGGATCTTCGGCGGGAGCACCGCCGCGAGGCCCGCCCGCGTCGGGCCGCGGCGAAGCTCCGCGAAGAGCGCCTTCAAATACGCGCCGGGCCCGGCGGGTTTGGGGATGTCCCGCTCTTCGGCGTGGAGCCGGTCGTCGTCTCCTCCGAGGAAGAAGATCGTGACGCGGACGGTCTCGGCCGGAGTGACGGCGGGCGTTCCGGCCAGGACCGGCGAAACCGGAGCGGTCAAGGGGGTGACGCGCAGGAACGCTCGGATCCTCCGCCTCGCCGGAGCCAGCCCCTGCGGCCTCGTCAGGATCGCGATTGCCGCCACGGCCACGACGAGGACCGCCAGCAGAATGGCGGCCGCCCGCCGCGTCATGGAGTCCGGACCGCGGGCGGAGCCGTCGGAGCCTGGGGCGAGACGGGTGTCGGGGTCGTCCGGGCCGGCCCGCCCGTCTTGCGGCGCTCGAAAAAACGGCCCACGGCGCGCGCGACGGCGTCCGCGATGCTCTGCTGGAAGACCGGGGAGGCGAGCTTCTTTTCCTCCTCGGAGTTGGAGATGAATGCGGTCTCGACCAGCACGGCCGGCATCGTCGCCCCGACGAGCACGCGGAAGGGCGCCTGCTTGATGCCGCGGTTGCCGGTGCCGGAGACGGCGTTCAACTCGTCCTGCGCCGCTTCGGCGAGCTCGCTCGATTCTTTCAGGTGCGCCGTCTGCGCGAGATCCCACAGGATGAAATCGAGATCGGGATTGCGCACCGGAGCGGCGGCCGCTCCAGGGGTCTCCAGGGCTGACGCCGCCTGATTCTCGCGGCTCGCGATCTCCTGCGAGAGCTTGTCGGAGGCTTCGAGCGAGAGGTAGTAGGTCTCCGAGCCGCGCGCGCCGGGCGTTCGGGAGGAGTTGGCGTGGATCGAGAGGAAGAGGTCCGCTCGCTCCCGGTTGGCCATCGAGGTCCGGTCGTCCAGCGAGAGGACGGTGTCGGAGTCGCGCGTCAGGAGAACGCGGCAGGGAAGCGTCTTCGAGAGCGTCGCCGCGAGGCGCCGGGCGATCTGAAGCGTAACGTCCTTCTCCTGAAGGCCTCCCGGGCCGACTGCGCCGGTCTCGGCGCCGCCGTGTCCCGGGTCGATCACGATCGTCAGCGCCGGGGCCGCCTTCTCGAGCGCGGCGACGGGCGAGAGGACCAGCGCGGGCGCGGGCCTTCCGATCTCGATGACGAGCCGGTCGGGCGAGGCGAGCGGGTAGGCGCGCGCCGTCGAGCCCTTCTCCCGGTACTCGATCGAGGCCGTGTTGCCGGCGAAGCGGATGACCGAGATCAGGGGGTCGTCGTACCGGCGCTCTGCGAACGGTGGGACGATCTGGATGCCAGGCCAGGAGACCTGAAAGCCCGTTTCGGTCACGGTCGGGACGAAGCGCGCCGCGGCGGACTGTCGGATGACGATCTGTGTCGTCGGCTCGACGTGGACGACCGCGACATCCAGGTTGACCGCCGCCGTCCCCTCCGAGAGCACCCAGGTCTTCCTCGCCGCGTCGTAGGCCCCGGTGGCGCCGACCAGGGGAAAGAGGACTTTCTCGAGGAAGTCCGGCGGCGCGTAGAGGGATCCCCCGACGGAGTGGGCGGGGCGCGAGATCGACACGATCCGCTGGTCCACGGGGACCTGCGTCGTGCCGGCGCCGATGACGACGCGGTGGCCTCCCGCCGTCAGGGTCGCCACGCCGGTCGTCGCGTCGGTCGCGACCTCAAAGCCGAGCGCGCGGGCGCTCTCGGCGACGTTCAAGTCGGCGCCCGCCAGGGTCACTGAGTGCGGCTGCCCCTTCCAGAGGATTGTCGCCGTCTGCGCGCGAGAGGCCGCCGCGGGCAGGAACACCGCCAAGAAAATGAAGGCCGCCGCGGCCCGCCGCGTGAGGGCGTAAACACCGCCGCCCGCCGTTTCCGGCGTCGTCAGTCGAGGCGTCTTCGCCCATATGCCCGAGGATCGCAGAGCTTCCAGTATAAGCACGCCCCGTCGCCGATGTACTTCTGTGTCGCTCTTTGGCGAGCGGCACTTGATCGCGGCAGGCGCAGGTCCCGAGTAAGCGAAACCGACGTGCTACCGGCGGTAAGGGAAAACCCAGTTGACGAAGGCGCGCCACTCGTTCTGCGTCTTGCGCGCCTCGAAGAAGCCGGTGTAGCTCGTCTTGCGGCTGTACCAGGAGTAGCTCGCGCCCGCGCCGATCGGGCCCGCGAGCGGCAGACGCGCCACGCCCCGGAAGAACTGGAGCGTGTTGGTGTCCGAGACTCCGCTGACCGTCGTGGCCCAGAGGGCCCCGTAGCCCGCGCCGAGGACCTCGCGGCCGCGGTAGTAGATGCGGCCTGCGGCGCGCACGCCGCCCCCCGGCGCGAAGTCGTAGTTGCGTCCGGTCTGTGGGGCCGTGAAGTCGGTCGTCTGGATCGCGGCGAGCGGAAACACGACCGCGGTCACATCGGTCAGGGCGAAGAGCTCCGGGCCGACCGCGTAGCGAGACAGCAGCCCGCCGCTGAAGGCCTGCGCCCCGAAGACCTGCGACTCGTTGTTCAAGTATTCGTACTCCTGGGAGAAGCCCGCGATGTGTCGCGCCGCGGAGTCCAGGTCGGTGAGCTCCCAGCCCTTCAGGATCCCGCGCTCCTCGATCCGGGAGATGAGAGTCCCCCCCGGCGAGTTGAAGTCGACGCCGAGGTAGAAGGAATCGAACGGATTCCGGATGTCGCCTTTGAAGGGGTCCCCATAAAGCGCGGAGATCTGGAGCATTCCCTGTTCGGGATGCGCGGCACCGCCTTTGATCCGCCGGTAGCCCAGATCGGCGGAGAAGCTGAACCCTCTGGGGAAGCGATCGTCCGGATTCTCGCCCTGCTTCGTCATCTCGCCGCGCAACAGGCGGTTGAACGCGCCGACGGGATTCAAGACTCCCGCGACGATCTCCCGCCATAGGCGGTCAGCTCCGGTGGCCGTGTTGTCCAGAACCAGCACGGAGAGGCGGTGCGCGACCTCGCCCCGGGTCATGCCTCCGAGAGTCGTGTTCACCAGGTCGTTGATCGAGGGGGGTGTGTTTTCCATGCAGCATTCCCAGAGAAGGCTTCCCGTCAGGGAGAAGAGGCTGGATTCCCAGAAGGTGTATCCGTTGGATCGCGCCGCGTCGAAGAAAAGCCCGCCGTGGTAAGGGTGCGAAGACTGGTTGACGTCGAAGTGATCGCTGTCGTATTTGAAGCCGGTCTTGAAGTTCTGCTTGATGGTCTCCGTCGAGATGTAGGCGAAGTCCTCCTTGGTGACGTAACGATCGAAAGCCCAGGGGACGACCTCGAGAAGGACGAGCTCTCCCGCTGCCGCGAAGAAGAATTTTTTCCTTGGCCCTTTCACGGCCTTTTCCGGAAAGGCGGAGGCGGCCTGGTCCAGCCTGCCGGCCTCCACGAACTCCGCGGCCGACAGGTCAGAAAAGATCTTCTCGACTCCGACCTGAAAGCGAGCAAAGCGAGCGAGCTGGAACCCCGCCTCGGTCTCCCGCTCGGGTGTGCCCTGAGCCGCGGCCGGCTCCGTGGTCAGCGTGGCGCCCGCGAAAAAAAGCCCGACAAGGAGACGCATTGGAGCGTTGACTCGCAGCGGTGCTCTTTGCTCTGCTTTCTTCAGCAAGACCCTCCCCAAGGCAGGTAGTCCCCGACTCCTGTGAAGCCTTTGCGAAAGTCGAGCCAGCCACAAAGGCCTCGGCTCCTGAACTTGGGCCTCCGACCCTGGACTCCGGACCCTGGAACCTGGACTTCCTCCGTGTGCTAGCTTCCCCGAAGTCGTGACTTCACGGGCCTTCCGGGTCTCACTCCTCCTCTTCGGCTCCGGTCTGACGGCGCTCGTCTACCAGATCGCCTGGATGCGCGAGCTTCGCCTGGTCTTCGGCTTCTCCACCGCTTCTTCCGCGGCGGTCGTCGCCATCTTCATGGGGGGTCTCGGGGTCGGCAGTTGGCTCCTCGGGCGCCGCGCGGACATGACGCCCCGTCCCCTGGCCTTCTACGGCGCGCTCGAGCTCGCGATCGCCGCCTCCGCCGCGGCGACCCCCGCGCTTCTCTGGCTCGTGCGCGCAGCCTACGTGGCCGCGGGGGGATCGCTGCGCCTGGGGATCCTGGGCGGGACTCTCGCGCGGCTCCTCCTCTCGTCTCTCGTGCTGGCGGTGCCGACGGTCCTGATGGGAGGAACGCTTCCGGCGGCGGCGCGCGCCGTCGAGACGGACCGGGACCCCGCGCGGCGCCTGCTCGCGCTGCTCTACGGATCCAACACACTGGGCGCCGTGGCGGGAACGCTCCTCTCGACATTCTTTCTGCTCGAGAGGCTGGGGACCCGCGAGACGCTCTGGGCGAGCTGCGCCGTCAACGCGCTCGTCGGGCTCGCGGCCTTGCTCCTCTCGAAATCGATTCCGG
>JBKPBH010000011.1:0-7771 GCA_046726795.1 Acidobacteriota bacterium
TCCCGACCGGCGCGCGAGAGCCGGAGGCCTTCGATCCGGAGCAGGCCGTTTACGACCATCGCCGCTCGAGAAGCCGCGCCACGCGCGAGAGAGGCAGCGACATGGCCAGGTAGATCGCAGCGCAGAGAGCTCCCGGCAAGATCCAGCTTCCGATGTTCGCCGCCAAGATCGCGGTCTCCTTGGTCAGCTCGACGACGGTGATGACCGAGACGAGCGAGGAGTCCTTGAGCAGGGCCACGAAGTCGTTGGTCATCGGCGCCAGCGCCAGGCGGAACGCCTGCGGGCCGCGCACCAGGCGCAGGATCAGCCACTCGGTCAGGCCGAGCGTCCGCGCGGCCTCGAGTTGAACGCGCGGGACCGCCTCCAGCGCGCCGCGGTAGATCTCACTCTCGTAGGCGGCATAGTTCAGGCCCAGTCCGAGGAGCGCCGCGGCGAAGGCCGGCAGCCGCACGACCGCCGAGAGTCCATAGTAGAGGACGAAGAGCTGGAGGAGAACGGGCGTCCCGCGCATGAGCTCGACGTAGCCCGTCAGGACGTTCCGCAGGAGACTCCCGCCGTAGATCCGACCGGCCGCGATTCCGATCCCGAGGAAGACCGCGAGCGCCATGGCGGCGCACGAGAGGATCAGGGTGACGGCGGCCGCCCGCAAGAGGGACGGCAGGTAAGCGATCGCAGTCGCGCGGCGGGAACCGGCGCCGCGGGCTGCGCCGGCGCCGGCGGCTTCCGGCGTCGACAGAACACTCCGGAAGAACCCGGCCTGCGAGTCGTCCCAGATCTCCCACCTGCGGTAGATCCGCTCGAGCGTGCCGTCCCGCATCCGTTCCCGGAGGATCTCGTTGATCCGGTCACGCAGAGCGGCGTTGCCTCGGGCGAGGACGCCGATGTAGCGGCCCGTCGCGACCGCGTCGGGTTGGATCGCGAGGCCGGGTATTCTCTTGACGGAACGGGCGGCGATGATGTTGTCGAGGAGGACCGCATCGAGCCTTCCCGCCGCGAGGTCGGTGTAAGGGTGCACGTCGTCGTCGTAGGAGACCGGTTCATAACCGTACCGGCCTCGGTGTTCGAGGAGGAACTCGTAAGCGATGGTCGCCCCGAGCGTTCCGACGCGCCGTCCGCGCAGGTCGGGGAGTCCGCGGAGGCGCCCGCGGTCGGCGGCGCGCACGCTCAGGACCTCGCGGAACTGGAAGTAGGGAATCGTCGCGGCGAGCATCGCCCGGCGCGCGGGCGTGTCTTCGACACCGCTCATGCCGATGTCGAAGTCGCCGCGCGCGACGGATGCGTCGATCGAGGCGAAGGCCACCTGGACGAAGAGCGGCCGCCTTCCCAGCCCGCGCGCGATCGCTTCGGCGACCTCGACGTCGAAGCCGCGGACCTTCGAGGGATCCGCCGGGTCCGCCTCGACGAACGGAGCCCCTCCCTCGGCGTCCCCGCCCCAGCGCAGAAGGCCGGGCTCGGTCCCGGTCGTCGCGCCCGCGGTTGCTGCGGCGCCGGCGCGCAGCACCGGCAGAGCGGCCGCCAGCAGAAGCCTCGGGAGGCGCCGCAGGCTTGTCCCGATCACACCAGGGCACTCGGGACGGCAGGGCGAGGCTCGCGCGGGCGCAGGAACAGGGAGAAGAGGAGGATTCCGGCGCCGAACCCGCCGACATGCGCCCACCACGCGATGCCGCTGACCTCCCGGTGTGACGCGACCGCCAGCGTCCCGCTGAAGAACTGCGTGAGGAACCAGAAGCCCAGGTAGAGGTAGGCGGGGACCTGGAAGAAGACCGGGTAGAAGAGAATCGGGAACATCGCGACGATCCGCGCTCGCGGGAAGAGGGCGAAGTAGGCCGCCATGACGCCGGCGATCGCTCCGGACGCGCCCACGGCAGGCACGGTCGAGCCAGGATTCGTCAGGACGTGCACGATTCCCGCTCCGAGCCCGCAGAGGAGATAGAAGAGAAGGAATCGGAAGGGGCCCATCCGGTCCTCGACGTTGTCGCCGAAGATCCAGAGGACCCACATGTTGCCGATGATGTGAAGCCACCCGCCATGGAGGAACATGGTCGTCAGGAAGGGCAGGTACGTGTGGGGAAAACCGACTCCGGCCGCCCAGGCCGTGTGGGTGAAGCGCGCCGGGACGAGGCCGAAGAGGTAGATGAACTGTTCGGTCATGTCCTCGGGCAGAGCGAGCTCGCGGATGAAGACGTACACGTTGATCGCGATGAGCGTCAAGACGGCGAAGGGGAAATGCTGGCGGGGGATCGTGTCTCGTATCGGAATCATGCGAATTGATTCATTGATTCATTGATCCATTGGTTCATTGCGGAAGCCGCCGGTCGACGAGCCCCAATCAAACAATGATTCAATGACTCAATGAATCAATGACTCGGTGACTCAACTCTCCTCACATGCAGGAGCTCGTTGAGCAGGAACAGCGGTCCGACCAGGAGATGGGCGAGGTTCTTGAAGAACGCGGGGCGGTTCTTCTCGAACCTTGCGTGACCCACGCCTTGGAAGACCCAGCCGACCACGAACGCCGCGAGGCCCAGACGCCAGTCCGCGGCGGCGCGCGCCACCAGGTCGAGGAGCGCAAGCTCGGCCAGCATCGCCAGGGCGAGAGAGGCGTCGAGGGTCAGGTCGAAGAGGAAGGCCGCCGCGATCAGGATCTCCGCGGCCGTCCAGGGAGCCGCCCCCGGCAGGCGCAGCATCAGGAGCATCTCGAGGATCCCGAACACGATCAGGGTGATCCCGAAGGCGTGGCAGACGAGGTTCCCTTTCGCGCGGTGATGGGAGGCGTAGTCGGCGAGGAGCGCGTCCACCTTTCTCACGGCTGGAATCTTCGCGGGCGATTATAGGACGCTCCGCCGGAGGGAGAATGGTCCCATGCGAGCGATGAGGCTCGAGCGCGTCTCCGCGGCGGAAGAGAAGCCGCTCGCGCTCGCGCGAGTGCCCGAGCCGGAGCCCGGAGCCGGCGAGGTCCTGATCGCGGTCGAGGCGTGCGGCGTCTGCCGGACGGATCTGCACATCCTCGAAGGCGAAGTCACCGCGCGCCTGCCCGTAGTCCCCGGGCACCAGGCCGCCGGCAGAGTCCTGTCCGTGGGCGCGGAGGCGGCCGGGTTCGCCGTGGGGGATGCCGTCGGCGTGGGTTGGATGGCATCCACGTGCGGCGTCTGCCGCTTCTGTCGCTCGGGTCGCGAGAACCTCTGCGAGAAGGCGACCTTCACGGGACGGGACCGGGACGGAGGGTATGCGGAGCGGATGACCGCGTCCGCGCAATGGATCTATCGACTCCCGGAAGGCTTCTCGGCGAAGGAGGCCGCGCCGCTTCTCTGCGCCGGGGTCATCGGTTACCGCTCGCTGCGTCTGTCCGGAATAGAGCCCGGCGGGCGTCTCGGGCTGGTGGGCTTTGGCGCCTCGGCGCACCTGACGATCCAGGTGGCTCTCGATTGGCGGTGCGAAGTCTTCGTCTTCACGCGCGAGGAGCATCACAGGCGTCTTGCGCGCCGGATGGGCGCGGTCTGGGCCGGCGCCGCGGACGAGGACCCGGGAGTCCTCCTCGACGCCGCAGTGACCTTCGCGCCGGCCGGCGAGCTCGTCCCGCTCGTCTTGTCCCGTCTGGACCGCGGCGCCACGCTCTCGATCAACGCGATCCACATGAGTCCCATCCCGACGTTCCCTTACGACCTCCTGTACGGGGAGCGGCGCGTCCTCGGCGTCATGAACTTCACGCGCCGCGACGCGGAAGAGTTCCTGGAGCTCGCCGCCCGCATCCCGATTCGAGCCGAGACCGACGTCTTTCCGCTGGAAGAAGCCAACGAGGCCCTTCTCCGGATCAAGCGGGGCCAGGTACGCGGCGCCGCCGTGCTGGAGGTCACTCGACGCGAAGGAGCAGACGCCGCGGGCGGTCGCCGGGGGTGAAGCGCAGGCTCCAGACCGACGGAGGAGCCGAATCGCTCGCGACGGACTCTCTCGCCCGCGGCCGCGCCCCGCGCGGTCTCTTGCCATCGAGCCTGGCCTCGCGGACTCGCCCGCCCGCCTCGACCAGGAGAGAGTATTGACGCCCGCGCAGGCCGGCGAGCATTTCGGAGGCGTCCGGGCTCAGAACGGCCGGAGCGTTTCCTTCGCCGTCGAGGGCCTGGATGACGAGTCGCGCGGGCGCGCCCGGCTCGGCCGAGGCGGTCGAGGGAGCCGCCGCCCCTTCGCCGCCGGAGCGTTCGAGGATCTTCGAGGCTCGCGGCGGGGCCGCGTCTCGGGCGCGCGGTGAGACGGAGACGGCAGCCTCGCTTGCGGCTTCCCGGGCTTCGCGTGCAGGCGCCGGCGGCTGCTGTCCCCTCTTCGGCTCGGCGGAAGGCGCGGCCGGTGCGGAGCTCCCGGATCGCGACTGGAGCAGGGGCGGAGACTCGGGCGCGAAGGACTCCTCTCGCGGCGACTGGCCGGAATCTTTGGCGGCCGAGCCGGAGCGCACCGGCTCCTCCGGCGCGGAGGGCTTCCGGGCCTTGCCGGCCTGGCTCTTCTCCTTCTCGAGCACGACCGGGATGGGCACCTGCCGAAGGATGGCGTTGCGGGCCGCCTCGCGTTCGAGGACGATCGCGGAGCCGAGGACCGCCGCGATCACGGCGACCGCGAAGCCCGCCGCCCACTTCGGACTGATGCCGTGCACGATGCCGAAGCGGCGCCGCGGCGGCGCCGCGGCCTCCAGCTTCCGAAGGATGCGCCGCGCGAGATCCGAGGGGGGCGCCGAGGTGGTGCTCGCGCGAAAGAACGAGAGGGCTGCCTCGAACTCGGAAGCGGCCCGGCGGCATTCCGAGCAGTGAGCGCGGTGCGACTCGAAGTGAGCCCGCTCGCCGGCCGTGAGCTCACCGTCGTGCAGGCGAGATAGGAAGTCCGGAAACCGGGCCGGATGGCTGGAGTCGTTGTTCATGTTCGGGTCTTTCCGGAATCCAGCAGAGGAGTTAGGAGAGCTTTCAAATGCCCGCGTCCCCGCGAGATTCTCGATTTGACGGTCCCGACCGGCAGGCCGAGCGACGTCGCGATTTCCTCGTAGCTCCATTCTTCCAGGTCTCTCAGGACCACTGGCATGCGGAACTCCGCCGGCAAGAGCTTCAACGCCTCGGCCACGAAGCGCCGGATCTCTCCCGCGCCCGCCTGCTCTTCCGGCCCCCTCGCCTTCTCGACGGGATCCGGCGCCGCCTCGGCATCGGTCGAACCGGCGAAGATTCTCCGAAAGCGGCCGCGCGCCCGGTAGCGGTTCTTCACGGCGTTGTCGGCAATCGAGGCGAGCCAGGCGCGCGGCGGCGCCTCCCCGCGGAATCGCGCGAGCCCGCGGTAGGCCTTGAGAAAAACCTCCTGCGTCATATCGTCGGCTTCCTGTTCGCCGACCGACCGAGCCATCCACCGGTGGACCGTGGGCGTGTGCCGCCGAATGAACTCCGCGAAAGAGTCTTCCTCCCCCTCCTGCGCGAGCAGGATCAGCTCTTCATCGGGCAGCTCTGTCAGGCTCAAGTGCAGGTCGCGCCGCCGCTGCGGGGTGGGCGCGATTGTACTTGGGCTATCTGCGGCCGTCCGGATCGGGAGCGTACGGGCGCTCGAAGCCGCGTCCCCGGTCTCGGGCATGGAGATCTCCTTCGCCGGAGAGGACGCCCAGGCGCACGAGCTCCCGGCGAAACTCGTAGCGCAGTGCGATCGAGGCCGCGGGGATCGGGTCCTCCTCGAAGCTCGCCCACTGGACCGCGAAACGAGTCCTTTCCCCGATGCCCGTCGCAGCGAAGCGATCGGCCTCGGGCGCGGACGGCCTGGCGAGATCCGCAGGAGAGGGCGCTTCGGCCCGCGAACCGGCGGAGGGGGCCGACGCCACGCTGTCGCCGGCGGAGGTTCCCGGGACCCCGCCCGCGACTCCGCCTGGCATGCCCCCTTCGGGCCCTGCCGTCTCCTCCCGCAGGCGCCGGTACGGATCCTGCGCGACCGGCTGGGGAGCTCGCCCTTTCTCGCGGAAGAAGACGGCTTCGATCGTCCCGACGTTCCGGGTGTCGCCGATCCACTTCGCGTAGGAGCGCGCCGTGTCGGTGAAGAAGAACCTCCGCGAAGTCTCGCCCGAGACCTGCCAGCCGGGGATTTCGACGGTCTGTCCCGGCGCGAGAATCCACTTGGCTGCCTGCGCCGCGGTCGTCCGCTTCGCGTCCAGGACGTTCAACCCGTCCACCGAGAGGGCCACGGCGACCCGCTGGGCCGTCGGGTTGTGAAGACGCAGCGAGAAGCTCTTGCCGCGCAAGGCCTCGATGTAGGTTCTGTCCCGGAACGGGTACTCCTCGGTCGAACAGCCGTCCACGAGGACCGAGAGCTGGAAGCGCTGAAGCTCGGCGGCCGGGAGCCCCGCGGCGGCCCCGGCGAATAGGAGGGCCAGGAACAGCACTCGTTGCACGATCGTCACCTCCTGGGTCCTTGGACACCGCGGCCGAGCACCGGTACCCGGGAGCGCGTGTTTCGACCGGGTGAGGATGAATCGTTCGGGCTAGACTGCGTCGCCATGGGAAGCCAGTCGATCGCGGCCCCGGCCGGCCAGGAACGCCATGTCCTGGCGCTGGACGGAGGCGGTGTGCGGGGGGTCCTCACACTCCACATGCTCGCGTCTCTCGAGCAGCACCTGGGCCGGCCGGCCTGCGAGTTCTTCGACATGTTCGCCGGCACGAGCACGGGCGCGATCATCGCCGCCCTCCTCGCCTTCGAGCGCCGGACTGCTTCCGAGATCCTCGATCTCTACCGCCGGCTGATCCCCCGGGTCTTCCGGCCGGGCTGGAGGAAAGTCTTCAGGCTGTTCGTGCCCCGCCTCTATTCGAGAGAGTTCGGGCTGGAGAGGCTCGAAGAATTCTTCGGCGACACGACGCTGGCCGACCTCGGCGGGCTTCGGCCGACGAACCCGCAGGCGATCCTCCTCACCACGCACGATTTGGTCCGCGACGAGGAGCTTTTTCTTTCCAACTACCCCTTCCAGACGACCCATATCAATTACGGTCCGACCTGGATGGTTCGCGACGCGGTCGCGGCGAGCGCGTTCTCGGCGCCCTGGTACTTCGGTCCCTATCAGGGACGGTTCATCGACGGCGGGGTCTCGATCTTCAATACTCCCGCGCGCCAGGCCGCAATCGAGGCGCTCGACTACTGCGCCGCCCCCGAGTTCCCGTCGGGCCGGACCGTCCTCTGGAGTTTCGGGTCCGGCACGTTCTCCTCGGGGTTTCAGAAGTGGTCGGCAGACGACTGGTTTCCCTGGCAATGGGCCGGGCGCCTGTACTCGGACATCCAGAGCGACGCCGAGGCGGACCAGATCTATGGCGCGATGCGCATGGCGCGGCAGCGCGAAATCGCGTTTCGGCGGTACCAGGTCACGATCACGCCGGAAACGGTCGGCCGGCTCGGCGTGCCCGTGGTCACGCCGGACCTCCCGATCGAGCTCGACCGCGCCGACGCCCTGGAGTTCTTGGACGACCTCGGCCGGCGCTTTGCTGCTGCGATCGACTGGACGAAACCGGACGGCTGGCTTCTCCGGCCGGAGCGCCCGGATCCGCTGCTCGACCCGGACCTCTGGCGATCCTCCACTCCGCCGCCGCCCCGCCCACCGAGCCCTCCCTCAGCGCGCCTGGCCTGACCTGGAAAAGGCCCGAGTGGCTTTCGGCCGCGGCGATCCTTTGCGACCCGCAGCCGAGACCTTCCCTGCTACAGGACGTTGCGAGAGAGTTCCACCGCGGGATCGTTGGTCCGGTTGTCGGCTGTCGCGCCGTAGACGAAGAGACTCCCCGAC
>JBKPBH010000012.1:0-15600 GCA_046726795.1 Acidobacteriota bacterium
GTCTCCGAGGCCGGTGCGCGACCCTGACTCCCCCGCGACCCGGGCGTAAGGGATCGTGTAGCTCAACTGGTGCGCCTGTCTCGGCACGGGCCATTCCTGCGTAAAGCTCGCGATCCAGTCTCCGCCGCGGAAGCGCTGGAAGCTGTTGATGTGCTGAACGACATCCTCCTCCTGGTTGTAGGCCTCTTCCATCAGAAAGCTGTTGTCCTGGATGCCCGGCGGCTCGTTCTTCTTCTCCGCAACGGACTGCGCGGCGACACCGCGCGCGCACACGAGAGCCAGCATGACCGCGATGAGTCGGAGCAACGTCTCCTAGAATAGCTCGCGGGAGCAATCGAGACGATCCGCTCCGCGGCGACCACCCGGCGGCGGCCGCGGGCGATCAGGCCGGGCGCTTCGATCCGGATGTCCGTTCGACCTCTTTGGAATCGTCGGTCTTGTGGTCGTCGATCTGAAAGCTCAGGAACTGGTGGATGGCCTCGAGAGCGCGCGGATTTTTCGTCGAGATCACGATGCGCCCGCCGCGGTCGGAAGGCTCGAAGTCCCAGCGGATCGCCGACTTCAATTCCTTCAGGACCGGGACACCCGGCGGGACCTTCTCGTGAATGAGCATCGGCGCGTCGAAGTCCCCTTCGGAGAACATCTTCGCGATGTGCGTGAAGTGCATGCGGATCTGGTCCCGGCTCTCGACGTCGGCGGGGTCGTTGGACTCGGCTTCGATCCGTCCGCCGGACGGGGTCAGTCGGAAATGGTGCGTGGTCTTCGCGTGATCGAAGCCCATGACGTGGTCGCCGCGCTCCGGCACCCCGGCGGAACGCTTCTCTTCAGCGGTCTGAGCGGAGGCGGCCACCGCCGCCAGGAAGACCAGAATCGCGCCGAGCCTGAATCGGTTGTTCATGCTTTCTCCTCTTTTTCGCCTATTAGAAGCCCGCGCTCTGGCCCGATAATTCCCCGCGTGCTCCGGCACAAGCTCGTGGCGGCGCCCGTCTCGCTCCTCGTCTGGGCGAGCTACGTCGGCATCGTCATTCTCTGGGCGCCGCTCGTGTTCTTCTATCGCCTGGCGACGCGGCGCGGCGACCCCGACCGCTATCGTCTCGGGCGATTCTTCCGGAATTCCGCAGTGCTCGCCGGCGACATCAACCCCTTCTGGACCCTCCGCGTCCGCGACGAAGTTCATCCCGACCCGCGGCGCCCCTACGTCTTCGTCTCCAATCACCGCTCCAACGCGGACGCTTTTCTGATAGTGCGGCTGCCGTGGGAGATGAAGCTTCTCGCCAAGCAGTCGGTCATGCGGATCCCGCTCGTGGGCTGGCAGATGCGGATGGCGGGCGACGTCCCGATCGTCCGCGGCGACAGGGAGAGCGCGCGGCGCGCGATGGAGGAACTGCGCCGCTGGCTCGACCGCCGCGTCTCGGTCTTCCTGTTCCCCGAAGGCACGCGCAGCGAGGACGGAACACTCGGGCTGTTCCGCGAGGGCGCGTTCCGTCTGGCGATCGAGGCGGGCGTGGACGTCGTGCCGCTCGCGATCTCGGGCACCGAGCAGGCCCTCCCGAAACACTCTCTCGTCTTCCACCCCACCCGGGCGAACCTCACGGTCCTGCCGCCGGTGTCGACCGCGGGACTGGCTGCGGCCGACGCGCCGCGCCTGGCCGAGCGCGTTCGCCGGATCATCTCCGAGGCCCTCGCTTCCCGCGCCGCTTGAGCCGTCCTCAAGAAGCTGACCGACGCCGTGTCATGGCGTCTTCTTCGGCTCCGGAGGCGGTTCTTCTTCGACCGGCTCACGACGGAAGAGAACTGTCAGCTCGAGAGGCCTGCCGTCGCGTCGGAGGGAGAGACGTGCGACGTCCCCCCACTTCTTCTCGGCGACGAGCCGCGCAAGCGTCTCGCGGCTCTCAACGGTCGCTCCGTCCACTGAGACGAGGAGGTCTCCGACGGCTAGTCCGGCCCTCGCCGCGACGGATTTCTTCTCGACCGCGATGACGAGCAGGACCTTGCCCCCGTCGACCGGGCGCGCGGACGCGCCGAGCTCAGGGTACAGCGGGTCCGTCTCCCGCGCGACCCCCCACAGGTAGTCGGCGTAGGAGGCGCGGACGGCGCGGACCGGTTTGCCCTTCTCGTCGCGAACCGGCACAGCAACGAGGCTGGCGATCTTGCCGGAGGAGAGACGCGCGGCCTGTCTCTGGATGCCGAGGCCGTAGGCGACGTGGCCGCCTCCGGCCAGCAGGACCAGGATCGTCTTCTCATCGTCTCCGGACTTCTTCAGCGCCGAGACCGCGTTCTGCGCCATGGTGGCGTCCCAGGCGCACTGCGCCTCGAACATCCCCTTCCACTCGGCCTCGCCCATCCCGGCGTGGATCCCTTCGTCTCCGAGCAGCGCCTTGAACAGCCTCAGGTAGTCCGGGCTGTCGGTGTCCACCCGAGCCGGGACGTGCGCGGCCTCCTCCGCGGTCAGGCCGGTGAATCCCTTCCGGCGCACCGCCGTGATGACCTCGCGCGGCGTGTTGACGCCGATGACCGGCATCCGCCTCTGTCCGGCCAGGAGGAAGATGTCGCGGTAGTAGCCCCAGTTATATCCCCAATTCTTGTACCACCGTGATCGTTCCAGGAATTCCTTCTCCGAGAGCTTGCCGCCGACCCAGAGGTCGAGCGCCGGCTGCTCGACATAGGGATACATCTCGAGGCCGAGGAGCACTCGCCGCCCGGCGCCGGCGAGCTCCTCCAGGACGCGCTTCTCGACCCGATGCGACTCCATCGCCGTGTGCTCTTCGCCGACGAGCAGCAACCGCACTCCGGCCAGGCGGGCCGGCAGCTCGGCAGGCGTCAGGACCGTCCCTCCGGCGGTTTCGGTGATGCCATCGAGGACGAGCGGCGCTTCCCGGTCCTTCCGCGACGGATCCCCGATGGGAAGATGAAGCGGATCTTCCGCGAGAACGACGACCGCCGCGCCAAGGAGAGTCGCGGCAGCGATGAGCCGACGCGGAGACACGTGGACACGGAGACGCGGAGAAAGACGGCTCATCCCCGCGTCCCCGCGTCTCCGTGTCTCTCCCTCTATCGCCACGGCTGGATCGACACGACCTCCAGCCCGGCGCCGCCCGCGTCCACGCGCTCGCCCGGCTTTGCGCCCAGGAGCGCCTGGGCGAACTCGGACTCATAGGAATAAACGGCTTCCTCTGGTTTCGAGTCCCAGGGACCGAGGATCGTGACGGAGCGCTCGGCTCCGGTTCCATCTTCGCGGAGGACCACACGTGTCCCGACCCGCACCTCCGACGGATCGATTCGCGCCGGATCGAGCGAGCGGGAGCGTGAAAGCTCGTCGGCGAGCGTCGCGATCCGCGCCGAGAGGTACTCGTGTCTCTGACGCGCAGCGTGGTACTCGAAGTTCTCCGAGAGGTCCCCATGGTCCTTGGCAATCCGCATCGCCTCGGCGTTGGCGGGCAGCTCGACCTGCTTCAAGTGGGCAAGCTCCTGGCGTCGCGCCTCGATCGCCTCGGGGGTGGAATAGACGTACTCGCGCGCGGGCGCCCGCAGGCCGGGAAAGCGCATGAGCAGGGCTTCCTTGACCAGCGCGCGGCGGTGCTCTTCGAGGCCGCCCGCCCGCTCCAGGGCCGAAAGGTACTCCCGCGCTTCCTCCTCCGAGTCCGCCGACTGCACGATGGAGACCGCGAGGCCGCCGGGGTCGAAGAGCTCCTTCAGTTTCGACCGGTGGCTGGAGAACTCCTCCTGCCGCAGCCCGTCGAGGATTGCGAAGAAGAGGTGCGGCGGCGCGGGCTTGCCGTCCTCGCGGAGGCGGTCGCAGAGCCAGAGGAAGGCGCGCGGAGCCTGCCTCGGCGAGCGCAGGATCCGGCGCGCCAGTTCCTCGGATCGCTCAGGCAGCGTCGCCAGACCAGCAAAAAGAGACGACAGGACACGGGCGTCGTCTTCCTTGAAGAGGCGATCCGCGAAGACGTCGGCCCAGTCGGCGCGTCGAGCGTGGATGGCGTCGAGCGCCTTCTCCCGGGCCCCGTAGTCTCGGATCTGGCCGAGGACCTCGGACAGGTCGCGGCTCGCGAGCAGTTGCTCCGCACCGAACGCCTCCGGCTCGCCCGGCAGCAACTTGGCCGCTGCCTGCGAGAGCTCCCACGCCAGGGCCGCATTCCCCTCTCCGGCCGACTTCCGGGCCTCAGCGGCGAGCGTGTCGCCGAAGAAACGCGCGAGGTCTTTGGAGCGTTTCGCCTGCCGGCGCGCGATCTCGATCTTCTCGGCGGCGGGAGCCTCCTCGAAGGCGCGGTGGACCGATTCCTCCGCCTCCCCCGCGCTCGCAGACCACGAGACCGAGGCGGTCTTCCCGGTGCCGGAAGCGACGAGCTGCGGGTGCCTGCGCGCGGCCGCCCAGAAGCTCCCCCATCGGGTCTCTTCGACCACGCCTGCCAGGTTTTCCTTGACCTCGTTCAGACTCATCGGGCGCCCGAAGCTTTCGAGCAGGCGCCGGACCGTCTCGGCTGCATCGCGGTCGGCGAGCGCCCTCGTCCCTTCGGGATCCTCGAGCTTCCTGCGCAGGAGGTGCTCGGGCGGGAGCGGCTGAAGGTTCCTTTCCGCGTTGACGAGGGAGAGCGGGAGCTTCGCGTCGGGGAACTCCATGCGAATCACATCGAGCGCAGGGTTCAGCTCCGCGACCCGGCCGGCGCCACGTCCGGGCATCAGATAGATCCCTCCCGGAAGAAAGTGCAGCCAGCGCGCGATCCGGCTTCCGGTCTCGGCCGGTTCGGAGGCGCCAGCCAGCGGAAACTGCGTGAGGACGGCGGCCAGGGCGGGATGCCCGGCGAAGCGCTTGCGCAGAGCCGTCTCGATTTCCCCGCGGATCTCCTGGTCCGTCGGCGACATTCTCGCGACCTCCAGGAGCACGGCGATCTGTCGGTCGGCGTCTCCCCGCTCGGCTTCGTAATCTGCGAGGAAGCGCAGCCACGACAGGGCCGCGGCGCCGCCCCCCTTCTTCTTGACCGCGGAGGCGACCGAAAAGAAGAACGCGAGGTCTTCCGGGCTCTCCTCCATGCGCCGCGTCCAGACGTCTTCGACCGCATCGAAGTTCTTCTGCTCGACGAGGAGGGCGACGTCGTCGGGCAAGCTCAGGGAGGACGCCGTCATGAAGGCGTGATACTAATGCTTTCGGCCGCAGGCGGTCGCTGCGCGACCGGCGGCCGAGAGAGTTTAAGTACGAGGGCTTCCCGGGGCCTCTTGAAAACTCTCGCAACGCCGCGTCGTACCCTCTTCAGCAGCCTGCTAGTCTTCGCTGTGGCGTTTCTTCTGGGTGAGGGCGCGCAGCGCGCTTCCGGAAAGGGTCCCGTGGATTGAGACCGCCTCGCTGTCGCTGGAGACCGTGAACTTGCGGAGGACCGAGACGAGCTCTGGCGATTTCTCCTGCACCGCGAGGCGCCACATCGCGATCAGGCCGCGAAGGGAGTCCTCCAGGAGTTGCCGCGTGTCGGAATCGCCCGTGACCCCCGTCGCGGACAGCTCCAAGCCGTCGCCATGGGCCGAGACCTGAACGGTGACCAGGGAGACGGACTTCATCGCGCCGAGGATCGCCATGGCCGGCTCCCCACCGTCCTCGCGGGAGGTCTCGACGTGGGCGATCCGGCGGCCGACGGAGGGATACCTCGCCACGTCGACCAGCACCCAGGCGGAGGCGCCTCGGTCTACCCGCTTCAATTCCCGGCCGAGGCCCGCTCCGGAGGCGAACCCCGTACCGCCGGCCTGACGGTCCGCCAGCGCGCGGGCGACATCGGACTCCGTCCCGGCGATGACGAGTCTCGAGCCGACGAACGCGACGGCGCCGGGCCGCCCCCTGTCGCTCGAGTGCTTGTCGGAAAGCAGGTAGTAGTCTCCGGCGGAGGTAGACCGGCGCACCGCGCCCCGCGTCTGCGCCGCGGAGGCCAGCCGCTCGGGATCGAAGCGTCCTTCAAACAATGCGAGCATGGGCGTGTCTTTCGAGCCCGCGGAGGCCTTCGCGGCGATGACGACCGTGTCCACGTCCTTCTTCGGATCGAGCTGCGCTTCCTCCAGGAACCGTGCCGCGTCTCCGTCGGCCGTCATGTGGTCGGCGCCCGAGAACAGTCGAGCGGCGAGCGGGCTCTCCCGCAGGTCGTTCCAGCGAATCATCGCCACCGAGGCCGCGTCGGCGGGAACCAACGAAAGCAGGTCGTTGCCGGATCGGGACGCCGCGGACAACGGAGCGGCCGCCGCTGCGAGAGCGAGGGCGAGAGCAACGACGCCGGCGCGCGGGAGACCGTGGAGGGTCCTCATGTCAGAAGTCCTTTCTCGAAAAGAGCCAGCAGGAAAGAGACAGAGCGGCCAGGCCGAAGAGCGCGGTCGAGCCGTAAACGGCGAACAGGTTGGGAGGGGCTGCGCCGTGGAAGACCCGGGCGCCCGCCACCTGGGCCACGGTCGCCCGGCCGAGCTCGGCCGTTTTGGGAAAGACCCAGTAGAGGCCGTCGACGAGCTTCGCCGCCCACTCGGCGGACATGGCCGCGGCGATCTTCTTGTGCGCCGCGAGCATCGCCGCGACGAAGAAGATGGCATAGGTCGTCATCAGTGAGACGCCCGTCGAGGATGTGGCGACTCCGACGAGAAAGGCGAACGCGAGGAGGACGGCGATCGTGAAGAGAATCGTCACGCCTCCGAGCAGGAATCGGGCGTGCACGACGTGCGTCTTCCAGATGATGATGAGCCAGATCGCGCCAATCAAATAGACGAGGTTCGCGGCGGCCAGCAACAGGCCGCCCGAGTAGCGCGAAAGGAGCAGCGCCACCCTTCCGACCGGGCGCGAGAGATAGAGGTCCACAGTCCCCTTCTCCTGGAGCCTGGGCACCAGGTGCGCCGTCGCGAAGAGCGCCAGGAAGGTGCCGACCAGGTAGAGGAACCCGGAGAAGCCCGACTCGAAGCCGAGGACGAGCCGGTCGATATCGATCGAGCGGCTCGGGAGGTCGACCGACTGGCCGAAGAGCTTCGCCCCGGCGAGTGCCCCGTTGACAACGTCGAGGTTGACGGCCAGCCCGAAGATCAGGATGAAGAGAGACGAGAGCGCGAAGTACGCAACGAGCGTCCAGCGCGCCGCCGCCTCGCGGAAGACCTCCTCGACGCTCGCGGCCCACGCTCTCATCGCTTTTTCGAGTCGACCAGGTCGACGAAGACGTCTTCGAGGCTCGACCGAACAGGGGTGAGCTCTTCCAGCTCGGCTCCCCTGGCTCGCAACTTGTCCACGAGGACGTTCAGGTGAGCGCGATCCCTCGCGGTCAGGTCGAAATGCCCGTTGACCCGCTCGACGAGGGCGCCCTCACCGCGCAGCTCGGACAAGAGACCGTCGTCCACTCCGGACGCCACGAGCTTGTACCGGGAGACCGCCTTCGCCGACGCTTCGGCGGTCAGGCCCGCGGCCGTGAGCTCGTCGATCCTGCCTTCCGCCGCGACCGATCCGGCTCGGAGCACGGCCACGCGCCCGCAGACACGCTCGACTTCCGAGAGCAGGTGCGAGTTCAAGAGGACCGCCCGCCCCTTGCCTGCCTCCTCCAACAGGAGATCGCGGATCTCCCGGCGCCCGACGGGATCGACACCGTCGGTCGGCTCGTCTAAGAGGAGCACGTCCGGCTCGTGCACGAGGGCCGCGGCCAGCCCGAGGCGCTGCGTCATCCCCTTGGAGAATTTCTTCACCCGCACGTCAGACCACTCCGAGAGACCCACGCGCTCGAGCAGAGGGGGGATGCGGCGTCTCGAGTCCTGGGGCGCCACGCCGGACATGCGCCCGAAAATCGAGAGCGTTTCCCGGGCCGTGAGGTACCCGGGAAAGCGATGCCCCTCCGGGAGGTAACCGACGCGGCGGCGGCTCGTCGGGTCGCCGACCGGAACTCCGAAGATCGACGCCTCGCCCGCGGTCGGGTGCGTCAACCCGAGCAGGATCTTCACGGCCGTCGTCTTGCCGGCGCCGTTGGGACCCAGGAGGCCGAAGACTTCCCCCGGCTCTACCCGTAAGTCGATACCGGCCAAGGCGATCACTCCCCGGCCTCCCAGACCGGAGCGATAGACCTTTTTCAAGCCGTGGGCCTCGACTGCCAGGGGCATGTCCATACAAACGTAAAGCGCCTGTGGAAAGTTCAGGATCCTTCCCCCTCTCCGGCGGGAGAGGAAGGAGACTACGACTTCTTCGCGGGTGGCTCTCCCGATTCGGACCAAGGCGGAGTCACGCCGTTCATGCGCGCATACGCGATCGACTGACCCAGGTGCTCGTGCATGTGGTTCAGGAGCACGAGCATCAGCTCGCGCTGGCTCATTTCGCGGCCCCCGAAGGCCTTGACCTTCTTGTCGAGGTCGGAGTCGGACATGTTCGCCGCCACCGTCTTGACGTGCTCAAGGCTCTTCTTGAGCGTGTCGACGACCTTTGCCTTTTCGGTGATCGTCTTCTCCATATCGCGGCTGATCCCTTCCGGGATCTTCGCGCCCATCATGGACGGGATCAGGTAGTCTCCGCCGGCCACGTGCACGTAGACCTCGCTGACCGAGCGGACGCCCGGAGCCGGTCGCCAGGAGTACTTCTCCTGGGGCACCGCGTTGGCCAGATCGAGGAGCCTCTTGCCGACAAAGTCCACCTGCGCGATGTATTCCGCTCGAAACCCTGAGGCGGGCTCGGCGCCCCGCGCCGCAGGCGCCACCGCGACGATGAGAATCACGAACACACTGAGCAGAACCAGATACCGTTTCATCTTGTCCCCCTTCTCTTGTTGGCGAGGTTCACCCGCGCATTATCCCCCGATCGTCGGACCTTAGACCTTAGACTCTTTTTCCGTGAGCGCTCGAGCCAGGAAACGATGGATCGCGCTCGCTGTCCTAGCGGCGGGATTGGCGATCGCTGCCTGGCTGGCGATCCACGCGATCGTGTCGGGCCGCCTCCTGCGACGCTGGGTCAACGAGAAGCCGGAAGAGCTCTTTCTCGATTACGACGAGGCCTCGGCGTGGGTGCCGGGAGTCCTTCGGCTGCGCGGGCTCACGATGCGCGGGAGCGACCCCAACGTGCAGTGGTCCTTCCGCATGGAAAGAGCCACGGTCTCGATCTCGGTCGTCGACCTGCTCCACAAACAGTTCCACGCCACGCACGTACGCGCCCAAGGCCTCGTGTTCCGCCTCCGCGAGAAGCAGGAGAAGCGAGAGCTCTCGCCGGCCCACGTGGCCCGGTTGCCGTCGATCCCGGGCTTCTCGGACCCTCCCTTGAAGACACATACGGACGAGCCCAAGCCCCTGTCCGCGAGAGAGAAGAGCCGGTTCTGGTCGGTCCGCGTCGAAGATCTCGTGGCGGATCCGACTCCGGATATCTGGATCGAGATTTATCGTTTTCGCGGCCACGCGCGAGTCGCCGGGGGGTTCCTGCTGCGCCCGCACGTGAGGGTCCGCATCGGACCAGCGGCGGTGGACTTTCGTTCCGGAAATTTCGTGCTCGCGCCCGGAGAAACGATCCTCTCCTCCCCTTCGGGACACGCCGATTGCGTCATCGACCCCTATGATCCGGACGGGGTCCGCGGACCGGAAGTCTGGCGCAAGATCTCCGGGAACATCCGGAACGAGGGGCGCCTGAAGGACATCCGTTTCCTGAATCACTTCCTCCGCAGCATTCCCGAGCCGCGCGTGGCGGGAGGCGGCGGTCCGGCGCGCTTCTCCGTCGCCTTCGATCACGGGATCGGCCGGGGAGGCGGGGACTTCGAGGTCCCGCGTTTTACGGCGCGCTATGCCGACGGGACTCTCGCGGGGCGGATGGTCGGGCGCTGGACGATTCCCTATTGGGACGTCGAGCGGGACGACATGCAGATCTCGGGGAGCCGCGTCGAGCTCTCCCGCGTTACGACGGAAGGGACGCGTCACGACGAGCGCGAGTGGTGGGGCCGCTTCGACATCGTTGCGGGGCATCTGCGCGGCGGCCTCGCGGCACAGACCGCGGTCTCCTGTCGGGACGCACGTCCTCTTTACACGCTCTTCCGCGCCAGACTCCCCGGCTGGGCCGAAGGGATCCTCAAGCTCGACGGGGTCACGGCGCGCGCCCGCGTTCGCCTCGCGAGGGATCTCGTCGATGTCGAGAACCTGGAGGCCTCCGGCGGCAAGTTCCACATGGCCGGCCGGTACAGGCAGAAAAAAGACGACCGGCGGGGCGCCTTCCTGGTCGAGACCGGCCCTCTCGCGGTCGGAGTGGACATCGAAGGCGCCTCCAGCCACATCAGGCTTTTCGGGGCGAAGAAGTGGTTCGAGGAACAGACTGCGGCGCCGACCGGCGGCTCACCGCGCGCGGAGCCATAGCGGGTCTTTGTCATCCCGAGGAGTGTAGCGACGAGGGACCGCCCAGGAGAAGCATCCTGTCCTCCTCGCTGTCATCCTGAGCGAAGCGAAGGATCTGCTCCGCTCTTTTCGCCTTCTCCCTGTCATCCCTTCACGTTTTTCCGTGTGACAGAGAATGCAGCGAAGGAACTCAACGAGGGCCTCATTCCCGGCGGACTTCCACGACGACGGCGGTGCCGTAGGCCAGGACCTCGGCTACACCCTGCGCGATCTCCGTGGTGTCGTAGCGCATGCCCACGACGGCGTTGCCTCCCGCGTCCTGCGCGTGCTGCGCCATCAGCTCGAAGGCCTCCTCCCGGGTGTGCTCGCAGAGCTCCGTCCAGAGCGTGATATTGCCGCCGAAGAGACTCTGCAGGCCCGCTCCGATCGTGCCCACGATCGATCGCGAGCGCACCACGATTCCCCGCACGATGCCGACGTTTCGGACGATCCGATACCCCGGCAGGTCGTTGGCCGAAGTAATGAAATTATCAGGAACCATTCATCCCTCCCCGCATTTCCAGTCCCCAGTCCCCGAGTCCCCAGTCCCGAGTCCCGAGTCCCGAGTCCCGAGTCCCGCCTAAGGATTGTTCTTCATGTGCTCCGCCTTCCAGCGCATGGCCGCGAAAATGCGGTTCCTGCCGCTCGGGTGGTCGTAGAAGAGGATCTCCTCGAGCTTCCCGGGATCGAGCTTGCGGTACTCCGCGAGCTTCAGTGAGACCTCCGCGAAGCCGTCGGGCTCCTGGCTGGCGTTCAGACCGAAGATGTCCGCCTCCGCTTCCTGCATTCGGATGATCGAGTTCGTCACGGGCGTCAGTGCGAAGAGATAGCACGCGGCCAGGATCACGAAGAGCGGCAGCCCCGCGACGTCCCCCGCACCGCGCACACCCCACTGCCCGCCGTAGCGTCGCAGAGCGACATCGAAGGAGGAGCGAAGGAACGCGAACCCGATGACGATCACGATTCCGAAGAAGACGATTCCCTTGGGGAGGTGATGCAGAACGTAGTGCCCCATCTCGTGCCCCAGGACCGATTGGATCTCTGCTGGCGAGCAGCGCTTGAGCAAGTTGTCGTTCAAGGTGATGCGCAGGGTGCCGAACAGCCCGCTGACGTTGGCCGAGATGCGCGTGGTCTGGCGCGAGGCGTCCATGACGTACACGTCCTCGCCCGGGATCCCGTTGGCGCGGGCCAGCGAGAGAATCGGGCCGCGGAGCGCCGGATCGGACAGGCGCGTGTACCTGTTGAACAGAGGGAAGACGATGACCGGCGCGATCAGGAAGCTGAGGGCGAGCAGAGCCGTGGCCGTGAGCGACCCCCAGATCCACCAGGTGCGCGGTGCCCGGCGCACGACGCCGTAGAGCAGGACGACCGTCATGCCTCCCAGGATCAACGCGACCGCGAGCTCCTTCAACCGATCGACGAACCAGGGCCCGAACGTCTGTGTGGCGAGGCCGTACTGATGTTCCCGGAAGAACCGCTGGTAGGCCGTCAGCGGAAAGAGAAGAGCCGACGTGACGACGACGTACTGCACCCAGTAGAGGGATGTCTGGATCGGTTTGCGGCGCGTCATCCTTTCGGCGAGGTCCCGCATCCGCGCCGACCACCTCCGCGCGAGCATCAGCCACGCGACGCCGACTCCGTAGAGGAACCCCCAGAGATGGAGCCAATAACCACCCTCGAAGTACGCATCCGACCGTGCCCTCTTCTCGGGCGGCACCCCGGCGAGGTACGCGCGCGTCGCCTCCTGCGCGTCGAAATTGGGGGCCGAGCGCGGGGCGGCCTCCTGCGCCGATACCCCACCCCCCGGGATCAGCGCAACGAGCAGGACCGCCGCTCCGATGAGCCGGATTCCGTGTCGCGTCACCTCCGCCAGCCGCCTCCCGCTCCGCTTTACTTCTCGATCTTCGGCGCCGGAGCCACCCGTGGCAGCCTCGCCTCCTCGGTCGCCCGGTTGAACTCCGCGACGTCCTTCTCCACGAGCGTCTGGTATTCCTTCACGATCCGGTCCAGTTTCGCCTTGAGCTCCGCGTACATCCGAACGGAACCGGCCGTGGGCTTCCGGTCCGCGCTCGCGACGATGCCGGCAAGATTGACCCAGTCGTGATCGAGCTTCGGCTCGTAATTCAGATCGTCCTCGTCCGCCTTGATCTCCGGATTCGTCAGGTCGAGCTCGACGGCCGTCAGCTTCTCCGCCAGCGCGGCGGCGCGCTTCCTGAGGTGGTCTCCCTTCCCCAGCCTGTCCGCCCGCTCCCCCAGGTCCTTCGCCTGCTCGCGCGCGTCGCGGATCTTCAAGACTGTCTCGTGCGTCTGCGACAGCCGGTCGCGGATCGATGAGAGAAGATCGAATTGCGCCTTCAGGTCCTCGGCCGTCGCCGGCCCCTGTGGGTGCGGAAGCACTTCGGCGGTCTCGGTGAAGGACGTAGAGCCGAACGTGACCCGCACGGTGTACTTGCCCGGACCGACTTTCGGCGGCGCCTTGTCCCCTTCGTTGAAGACCGCCTTCGGCGCGAGAGTCGGCTTGAAGACCCGCATGTCCCACAGGAACCGGTTGAGCCCTTGCTTGACTTCGAGCGGTTTGTCCTTGTCCTTCTCCAGCTCCTTCTTTTCCGCCTGCTCCTTGAGGTCCCCTTCGGGCTCCTTCTTCTCGCTCGAGAGGGTGCGAATGACCTTGTCGCCCGACAGGATCTCGATCTTGACGATCTCGCCCTTCGCCGGTTTCTCCTTCAACCAGTAGTGGATGAGGACGCCATTGGGCATGTTCGCGCCGACGCCTCGCGGAGGCTCGTCCTGGTCGTTCGGCTTCTCCGCGCGGACGCGGTGCGCCGGCCGCGTCGGAAAGAGGTAGGCGCCCGACGCCGCGATGCGGTCGCTCCAGAGCCGGAGCGGCGTCAGGTCGTCCAGGATCCAGAACGAACGTCCCTGCGTGGCGACGACGAGGTCGCCGTTCTTGACCGCCAGATCGGTGATCGGCACGGCCGGAAGGTTCCGGCGGAAGGGCTGCCACGAAGCGCCTCCGTCGAAGGAGACGTAGAGCCCCGTCTCGGTGCCGGCGTAGAGGAGTCCACGCCGGACGGGGTCCTCGCGCACGACCCGCGTGAAGGCGCCGTCCGGGATCCCGCTGACGATCTTCGTCCACGTCTTCCCGTAGTCTGTCGTCTTGTAGAGGTATGGCCGGAAGTCGTCGAACTTGTACATCGTGGCCGCGATGCAGGCTCCTCCCTTCTCGTGCGGCGACACGTCGATCGCGTTGATCTGGATCCACTCGGGAATTCCCTTCGGCGTGACGTTCTGCCAGGTCTTTCCGTCGTCGCGCGTGACGTGGACGAGGCCGTCGTCCGAGCCCGCCCAGATCACCCCCTTCTCGTGCGGCGAAGGAGCGAGCGCGAAGATCGTGCCGTACACCTCGACACCGGTGATATCTGTCGTGATGGGGCCGCCGGACTTCCCCTGCTTCGTCTTGTCGTTGCGCGTCAGGTCGGGCGACATCTCTTCCCAGGTTTCTCCGTCGTCGTTCGTGCGCAGCAGGATCTGGGAGGCGTGGTACAGCACCGCAGGGTCGTGCGGGGAGATCGCGATCGGCGCGTTCCACTGGAAGCGGTACTTCAGATCCTTCGTGGCGTGGCCGTCGGCCAGCTGCGGCCAGGCCATGATCTCCCGCGTCTCTTTGGTGCGGTTGTCGTAGCGCGTGATCTGCCCCCCGTACTCTCCCCCGAAGATGACCTCAGGGTCCCTGGGAGAAGGAGCGATCCAGCCGCTCTCGCCGCCTCCCACGGAGTGCCAGTCGGAGAAATCGATCACAGCCCCGGATACGCCCGACGGGATGCCCACGCTCGAGTTGTCCTGCTGCGATCCGTAGACCCAGTAGGGAAACCGGCTATCCGTCGCGACCCTGTAGAACTGAGCAGTCGGCTGGTTGTTCTGCGTGGACCAGGTCTTGCCGCCATTGTAGGTGACCGTCGCGCCGCCGTCGTTGCCGAGGATCATCCGCCTCGGGTCGTCCGGATCGATCCAAAGGTCGTGGTTGTCGCCGTGCGGGACCGACAGCTTGGCGAACGTCTTGCCGCCGTCGGTGGACTTGTGCATCTCGACGTTCGGCAGATAGACCGTGTCGGCGTTCTTCGGATCGGGATAGACCCAGGAGTAGTACCAGGCTCGCTCTCGGATCTTGTGCTCGTCGTTGACGTACTTCCACTTCTTCCCGCCGTCCTCGCTGACATAGAGGCCCCCTTTGGCCGCCTCGATGAACGCGAAAACGCGCCCGGGCTTCGCCCCCGAGGCCGCCACACCGACCTTTCCCCAGACCGTCTCGGGCAGGCCCTCGTTGTCCTCGCGGGTGAGCTTCTTCCAGGTGTCGCCTCCGTCGGCGGACTTGTAGAGAGCGCTTCCGGACCCTCCGGAGACGAGCTCCCACGGACGCCGCACCACCTGCCAGAACCCGGCGTAGAGCACGCGCGGGTTGTTGGGGTCCATCGCCAGGTCCGAGGCGCCCGTTTTCTCGTCCACGAAGAGGACCTTCGTCCAGGACTTGCCGCCGTCCCTGGAACGGAAGATTCCGCGCTCGGGATTCGGCCCCCAGACGTGCCCCTGCGCCGCGACGTAGACGAGGTCGGGGTCCGTCGGGTTGACCCGAATGCGCGAGATGTGGCGCGTCTCTCCCAGGCCGACGTTCTTCCAGGTCAGCCCGCCGTCGGTGGACTTCCAGACGCCGTCTCCGTGCGAGACGTTGCCGCGGATCGGCGCCTCTCCCATCCCGACGTAGACCACATTCGGATCCGACTCCGACACCGCGATCGCGCCCACCGACCCCGTCTTGAAGTCCTTGTCCGAGACGTTCTCCCAGTTGGATCCGCCGTCAGCCGTCTTCCAGACTCCTCCTCCTGTGCCCCCGAAATAGAAGGTGAGCGGGTCGTGCCGCACTCCGGCGACGGCGGTGGATCGTCCTCCCCGATAAGGACCGATGCACCGAAACTCCATCCCCTCGAAGAGATCCGAGAGGGTCTTGTCCCTCTTCTCCTCGCCAGCGCCTTGCGGGGGCTTCTTCCGGTTCGCCGCCGCGCCGGAGGACGAGGGAAGTGAAATGACGAACAGCGCCGTAAACACGGCGAACGCGAGTGGTTGACGCAACCGTTTCAAGCGACCTCCTTGAATTTCGCCGAGAAGTATAGATGCGCGGCAGTCTTCCGTCGGCTTCGCTGCGCGAAGCCGACCGCGGCAGGATTAGCCGGACACGCGCCTAGCCGAATACGAGGCGGACGGTGTGCACCTTCTCCC
>JBKPBH010000013.1:0-6252 GCA_046726795.1 Acidobacteriota bacterium
GCTCCCGGCCCCGTGGCCGCCGGAGGAACCGCCGGCTTAGCAGGCGGGACGGCCGCGGCCCCCGGCGCGACCGGGCTCGCGACGGTTCCACTGGGATTCACGACGGTCTTCTCGGCTATGACGGCGATCGCTCGTTCAACGGCGGTGTCTTTGGCCATCTCGTCGGTCCCGCGCGCCGGGTCCACGATGAAGCGCGCGCGCAGCTCTCCGATTCCCCAGGAGGGATCGAACTTGTCCTTGTCGTAGGTCCATGAGACGGTCACCGCGGTCGGAGACTGATCGCCGCCGATTCCGGCGGCCCCCGAGCCCCCCTCCGGCCGAGTGCTGAGGCCTCCGACTGAGGCGCCCGGAGGCAAAGCATCGTTGCTCGGACCTCGATTCTGCGAGGCGCGGCTCGGCGCGCCGAGCACGATGAAGACGCGGCCGCGCGGGGACTCGGAGCCCTTCGGGTAGCGGCGCGACTTGAACTGCTCGTCGGCGGCCGCGACGCGGCGCATCACGCCGTCCTTGAACTCGTTCTGCGCGGTGGCCGGGTTGGGATCGCGCCTGGCCCAGTAGAGAGCGATGAACTTCTCGGCCTCCTCGTCGCTCTTGACGGCCGCCCACGCCTGCTTCTCCGCGGGCGTCAGGAAATACGCCTCGGGCGACTTCGCCCAGTCTTTGTGCTTGGAAAGCTGCGCCAGCGCGAGCGAGGCCATCGCGAGGCCGGCGAGGATCAATGCGACTTTCTTCACGGCTCCTCCTCCGTTCGATTCTATAAGCAAAACCGAGGCGGGAAGGCGTCTCTTCCTGAGACGTCTAACGCTTATCGAGTCGCGCCAGGGCGAGGCTCTTCGACACCGTCGTCAGGGCGTACCGGCGATCCGGCTCCTGACGGCGGACCTCCACCTCCTCGCGCAGGGCCGCGAGAAGGTGGTGCACGTCCCCCTGCATCCTTTCGATCTTCTCCTTCATGTGGAGAATGACCTCGACGCCCGCCAGGTTCACGCCGAGGTCGCGCGTCAGGGTCAGGATGATCTCCAGCCTCTCGATCGTGTCGGTGTCGTAGAGTCGCGTATTCCCTTCCGTGCGGACGGGGCGGAGCAGCCCCTCGCGCTCGTAGAGACGAAGGGTCTGGGGATGAATCCCGAACCTCTCGGCGATCGCGCCGATCCGGAAGACGCCCTGCCGTCGGCTGGAAGTCATCGCGCCTTACCCGCGGAGGGTCCCCCGGAGACCGGCCGCGCGCGGTCCGACTTCGCAGCGACGATCTTCAGGACGCCGGACTTGAGCGTCGCCTTGATCCGCGAGGGGTCGATCGAGGCTGGGATCACGAACTCGCGGGAGAACTCCCCGTAGATCCGCTCCATCCGTACGAAGTGCCGGGGCTCGACCTCCGGGTCGGCCCGCCGGTGCCCGGAGACACGCAGCTTCCCGTCCAGAGCTTCCAGTCGGACGTCGGACAGCCGGATCCCGGGCAGCTCGACCTGGAGAATGATCTCCTCGGGACTCTCATAGACATCGGCGGCGGGAGACCAGAGCGCGGTCTCGACCCCCTCGTCGGGAAACTCGGTGCGGTGGATCGTGTCTTCGAAGAGGCGATTCATCTTCTCCTGGATCGCGACGAGATCCTGCAGAGAGTTCCACTGAAAGGCGCTCATGGTTTTAGTTTACCGGAGCCGGTGCGCGGGGCGCGGATTGCGGGGTGCGAGCCGAGAACCCTACGCACACCGCGCACCGCATACCGCACACCGATCGTCATTTCTTTTCGGTGTCCACGTACTCCGTGTCGATGACCTCGTCCTCCGTGCCGGCGGGCTCGCCTTGGCCCGCGGAGGGCCCGCCCGAAGAAGCCTGCGAGGAGGCGGCGCCGCGGTACATGGCCTCGGCCAGCTTGTGAGAAGCCTGCTGCAGTCTCTCGGCCGCCTGGTTCATGTTGTCCGTGCCCCCCGCCTCCAGAGCCTTCTTCGCGTCGGCCAGGGCCGACTCGAAATTGCTGATCTCGCCCGGATCGAGCTTGCTCTTGTTCTCGGAGAAGGACTTCTCCGTCGAGTAGATCAGCCCGTCCAGCCGGTTCTTCGCCTCGATCTCCTCGCGGCGCTTCTTGTCCTCGTCCGAGTGAGACTGGGCGTCCTTGACCATCCGGTCGATCTCGTCCTTTTTCAAGCCCGAGGAGGCCGTGATCGTGATCTTCTGCTCCTTGCCCGTACCCAGATCCTTGGCCGAGACGTTCAGGATGCCGTTGGCGTCGATATCGAAGGTGACCTCGATCTGCGGCACGCCTCGGGGCGCCGGAGGGATCCCCACCAGGTGGAAAACGCCGATGGCCTTGTTGTCCCGCGCCATCTCGCGCTCCCCCTGCAAGACCCGGATCTCGACGGAGGTCTGGTTGTCCGAGGCGGTCGAGAAGACCTCGCTCTTCTTGGTCGGGATCGTCGTGTTGCGCTCGATCAAGCGCGTCGTGACGCCTCCCAGAGTCTCGATGCCGAGAGAAAGAGGCGTGACATCGAGAAGGAGCAGGTCCTTGACGTCGCCTGCGAGCACGCCCCCCTGGATCGCCGCGCCGACCGCGACGACCTCGTCGGGGTTGACACCCTGGTGCGGGTCCTTGCCGAAGAGCTCCCTGACGAGCTTCTGGATACGTGGCATGCGGGTCTGGCCGCCGACCAAGACGACCTCGTCGATGTCCTTGGCCTCCAGCCCCGCGTCCTTCAGAGCCTGCTTGCAAGGACCGATCGACCGGCTGACGATGTCCTCGACCAGCTGCTCGAGCTTCGAGCGGGTCAGCTTCAACTGCAGGTGCTTGGGCCCCGACGCGTCGGCCGTGATGAACGGGAGGTTGACGTCGGTCTCGACGACATTCGAGAGCTCGATCTTGGCCTTCTCGGCGGCCTCCTTTAAGCGCTGCATCGCCATCGGGTCCTTGGAGAGGTCCACCCCCTGGTCCTTCTTGAACTCGGCCAGGATCCAGTCGATGATCCGCTGGTCGATGTTGTCTCCGCCCAGGTGCGTGTCGCCGTTGGTGGACTTGACCTCGACGACCCCCTCACCTACCTCGAGGATCGAGATGTCGAAGGTGCCACCGCCGAAGTCATAGACCGCGATCGTCTCGTCCTTCTTCTTGTCCAGGCCATAGGCCAGCGCGGCGGCCGTCGGCTCGTTGACGAGCCGCTCGACGGTCAGCCCCGCGATCTGGCCGGCGTCCTTGGTCGCCTGCCGCTGCGAGTCGTTGAAATACGCGGGCACGGTGATGACCGCGCGCGTCACCTTCTCCCCGAGATACGCCTCGGCGGCCTCCTTCAGCTTACCCAGGATCATCGCGGAGATCTCGGGAGGCGAGTACTCCTTGCCGCCGGCCTTGACGCGCGCGTCCCCGTTGGCCGCCTGCACGACCGCGAACGGGACCATCTTCATCTCCTCCGTGACCTCGGTGTACTTGCGCCCCATGAAGCGCTTGATCGAGAACACCGTGTTGGCCGGGTTCGTGATGGCCTGGCGCTTGGCGACCTGTCCCACCAGGCGCTCGCTGGTCTTTGAGAACGCGACGACGGACGGAGTCGTCCGGTTCCCCTCCGCGTTGGGAATGACGACGGGGTCGCCCCCCTCCATGACGGCCACGCACGAGTTCGTGGTGCCGAGGTCGATACCGATGATCTTGCTCATGCCTCTCCTCTTTCTGTGGTTTTTGCCGGAGGCCCCTCACGGGCCTCGTTCGGAAGAGGCATCGTAGTATCTTAGTCGTCCATTGTCAAGTGTTCCAGGCAATTATCTAAGCGTCACGGACTCAACTAATTCGTTTACTGAATCACTTCGACACCAGGGCGCTGTTCCGGCGACTTCTTGCCGCTGACCGGACCCGGTTCGGAGACCGGCGCGAGCGATCTCTCGAAAGAGAGGTTGAGGTCGATTTCGCCCTTGGCGTCACGGCCGTAGAGCCCGAACTTCCCCTCCTCGGAGCGGAGGATGTAACGGTAGGGGCGGCCGTAGGGATCGGAGGCGGCTTCTCGGTTGAGTACCCGGGCGGCGCGCAGCGCCTCGAGGCTCTTCGGGTACTGTCCGGAAGAATCGTAGTAGACGCGGACCGCACGCTCGATCGAAGCCAGTCGGGCCAGGGAGACCGACGAGAGGAGTCCCACAACCTCGCGCCTTTCTCCGGGCGGGCGCAGAAGGAGGTTCCAGGGACTGCGCGGGACTTCCCGGAAGGCGGAGGCGGCGAGCAGTAACACGATGATCCAGAGGCCGAGTGCCCTGGCGGAGACCCACGCCCTTCCGGAGGCCGGAGTCTGACCGGTCGCGGGCTGCAGCCTGTCCGGCGTGATCAGGTTGCGGTCGAGAAGATCGCGAAGACCTCGATAGGTGTCCAGGTCCGAGAGAAACGCCCGTCCCAGGATCTCGGCGACGCGTCGCTTTCCGTCCACCCATTTCCAGGTCTCCGCCTCTCGGGCCGAAACGAGGAGCGCCCCGTCCCCGGCTTGGGCCGATGTCAGCACCAGGCGCAGGTTCTCGACTCCGCCCGCCCGGCGCAGGACGAGGTCGCGGGAGGGGATCTTCTTCTCGAGCTTTGGCCACTCGTCGAGGTTCAGCGCCGCTTCCATCAGCAGAGACTCCGTCGGAATGGGCAGGAGCAGGCCCGCGTCGTGGTCGATCAGGCCCGACGGATCGAAGCGAAATTCTCCCTCCGTCCAACGCAACGAGGCGAAGAGGATTCGGTTGATCTGGAGCCGCAGCGCCTCGCGCAGGTCATCGGCCGTCAGAATCCGGTCGCGAAGGAGAATCGAGCCCAGCCGCTGTTGTGTCTCCTTCTGGACTTCCAGCGCGCGCACGAGCCACTCCGGAGCGAGCTTGCCCGTCCGCACGAGCAGGTTGCCGACCCGCTCGTCGAGACTCGACGCGGCGGAGTCGGCCGAGACGATCTGTCCGGCGAGGAAGGAGACGGTGATCGTGTCCTCCTTCCCGTCGACGGTCAGGATTCCCGTCTTCCTTTGCAGACCGAGCACCTGAAGAATGTCGGTCACGGAGAAGGCGCGCAGTGTGCCTTCAAGACCCATGCGGATGCCTCCAGGCCGACCAGAACGAAACCATCCAGAGCGCCGCGGCGCCGACGAGCGCCACGATCGTTCCCCCCGCCCGGAAGCCTTCCGGAGCGAGGGGCCTGGGGCCGAAGAGATGGCTGTCGACAAGGGCGGCCGCGAGCAGGAAGAAGAAGAGGAAGAGAATCGCGAAACCGGAGACCGGACGCTGCGAGAAGAACCGGTGGGTTCCGGGAAAGAGAACCGAAAGGGTCCGGCAGAGAAGATCCCTGCCCCGTGTCAGTCGGCGCATCTGTTCGGCCCGCTTCAACGCCACGTCGATTCCGCGCGATTCCTTGCGTGCTCGAGCGCAGAAGACGCAGTAGCCCGGTGGATCGCCGTATCGCCTGCAGTATTTGCAATGGGGCCGGCCGCACTGAAGACATTCGGCCGCCACGCCGCGCCAGGAACGCACGAGGTAGAGCAGGGCACCGAGAAGGAGAGCCAGCCAGGGGCCAATCGCGAACGGGGACAGCAACGCCTCGCGGAGACGGGTCGTCGGCGCATGTCCGGGCAGACGCGCTCCGCGCGGTTCTCGGTTCCACTCCTCGATGCGTGCGCGGGCACGCGAAAGGGGGTAGGAGGCCGCGACGACGCGGGCCAGCGTCGGGTGCCTCGACCAGTTGGCGACTTCGCGCGCCGAGATCCGTCGGGCTTGATTCAGCGCGGCAGCCTGCCCGTCAAAGTCGTAGGCCTCCGCCCGGGCGAGCGCCAGGTTGTAGTAGACCTCCGGCGCCAGTGGGGCCTTCTCGGCCGCCGATTCGTAGTCGGCGATCGCCTGGTGGACGTTCCCCTCCTGGAACTGGATGTTGCCCCGGTTCAAGAAAGACTCGTAGCCCCCGGGACCCACCCGGACCGCCCTGTCGTAGGCCGACAGCGCCCGGTCGCGGTCCGAGGACCGCTCGGCGTAGATCCCCAGGAGGAACCAGATATCCGGGTCCTCTCCGAAGACCGCCGCGGCCTGCCGGAGCCCATCTTCGGCGCTCGCGTCCTCTCTCTTCTCCTCCAGGTCCACCGCTGCGACGTAGAGCGGAGACCGCTGCACGATGTTCTCGTGCGCGACCCAGGCGACGATCGCAGGGACGAAGCCCAGGGCGAGGAGGGCCGCTCCGAGAACCGCTCGTTCTTCCCGGCCGCTCGAGGAGAAGGCGAGAGCGCCCCAGTAGAGCAGCAGCCACAGGGGACCGAGCCCGAAAGCCAGCGG
>JBKPBH010000014.1:0-5985 GCA_046726795.1 Acidobacteriota bacterium
ACCCAGATTGATCTCCGCCTGGCGGGACCCCGACCGAAGCCGCTCCTGCTGCTGCTTCTCGAAAGCCCTACGGTAAACGGCGATGTGCCCTTCGGCCTCCTCGCGCCGCCCAGCGCGGGCGAGCAATGCGCCGAGCAGGTAGTGCCCGAGCGAGGCGCCGGGCTCGAGCTCGAGAGCCCTCCGGTATGCGGCCTCGGCTCGTGGAGTGTCTTCCGAGGCCTCGAGCGCCCGCCCGTAGTCGAGAAGGACCTCCGCCGATTGAGGGTCCAGTTGAGTCGCGCGCGCGAGCTCCGCGACAGCGGCGGAAGACTTGCCCTGGAAGAGAAGGAGCCTTCCCAACCTGTGCCGCGCCGAGACCCTTCGCGGTGCCTTCGCAACGGCCTCGCGCAGCCGGTACCCCGCTTCCTCCAAGCGCCCGGTCTCCCAGAGAGCGCTGCCGAGGTAGTAAAGGACGTCGGCATCGTCGAAGCCGCCTCGCCTCGCCGCGTCCAGGTTCTCGGCAGCCTGCACGAAACGCCCTTGTCCAGCGAGATTCACGCCGTAGTGGGCCTTCAACCTCGGATTGTCTGGAGCGAGAAGAATGACACTTTCCATCTCTTCGTTCCCGCGATCAAAATTTCGGACGCGCCAGAGAAATTCGGCTAGCGCAACGCGCAGTGGAAGATCCCCGGGAGCGGCCGCGATCGCCCGCCGGTACGTCTCCTCCGCCCGCGGATCCTCCACAGCCGCGTAGGCGGCCGCGAGCTCCTTCAGCGCCGCCGCGTCTGCCGGCTTTTCGCGGACAGCCTGCTCCAGCACCCTAGTCGGACTGCCTCGCTTGCCGGGAACCGACTGCGCGACAACTTCAGGAGAAAAAGGGAGAAGGAGGAGACCGAGAGAAAGAATCAAGCTCACCAACGGAGTTGTGCGACACCGGAAGCCCGGTCGACGTCGGTGTTCTTTGCGAATCTCGGATCCTCTCCGTCTCAGAAGACCCGGCGGATTTCGCGGAGGCGGTCGTCGGCCAGGACGAGCTGGACTCGGTCCCCCTCCTGATAACGGTTGTACTGGTCGCGGGTCACCGGGAAGCGGTAATGGACCGTCGCCTCTCCATCCTTCGCCTCGAAGCCGAGCGACCAGGAGCCGGACCCGGCCAAGCTCGTGCCGGCGCTCCCCGGAGGCTCGTAGATGCGCTCGACGACGGTCGCCTCGAGCGTGCGAAACCCCTTGCCGGCCTGCGAGGGGTTGTTCGAGGGCTTTCCGGAGGCGCAGCCGGCGGCAGCCAGGATGGGCAGGACGAGCAGGGCTCTTCGCGCGAGCCTTCGCCCGCCGGTCTCCGGCGTCATTTCTTCTCCCCCGCGATCCTCTCGATTTCCTCCCGCGCCCTGTCCACGACCGCGCGTAGCGAGCGAAGCAACTCGACGGAGAGCGTGCGCCCCTCCTTGAACATCGTCCGCCCGAGCGCCGAGAAGGACTGGCCCAGCTCCCGCAGCTCGTTGGCCACCGCCGGCGCCGAGCTGTCTTCGGGCTTCTTCTCGCCTTCCATGATCGCCTCCCGACGCCTTCCTGCAAGGAGCCTAGCACGGCGACCGGGGCAGGACAGTGGATCACCTGAGACGCGCGCCTACCGGATTCGCACTCCATTTTTGATGACGAGATCCATCCGCTGGAGCAGGTCGATGTGCTTCAAGACGTCTCCACGGACCGCGATGATGTCGGCGAAGCGGCCGGGCGCCAGAGTTCCGAGATCCTTCTCCTTCTTCAGCCACGCAGCCGGCCAGCGTGTCGCCCCGGCGATCGCCTGCATCGGAGTCATGCCGAGGTCCACCCACGTCGCGAGCTCCCTCCAGGTCGAGTCGGTGTGGAAGTTGCCTGGTATGCCGGAATCGGTGCCGACCAAGAGCGTAACGCCCGACTCTCGAAGCTGCCGGAACTTCTTCGGCAGCGTCGGGATGCGGCGCCGCACGAGCTGGAAGTACGGCAGAGAGCCGACGTTGCGAAGCGACTCGCGGATGTCACGAATCAAGTCGGGGGCCAGTCCTTCCTGCCAGCGGGGGTCGTTCAAGCGCTCGGGAAACCCGTCAGCCGTGTACTCGGAGAGATAGAGCCCCTCGATCGTCGGGCACCAGCCCAGCGTCTGGTTTCTCCTGCGCAGGCCCTGCAGGATGTCCTCGGGGTACCCGGGCTCCGTCGCGAGCCCCGTGTGCTCGAAGCTGTCCACGCCGTACTTCAAGCCCACCCGGATCTCGTCCTCCCGGTGCGCGTGAGCGACGACGGGCCGCCCGGCCTTGTGCGCCGTCTCGACGATCGCGTGGACCTCCTCCTCGGTCATCTGGTCCTGATCGATCAGCTTGACGAGATCCACCCCCGCGTTCACGATCTTCTGCACCTTCGCGCGGGCATCGGCCGCGCCCGAGACTCCCCAGCGGAACTCCTTTTCGTACTCGTTGTAGGGCTTGTGCTGGAGGAAGGGCCCCGAGACAAAGAGGCGCGGGCCCGGGATCTCGCCCTTCTCGATGCGGCGCTTGACATCCAGGATGTCCTCGAGCGGAGCGCCCAGTTCCCGCGCGAACGTGACGCCGCTCGAGAGCAGCTGCCGCGCCGCGGCCGGCATGATCTCGGCGCGGAACCGCGCGCGGTACGCCGTGTCCCAGTGCTCGTAGTCGCCGTGGCCGAGGATCATCAGGTGAACGTGCATGTCGGCAAGGCCCGGCAGCACGCTCATCCCGCGCGTGTCCACGACGGGCGTTCCCGGCGGCACGACGACCTCGGACCGCGTGCCGACCGCCGCGATCCGATCTCCGGCGATCAGGATCACGCCGTCTTCGATCGGCCGACCCTCGTAACCGTCGATGATCCGCCCACCGACGAGAGCGAGCGTAACCGTCATTGAAACGGGGGAGGAGCTCGCGGTCTCCCGGAGCCCCTGGCCGGCCGGCTCGGCCGCCCGCGCGACGGCGCCCATCGAGAGTGCGAGAAGGATCGCTCCCCCTATTCGACGCAAGATCATGGGAACTTCGATGCGTATATCCTATGCCGTCAAACGAGGATCCCGATGGCACCGGTCAAGAAACCGTCTCGCGTGGCGCTGGTGGGCCTCGGACCCATCGGGATCGAAGTCGGCAAGGCGTTGCTGGCGCGGACGAACATCGAGTTCCTCGGAGCGGCGGACCCCGCAACGACCATCGCCGGCAAGAGCGTTTCGGAAGTGCTCGGGTCGCCCGGCCCGAAAATGCCGGTGGACTCCTCCGCCGCGGCGCTCTACGCGAGGTCGGCAGAGGGGCGCGAGAGGCGGGACGTTGCGGTCCTCTGCACGGGCTCGCGCCTGGAATCCGTTCTCCCGCAAATCCAGGAAGCGGTCCGGGCCGGCCTCCACGTGGTCTCGACATGCGAGGAGCTGGCCTACCCCGAGCTCAAGCACTCGGTCCTCGCCCACAAGATCGACAAACTGGCGAAGGAGCGCGGCGTTGGCGTGCTCGGGACGGGCGTCAACCCCGGGCTGGTGATGGACCGGCTCGCGCTCGCCGCCGCGGCCGCATGCGTGCGGGTGGACCGAGTCAAGGTCACGCGCGTCGTGGACGCGGCCAAGCGCCGCGGCCCGCTGCGTGCGAAAGTCGGCGCTGGCTTGACGCGGGAAGAGTTCGTTCAGGGAGTCGCGGACCGCAAGCTCGGCCACGTCGGCCTCTCCGAGTCGGCGGCCATCATCGCGCAGGGCCTCGGATTCCCCATCGACGAGATCACCGAAACGATCGAGCCCGTCACGGCGAAAGAGGACACCGGGGGCGTGCCGGCCGGACGCATCCTCGGACTCCATCAGATCGCGCTCGTCCAGGCGGGAGACGACGCGAGGGTCGTGCTCGACCTGACAATGGCGGTCGGGGTTTCGGAGCCGTCCGACACTATTGAGATCGAAGGGGACCCTCCCGTCCATCTCAAGGTCTCGGGCGGTTTCCACGGGGACCGCGCGACCGTCGGCTGCGTCGTCAACGCGATTCCTTTCATCGTGGACGCTCCCCCCGGGCTGCACACGGTCGTCACGCTTCCCCTCTTCGGACTTTTCCCGGAAGCGACGAGCTGACGAGCCGTCAGCCCTCAGCTGTCAGCTCTCAGCCGATGGATTCTTCACTCTTACCGTTCCTCGAAACGCGCCCCGAAGGGCTGTATGCGTCGGCCTTCGAGGCGTTCCTCGATCCGCCGTCCGCGGCCGAACGGGCAATCGTGTCGCACGCGCACGCCGACCACGCGGCCCCGGGACACGGCGAGATTCTGGCGACGCCGGAGACGATCGCCCTCTACCGGCGCCGCAATCCCGACTGGGAGGGCGAAGGACGCGAGATCGAGTACGGAGACCCCTTCGCCGGAAACGGGGCGACCCTGACGCTCATCCCCTCCGGACACATTCTGGGAGGCGCTCAGGTCCTCTTCGAGGGAGAGGAGAAGAGTCTCCTCTATACGGGCGATTTCAAGCGGAGCCGCGGGCGCACGTCGACTCCCGCCGAGGCCCGCCGCGCCGACGTGCTCCTGACTGAATCCACCTTCGGGCTTCCGGTCTTCCGTTTTCCTCAGCGGGCCGCGCTGGAAGAGCGCCTGGTCGCCGCATGCCGGGAAGCCGTGGCGCGGGGCGCGGTCCCGGTCGTCCTCGCGTACGCCCTCGGCAAGTCGCAGGAGGCCGCCGCGGTGCTGACGGAAGCGGGCGTCCCGACCGTGCTCCACGGCGCCGCCTGGAAGGTCCTGCCCGAATACGAAGCGGCCGGGCACCGTTTCCCCCTCTCCCGCGCCTACGAGACCGGGCCGCCGCGGCCGGGGGAAGCGCTCATCGTTCCTCCCCACTGCGCCCGCACGCCGATCGTGCAGAAGCTCAAGTCGCGGTCGGTTCTCTACGCCTCCGGGTGGGCCATCCGCGCCGCTTCCCGGGCGGACTTCGACGCGGACGTCCTTCTCCCCCTGTCGGACCACGCCGATTTCGAGGAGCTTCTGGCGCATGTCGCCGCCGTGGCGCCGCGCAGAGTGACCACGATGCACGGCTACGCGCGTGACTTCGCGCGCATCCTCTCGGGCCGCGGTGTCGAGGCGCACGCTTTGGCCCACATCTCGGAGCGGCGGGAGGAGGACGCCTGACCACCGGAGAAAACCGCTACCGCCTGCTCGCCGAAGCCCTGGAAGGCGCCTCCGGCCGGAGGGGAAAGCTCGCGAAGATCGCGCTCCTCGCCGACGCTCTCGGCCGGCTCGAAGGGGCGCGCCTGGCGATTGCCGCGCGGCTTCTCTCGGGGTCCCCCTTCGGGGAATGGGAACAGCAGGTGACCTCCGCCGGATGGGCGACGATCGCGCGCGCCGCGTCCGCGGTGACCGGGTGGGACCTCGAGACCCTCGGAGCCTGCGCGGGCGCGATCGGGGACCTGGGGGAGGCCGTCTCGTTGCTGCTCGAGCCGCGCGAAGAGCCGGCGCAAGGACTGGAGATCCTCGAGGTCGATAACGCCCTTCGGAACCTGGCGAAGCTCCGGCGCGCCGCCGAGAAGACAGAGGCGATCCAAGAGCTCCTCTCGCGCGCTTCCCCGGTCGAGGCGAAGTACCTCATCAAGACCCTGTCGGGCGGTCTGCGGACCGGAGCCGACGTCCTGACCGTCGAAGAGGCGATTGCGAAGGCCTTTGGAGCGGAGCGCGAGGCGGTGGCGCGGGCGCGGCGCGACTGCGGAGACATCGGAGAGACCGCGGTCGCGGCCCGGGACGGGCGGCTGGCGGAGATCACGTTTCGCCTGTTCCACCCGATCGGCTTCATGCTGGCCACGCCGATCCAAGACCCGGCCGAGGTCGTGGAAGAGCTCCCCGGCTTCGCCATCGAGGAGAAGTTCGACGGCATCCGGGCGCATGTCCACAAGTCGGGCTCCCGCGTCGCGCTCTTCTCGCGCACCCTGGACGACATCACGACTCAGTTCCCGGAGATCGCGCTCGCCCTGGCGCTGGCTCCGGGCGAGTTCCTGCTGGACGGCGAGATCGTCGCCTGGAAGG
>JBKPBH010000015.1:0-16473 GCA_046726795.1 Acidobacteriota bacterium
GAAGTGAGCAGGAACTGAGAACTCCGCGGGAGGGCAATGCATCGTGGTATTTCGAGCTTCGCGAGCGGCCAAGTGTAGCGACGACCGGACGGGGGTGGCGCCCCCCTCCCCTACGATACCGGAGTGATGTCGTTTTTCACCTCAATGCTCGTTTCGCTCGCGGCGGCAGGAGTCTCCGAGCGAAGGCGAGGAGGAGCCTGCCGCCGCGGGAGCGGAGCGTTTGCGCGGGATCAGGCGAGCGGTCGAGCCCGCATCCGGGCGAGCCGCTCGCCAGTGCGCCAAAGGCGCAGATCCCGCGTAAGCGCGGAGCGACGGTGAATGGGAGGCGGAAAGGGCCCCAGGGATTCCGCGGCCTCGGGCGGTAAAACGGCGTAACGCCGTTTGTGAGTTCGCGGTAACGAACGGAGGGTAAGTCGGAGTCGCCGCCCTCCTGTCGCGGTTCTGGATCCGGCCCTTCCCACCTCCTCTTTCACTACTCTGACGAGCCGGAGAATCCCTGGGTTACAGCATTCGGCCGCCGCCGCTAAAAAGAGCGGACGGCAAGACGGGGGCGAAGGTAAGGACTAAGGGATTGTGAAACGCATGGCGGCGGCCGGAGCCGGCTCCTCTTCGGGCAAGGCTTCCGGGGTCGCGGCTTGCGCCGGCCGGCCCTCCTTCCCCGCGCGCCTTCCGAACCTCTTCCGCATCCGGTCGAGCACGAGGTAGAAGATCGGAGTCACGTAGAGAGTCAGCGTCTGCGAGAAGACGAGACCGCCGACGACGGCCAGGCCCAGCGGACGGCGGGATTCGGCGCCCGCCCCGAAGCCCATGGCGATCGGAAGCGTACCCATCAGCGCGGCCATCGTCGTCATCATGATCGGTCGGAAGCGCACGAGGCACGCCTCGTAGATCGCCTCCTTCGGCGACTTCCCCTCGTTCCTCTCCGCCTCGATCGCGAAATCCACCATCATGATCCCGTTCTTCTTGACCAGGCCCACGAGCATGATGATGCCCACGAAGGCGTAGATCGAGAGCTCCGTGTGGAAGATCATCAGCGTCACCAGCGCGCCGACTCCCGCGAACGGGAGGGCCGTCAGGATGGTGATCGGGTGGATGAAGCTCTCGTAGAGGATCCCGAGCACCATGTAAATCACCGCGATCGCGACGATGAGCAGGATCCCCAGTCCCTGAACGGAGGACTGGAAAGCCTGCGCCGTCCCCTGAAAGCTCGTCTGGACAGTGGCGGGAAGAGTCTTCCGGGCCAGCTCGTCCACGGACCGGACGGCGTCGCCGAGCGAGACGCCGGGCTTCAAGTTGAAGGAGATCGTGACGGAGGGGAGCTGCCCGGTGTGGGGCACCGTCAGCGGACCCGTTCCGCGCGCGATTGACCCGAGGGAGGAGAGGGGCGCGAGCTGGCCCCCGGCCGAGCGCACGTAGAGAAGGCCGATCGCGGCCGGGTCCGCCTGGAATTCCGGGCCGAGCTCCATGATCACCTGGTACTGGTTGTTCGGGGCGTAGATCGTCGAGATCTGCCGTGTGCCGTAGGCCGTGTAGAGCGCATCCTCGATCGCGAGCGGAGTGATCCCGACCGCCGCGGCCTTGTCCCGATCGATCGTGACGTTGATCTGGGGGTTGGAGAGCTGCAGATCGCTCGTCACGTCCTGGATGTTCGGAAGCGTCCGCATCTTTCCTTCGAGGATCGGCGCGGACCGATAGAGCTCCGCGGTGTCGGAATCCTGAAGCGTGTACTGGTACTGGCTCTTGGACAGGCTGCCGCCCAGGCGGATCGGAGGCGGTATCTGGAGGAATGTTCGGATCCCCGTGATCCGGGCGAGCTTCGGGCGCAGGTCGGCGATGATCTCGTCGGCCGAGCGCTTGCGCTCCGAGCGCGGCTTCAGCTGGGCGAGGACGATTCCGGAGTTGCCGACGCTGATGTTGCCCCGGGGGCCGCAGCTGGAAAGGAGGTTGGCGACGTCGGGATGGCTCCGCACGACCGCGGCGACTTCCTGCTGATGCGCCTTCATCGCCGGAAACCCGATCCCCTGGGCTCCCTCGGTGAAGCCGAAGACGAGCCCCTGGTCCTCCGTCGGAAGGAATCCCTTGGGGATCTTGACGAACAGCCAGAACGTCGCGGCCAGGACCAGGCCCGAAAAGACGAGCACCTTGACCGGATGCTCGAGAACCGGCTTCAACGTCCTCGCATAGAAGTTGATCATCGCGTCGAAGCCGCGTTCGGTCACCCGATAGAGCCGGCCGTGCCTCTCCTCGCGCGGGGGCTTCAAGAACCGGCTGCAGAGCATCGGCGTCAGTGACAGCGAGACGAAGCCCGAGACCAGGATCGCGACGCCGATCGTCACGGCGAACTCGTGGAAGAGACGTCCGACGATCCCGCCCATGAACAGGATCGGGATGAACACGGCGGCGAGCGAGATCGTCATCGAAAGAATCGTGAACCCGATCTCCTTCGAGCCCTTGAGCGCCGCCTCGTAGGCTCTCTCGCCCCGCTCCATGTGCCGGACGATGTTCTCCAGCATGACGATCGCGTCATCCACGACGAAGCCGACCGACAAGGTCAGCGCCATGAGCGAGAGGTTGTCGAGGCTGTACCCCAGCAGATACATGACGGCGAACGTGCCCACGATCGAGAAGGGAAGAGCGAGCGAGGGGATCACGGTCGCCGAGAGGTTGCGCAGGAAGAGGAAGATGACGAGCACGACGAGGCAGAGCGTCAGGACGAGCGTGAAGCGGACATCGTTGACGCTGTCCCGGATCGACTGGGAGCGGTCGTACAGGACGTGGAGGGACGCCGCGGCGGGAAGCTGCTTCTGGAAGGTCGGCAGGAGCGTCCGCACGGCGCCGGCCACCGCGACCGTGTTCGTCCCGGGCTGCTTGTAGATCGCGAGCGAGATCGAGCGTTCGTCGTTGTACCAGGCGGCCGTCTTGTCGTTCTCGACGCCGTCCACGACCCGGCCGATGTCCGCCAGCCGGACCGGCCCCCCGTTCCTGTAAGCCACGATGACCGGCCGGTAGGCGGAGGCTTCCGTCAACTGCCCATTGGCCTGCACGGTGAAGGAGGTCATCGGGCCGTAGAGGATGCCCGTGGGCAGGTTCACGTTCGCGCCCGCGACGGCCTGCTGCGCCTCGTTGATGCCGATGCCCCGAGAGGCCAGCGCCCGGGGGTCCAGCTGCACCCGCACGGCGTACTTCTGGGGGCCGTAGACCTGGACCTGCGCCACGCCCGAGACCGTCGAGATGCGCTGCGCCATCATCACTTCGCCGTATTCGTCGAGCTCCGAAAGGGGAAGCGTCGCGGAGGTGAGGGTCAGATACAGGATCGGCTGGTCGGCCGGGTTGACCTTCTGGAAGGAGGGGGGACTCGGCATGTTCGGAGGCAGCTGCCGGGCCGCCGCCGCGATGGCGGACTGGACGTCCAGGGCCGCGCCGTCCAAGTTGCGCGAGAGGTTGAACTGCAGCGTGATCTGCGTCGAGCCCTGCGTCGAGGTCGAGTTCATGTTGTCTAAACCGGCGATGGTGGTGAACTGCTTCTCGAGGGGCGTGGCAACGGAGGAAGCCACGGTCTCGGGAGACGCTCCCGGCAGCGCTGCGGAGACCTGGATCGTCGGGAAGTCCACGTTGGGCAGGTCACTGATCGGCAGGAGCCGGTAGCCCATCACGCCGAAGAGGAGGATGCCGATCATGACGAGCGTCGTCATGACCGGGCGGCGGATGAAGATCTCGGCGATGTTCATGAGGCCTTTCCTTCCGTCTGCTTGATTTCCACGAGCGCGCCGGGCGCCAGCCGCAACTGACCGTCAGTGACCACGCGCTCCCCCGGCGCCAGGCCGCTCGCGACGACCGCGAACGCGCCGTGGAGGCGAGAGACCGTGACCTTGCGCGACTCGACGGTCAGGTCGTTCTTGACCAGCCAGACGAACTGTCCCGATTGCCCCGTCTGCACGGCTTGCGAGGGGACGACGACGGCCCCCGGCTCGGTCGCGAGCGTCAGGACGACATCGGCGTACGCGCCCGGCCAGAGCGCCAGGTTTTCGTTGGAGAACGTCGCCTTCAAGACGATCGTTCCGGTCGTCGGGTCCACGGTGTTGTCCAGAAACGTCAACTCCCCCGTCTGCGCATTGCCGGGGCTCCCGGAGGGGGAGGCGGCGACGCTCAGTTTCTGGCCGGGCCGGGCGTGCTGGCGGATGGCGGCGAGCGAGGACTCGGGCGCGGAGAACGAAACGTACACCGGGCGGATCTGGTTCAAGACCACGAGCGGCTTGTCGTCGTTGCCTTTGACCATGTTGCCGGCATAGACGAGGACGCTCCCGGCTCGGCCGTCGATGGGCGCGGTAACCGTGCAGTACGAAAGCTGGAGCCTGGCGTTGTCCACCATCGCCTGGTCCGCCTTCACGGAGGCCAGGGACGCCGCCGCGCCTGACTGCGTCGTGTCGTACTGCTCCTTCGTGACGTAGTCTTTCTGGACGAGGTCCGCGTACCTCTTGACCTGGTCCTCGGCGTTCCTGGCGACCGCGCGGTCGCGCTCGAGCTGCGCGCCCGCCTGCGCCAGAGCCGCTTCGTAGGGGCGCGGATCGATCTGAAAGAGCAGGTCTCCCTTCTTGACATCCTGCCCCTCCCGGAAACCGACCTTCGTCACCTCGCCTCCGACGCGCGCTTTCACCGACACCGTCGAATACGGCTCGACGTGCCCGATCGCTCGCACCTCGACGGGGACGTCCTGCCGCGCGGCCGTTCCCACGGAGACCGGGACGGCCTCGCGGACCGGACGGGCCGGAGCCTTCTTTGCGCACCCGGCCATCGAGAGAAGAGCCGCGGCTGTCACCGCGACGGCTCCGAAGATCCGGAGACGGACTCCTTTCGAACTCTTTCTCATGGATTGCCCGTGTTTCCTTTCGGCGCGGAGGGGACCGCCGCGCTGTCCTGCGGCTCGCGCAGCATCCCCGTGTCGTGCGCAAGCTGGGCCATTGCCAGGAACCAGTTCGCGCGGGCCTGAATCTCCTGGGCGCGGGCGTTGGCGAACGCGGTCTGCGCCGCCAGGAGGTCGAGGATGCTTCCCACTCCCGCCTTGTACCGCCCGAACGCAACCTCCTCGGACTGCTGCGCGCTGGCGTAGAGGTCCCTCGCGGTCTTGACCTGCTGCGAGGCGGTCTTCAGGTTGTAGTAACTCGTCCAGACCTGCAGGATCACCTGGTCCGTCAGTGTCTCCACCTGGGCCCAAGACGTACCCGCGTCCTCGCGGGCCTTCACCACGTCATAAGTGTTCTTCCACCCGGTGAAGAGCGGGATCCGGAACAGGATCGCGCCCGAGTAGGTGTCGGCGTAGGGGACGACCGGCGAGTTGAAGTAGTAGATGCGATTGGCCGTTCCCATGGCGAAGAGCGACGGCAGCCCCTCCGCCCGGACGGACCGGACGTGACTCTCGGCCTTCAGGGCGGTCAGGCGCGCGGCCGCCAGATCGGGGCGCTGAGCCTCGGCCCTCTCGATCAACTGGTCCACGGTCTCGGCCACGGCATCCACGTTCAAATCGGTCGGGAGTTCCCCCGCCTCGACCGAGATGTTCGCCGAGACGCCCATGGCCGTTGCGAGCGACCCCCGCAGCGTCTGGATCTGTCCCTCGACCGTCAGCAGGGCGAGCTCGGTCTGCGAGAAGGCGGTCCGCGCCTGCAACACGTCGGCGATCGTGGCGACCCCGGCGCGATGCCGTTCCTCCGCCGCGGAAAGGCTCTCGCGCGCTGCCTTCAGGCTCGCGTCGGCCGCGGCCTTGAGGGCCTTCGCGTCCAGGTATTGGTAGTACGCCTGCGCAACCTGGAGCGCGACGTTCTGGATCGAAGCGTTGTGCTCGTAGTCGGCGGCGTAGAGCGCGCGCCGGGCTTCCTCGACGTCCGCGGCCCGGCCGCCGAAATCGAGCAGCAGCCAGGTCAGGCTCGCCGCGGGGCCGTAGGTGGTCTGCAGGAAGATCGAGCGGCCGCCGAGCGCGGCCTGCTTCTGGCGCGTCAGATTCCCGTCGAGCTCGATCGCCGGAAAGTACTCCGAGCGCTTCGAGCCCAGGTCGGCGGCCGCGGATTTCGCCTGGAACCAGGCCATCCTGGTCACCGGGTTGTTACGCAGGCCGATGTCGAGGACCTGGGGAAGGGAAAGGGTTGTGCCCGGCCGCAGGTATTCAGCCGGGATGCCGGGCGTGGGCTTGGGGGTCGGAGCCGGTGGCCGCGCCTCGGCCGGCGGCTGCCAGGGCTTCCCTGGACCGGGCGAGACTGACTCGTCCACGGTGCGGGAGGGCGCAAAGACGGAACATCCCGCCGACCACAGGACCGCGAGGGCGGTCAGGACGGCCGGAAACGAGCCCGCATACAGAAGGTTCTTCTTCATGCGCTCTGTCCAGGAGCCTGCCTCCTAGCAATGCCTCGAGTGAAGGTTCCCACGATTTCGGCGACGAGGTCGTCCAATGAGTCGTCTTCGCCGCGAAAACAGTTCGCGGCGCGGATCATGCCCCGGAAGAGCTCCGCGGCGATCCGGGCGTCCACCCCCCGGAAATCCCGCCGCTCGATGCCTTCCAGGATCACCTTCTGGACGAGAGCCATCATTCTGCCCCGGCGTTCCCGCAGCTCGGCTTCCCGCGTCGCAAACCGGCGTTCGTCGCTCTGAAGGAGACTGAAGAGATGCCGGCGTTCCCAGGAGAACTGCAGGCTCTCGCGGGCGATCCGCTCGAGTCTCAAGGCCGGGGAGGTCTCCCGCGAAACGGTCGCCTCGAGGGTCGCGGAGAGGCGATCGAAGGCCTGCAGGATGGTCTCGAAATAGAGGTCCTCCTTCGTCCGGAAGTAGCGGTAGACCGTCCCCTTGCCCACCCCGGCCCGCGAGGCCACCTCATCGATCACGACCCGATGAAACTCCTTCTCCGCGAAGACGCGCGAGGCAGCTTCCAGGATCTCTTCCTTCTTTGATGTTGTCTTGACTCGCGGCATTTCGTTTCGAAACTGACTGGTCAGTTCCATTATTTCACGTCCCAGCTTGTCGTTTGAACGGCCGCCCCGGATCCGTCGTCATTTTCCTCGTCGGCACACAGCGGCCTGGCCGCAAAGGGAAAATCCGGGTCGCTGCTGCGAAGCGAACGCCGCGGCCGAAAGCCCCGACGAGGGAGGCGCGGCCCCCCGACGCCGGGGCGGCCTTTTTTGACGAACCGGTGGGCAGGGTGTCTCAGCGGAACCTTCGGGACATGCTAAGATTCTGTAATTGCATCAATGAAATTCAAGCGTGTGATACAGGACGCGTTCTCGACGGCCGAGGCGGCGCGGCTGTCGAACCTGACCCCGCGGCAGCTCGATCACTGGGCGCGCCTCGGCTTTCTCTGCCCCTCCATCCGGGAGGCGAGCGGGTACGGCTCGGTAAGGCGCTACTCCTTTTCGGACGTCGTCAAGCTGCGCGTGGCCTCACGCCTGAGGGACTCGGGCGTCGGGCTAGCCCGGATCCGGCGCTGTGTCGAGGCGATGAAGCGGCTGGACTCGACCGGGCAGGCCGATCTCGGCCAGACACGGCTTCTCGTCATCGGCGACCGCGTGCTCTGGGCGCGCTCCGACCGTGAGGTCGTGGACCTCCTGAAGGAGGGGCAGCTCGTTCTCGTTTTTTCCCTCGGTGAGACGGTCGAAGAGACGGCGGGCGCGGTCGCGCGCCGGAACCGGGAGACCGAGCGCTGGAAGCCGGCGCCGCGGGCAACCAAAGGCGCCAAGCGCAGCGTCTGAAGAAGAAGCCCGGCAATTGGCCGGAGGAACATTGGCTTGGACCAGATAGACCTCGGCGGCCGAATCGGGCGCCTCGCGCGCCTCGGGAGGCAGCGGGATTTCTCCCTGACCCGGTTCCGGAAGTCCCTGAATCTGCTCGCCCGCCACGAAGAACGCGAGGAGATCCTCCGGCAGCTCCTGATCGACTGGACCGGCCTTCCCCACAGCGCGCGGGAAGCCGAGGAACGCTGGCAGGAAGTCGAGCGGATCTTCGGGACTCTCCGCGAGACTCTCGGTCCTCCCGTTAGCCTTCAGACCGCGATCCTTCACCACTTCCACAGCCGAAAGGGTTTGCTCCCGGAGCCCCGCATTCTTTCGGAGCGGGATCTGGGGGTCCTGCGCGTCAACGCGATTACCGATCCTCTGACGGGTCTCTACAATCGGCGGTTTCTCTTGGAGCACCTCACGCGGGAGATCAGCCGGGCCGAGCGAACCCACGGCATCGTGTCGGTCCTCCTGACGGACTTGAAGGACTTCAAGGGAATCAACGATCATTTCGGCCATCCCGTGGGAGACACGGTCCTCGTCCGCACGGCGCGGGTGATCCGGGAGATGCTGCGCGTGGTGGACGCGGGCTGCCGCTGGGGAGGCGACGAGTTCGTCGTCGTGCTGCCCAACACCGACATGTACTCCTCCTTCGCGGTCGCCGAAAGGATCCGTCGCAAGGTCGCCACCTCGGCCTTGCCCGGCCGTCCCGGCTTCACGCTGGGGATGCACTACGGGATCGCGACCTATCCGAGCGACGGGCGCACGGCGGACTTCCTCCTGAAAGTCGCGGACCTTCGCCTCTATCAGTGCCGCGAGCAGTCGAGCTTCCACAGGGACCGCCGCCGACACCCACGGTTCCTCCCGAGCGACATGACCCTTCTCGTCTATCCGGGCCGCAACGGGGCGACATTGACGGCGGCCGTCCTCGACGTCGGGTACGGGGGAGTGGCGTTCCAGGGGAGGAAGGCCTCGAAGCTTCCTGCGCGCTGGAACGCCGAGATCTGCCAACAGGACGACCCCGAGCGGCACGCTGTCCGTCTTCGCGTCGTCAACTCCGCTCCCTCCTCCGGAGGAGGCTTGCGCATCGGGTGCTCCTATGCCTAGCCGTCGGCTTCGCTCGCTCGGGACCTGCGCCTGCGGGGCACGAGGAGCACGCACCAGACGGGAGACTTCTCGCGCCGCGAAAGCATGAGGGGCACGAGGAGCACTTATTCGGATGATGCCGAGAGAGGCGGTTTGAACGAGAAGAGCTTCGCCTCGCACCGGGCCGCGGCAACCGGACTGTTTTGCCTCTTCTGCCTGCTGGCCGTGGCGCTGGGGCTGGGCGGCGCGCGCCCGCTGTCGCTCGCGATGGGAGGCTCGCTGCTCTCCCTCTTCCTCTTCACGCGAAAGGGGCTCTCCCGCGCGCTCGGAGACTTTCTCGCGCCGCTGGCCATCGTCGTGGACCTGGCGCTTCTCTTCTGCGCCATGTCGCTGACGGGCGGCGCGGCGAGCCCCTACTCTCTCCTCCTGCCGGCCGGACTGGCCTTGGCGTTCTTCCAGCTCGGCCGCGGCGCTGCCTGGTTCTTCGCTTCGGCCTCGCTGCTCGGCGTCGTGGCTCTCGTGCTGCTGTCCCGCGAGCCCCTGACGGATCCTTCGCGGCTCTTCCCGCTGATTCTCTCGGCGCTGGCCGCGCCCGGCCTGCTCGCGGCCCTCGAGGCGGCGCGCGGCTCCTCGGGGAAGAGGGCCGAGACCGCGGAGACGCCCCCGGGCGCGGCGGAGCCGGCCGTTTCTCCGGCCCCGTTGCGCAACCGGGAGGCCGAGATCCTCCACGACCTGCGCTCTCCCCTTTCGGTCATGCGCGTCTACAGCGACTTGATCGGCGAAGCGGCCCGGCGCGGCGAAATCCCGAGCGCGGAGTACCTCGCCAACCTGTCGCGGGAAGTCGAGCTCGCCGAGAGGCTGGCGGGAGGGCCTCCGGCCGGGCGCGAGAGCGCGTTCGCGCCGGGTTTTCAGGCGACGGCCGATCTCGTAGAGATCCTGGGGTCGCTCGCGACCGCCTACCGCCTCTCCCACGGAGCCCGCCTGCGCATCGAGTTCATCGCCGAGAGGCCCCAGCTTCCGGTCCACGCCGAGCCGGTCGCGCTGCAGCGCGCCTTCCGCAACGTGCTCGAGAACGCGATCAAGTACACGCCGGAGGGGGGCGAGATCAAGATCCGCGCCGGGGCCGCCGGCGAGCACGCCTACGTCGTCGTCAAGGACTCCGGCGCGGGGATGAGCCCCGAGGAGCGGGCCCGGGCCTTCGATTACGCGTTCCGCGGCACGGGAGCCATCGCCTCGGGAGTCCCCGGCAAGGGGCTCGGGCTGGCCGTGTCCCGCGAGATCCTCGAGTCCAACGGCGGCAAGATCAGTCTGACGAGCGAGGCCGGGTTCGGCTCCGAGGTGACGATGCTCCTTCCGTTTCCGAAGGCGGGCCGGTGAAGCGCGTCGTCGTCGTGGACGACGATCCGGACCTGGGTTCTGCGATACGGGAGGCACTGGCGAACGAGGACGTGCGCGTTGAGGCTCCAGGCGACGCCCAGGCCGCCCTCCCGCTCCTCCTGAGAGACGCGCCCGACCTCGTGATCCTGGACGTCAACATGCCGGGGATGAGCGGCTGGGAGTTGTGCGCGATCCTGAAGCGTCAGTCGGGGACGCGGTCGGTCCCGATCCTCTTCTTGACCGGCCGTCAGGAGGTCAAGGACCGCATCACCGCCATGCAATTCGGGGGATCCGACTACCTGGCCAAGCCGTTTTCCGTCCAGGATCTGCGGCGCAAGGTCAAGGCGCTGCTCTTTCAGAAACGCCGATCGGAGGCCGGATGAGACAGAAGCGACGCGCGACCGTGCGCCTCGTCGCCAACACGGCGCCCCTCGAGACCGAGACCGCGTCGGAGCCGGTCGATCGCCTGCGCCAGGAGAGGATCGTCTACGACGGCGTGACCGGCCTCCCTGTGCACCCGTTCGAGGACCCCGAACGCGTCTCCGCGGTCGAGCGCATCGAGCACCTGGGCGCCATCTACCTCCAGATCGGCAAGTTCTTCGGTTTCGAGGAGCTCCACGGCTGGGAGCAATACGACAAGATCCTCCTCGTCGTCGCGAACGGCTTGAGGGAGGACGCGGCGAATTCCCGCTTCTGCGACAGCCTCCTCTCGATCCGTTTTTCGGGCTCCGACGGGTTCTACGTTCTCTTCGCCCTGCCCACGCAGGCCCGCGCGCGCTACGGCCCGGCCCTCGAGGAAGAGGCGGCTCGCTTCCAGACGAACGCGACGCGACGCTTGCGCGAAGCCCTGGGCGGAGCGACCGGGGACCTGATCAGCGTTTACGCCTCGAGCCTGACGGCGCTCGACAATCCCCGGTCTCGCCCTTCCCGCCACCTGATCCGGACGCTCGCGGAGGCCGCCAAGATCGTGACGCAGAAGCAGACGAGGGAGAAGATCGACCTCTATGCGGAGCTGAAGGACATCATCAGCGAGAAGACGCTCAAGGCCGCGTTCCAGCCCGTGTGCCGCCTGGCCGACGGCGCGGTTGTCGGTTACGAGGCGTTGATCCGCGGGCCGCAGGGAAGTTCGCTCGAGCGCCCCAACGCTCTCTTCGCCGTGGCCCACCAGAACGACATGGACGTCGAGCTGGAGAGTCTGTGCCTGGAGACGATCTTCGCCAGGCTTCCGCGAGCCGTCCTCGCGAGCCGTCTTTTCGTCAATGCCTCGGCGAGGCTCCTGCGGCACCCGATCTTCTTGAATACCAGGAACCTGACCGCCATCGCCAAGAGCCATCCGGACGTCGTCCTGGAGATCTCCGAGAAGGAGGTCGTCGGCGACTACTCCTCCTTCCGCGACATCCTGCAGGTCGTTCGGACCGCGAAGTTCCGAATTGCGATCGACGACGCGGGATCCGGATACTCAGGGCTCGAGACGATCCTGTACCTGCGTCCCGACTACATCAAGGTCGCCGACTCGCTGGTGCGCTGTCTCGAGGCCGACGCCATCAAGCGCGAGATCATCACGAGCCTCGCCTCGATCGGCCGCCGCATCCAGGCTTCGCTCATCGCGGAAGGCATCGAGCGCGAAGAAGAACACCGTGCCTTAGTCGAGTTGGGGATCGAATGCGGCCAGGGGTTTCTGCTGGGTCGGCCGTCCTTCCAGGTCCCTGCCCGCCGCCGGAATCCGGCCTCGGCCCGGCCGGCGTAGGTCTCGGCCTTCCGGGAGGATCGGGGCGTCCTTGCGGTCGGAGTCTCGCGGGGTGAGAGCCCCGAGACTCTCGGATAGGATGCCTCCTCGACCTCTTGAGCCGGCCCTCTCCCAATCTGCCTTACCGCGCTTTGCGGCACCGCGACTACCGGCGGCTGGTCGCCTCGCAGCTCTTTTCCTTGATCGGCTCGCAGATGCAGACGGTGGCTCTGAACTGGCACATCTACCTGCTGACGCGCTCGCCGCTCGCCCTGGGGTTCGTGGGGCTGACGCGCGTCGTGCCGATCATCGTCTTCTCGCTCTGGGGAGGCGTGGTCGCCGACCGCTACGACCGCCGCCGGATCATGATCGCGACACAGCTTTCGTTGATGGCGGTCGCTCTCGCCCTGTCGGGATTGACCTTCGCGCGCCGCGAGACGCTCTGGGCTCTCTACGGGTTGAATTTCCTCTCAGCCGCCGCGGGCGCCTTCGACAACCCGGCGCGCAACTCGCTTCTTCCGAGGCTTGTGCCGCCGCAGGAGCTCCAGGGGGCGCTGTCCCTGAACTTCTCGGCCTTCCAGGCGGCGATGATCGGCGGGCCGGCGCTGGCCGGACTGATCTTGGCCGGGCAAGCCGAAGCGCTGACGGCCGGCAGCGCATCCCCGGACGCGCCCGTGAGCACGTCCGCTCTCGCGTTGATCTATCTCTTGAATGCCGTCTCGTTTCTCGCCGTGATCTTCGCGCTCGCGACGATGCGGGTCTCGGGAGCGCCCGAGAAGGGGGCCGGAGACACGCATCCGTGGGAGGCGCTCAAGGAAGGCTTGCGCTTCGTTTTCAGGACGCCGCTCATGGTCTGGACGATGGGTCTCGACTTCCTCGCGACGTTCTTCTCCGGCTCGATGTCGCTCCTGCCGATCTTTGCGGACCAGGTTCTGAAGGTCGGCGCGAAGGGGTACGGCCTTCTCGTCGCGGCCCCCGCGATCGGCGCGCTGGCCGGGTCGATCTTCGTCTCGATCCGGCCGCTGCCCTCGCGCCAGGGACGCATCCTTCTGTCGTCGGTCGCGGCCTACGGCGCCGCGACGGTCGTGTTTGGGCTCTCTCGCCGTTTTCCGCTCACACTGGCCGCGCTCGCGGCGATCGGCCTGGCCGACGCGATCTCGACCGTCATCCGGCAGACGCTTCGGCAGATCATCACGCCGGACCGGCTCCGCGGCCGGATGACCTCGGTCAACGCGATCTTCTTCATGGGGGGGCCGCAGTTGGGCGAGCTTGAGGCGGGACTCGTCGCGTCTGTCTTCGCCTCCACCGCCGTCGGCGTCACCGTGTCGGTCGTCTCCGGTGGTCTCGCGACGCTTCTCGTCACCGCCCTCGTGGCCACGGTGGCGGCCGGAGTGCGGAGGTACGACTTCCGCAGCTATGTCGCCACGGCCCCGGCCTTTCCGGTCAAGGAGCCGACGCCCGGCCGCGCGGGAACGCCGCTCGGGCCCTAGCACGTCGCTGCGTCTGCGCGAGGGACCTGCGCCCTTCGGGCGGACCGGCGAGCGAATCGGCCGGATGCGGCCTCGATCGCTCGCCTTGTCCCTCGCTCTGCCTCCGCTCCCGCGGCTCGCGCCTCCTCCCTTGCTTCGCTCGGGAGACTTCGCGCGCCGCGACCAGGGCCGGAAAATGATTACCAGGACACTAGCCCCTGCTCCTTAGGTGTCCTCCGTTGCTCAGTCGCCCCGGCGGGGGGGCGTCTCCCTCGTCGAGGCGACAGGACCCGCCGGCCCGGTTTCGTTCGGAGGACCACCATTGTGAGTTCCAGAGTTACAGTCCATTGGCTTCCATGAATTCGGCGGACGCTCCCCTGCCCGTCGCGATCGAAGGGCTGACCGTGCGATACGGTCGCGCGACTGCCTGCGCGGGCATCTCACTCGCCGTCGCGCGCGGCGCGGTTTATGCGCTCCTCGGGAGAAACGGCGCCGGGAAATCCTCGCTGGTGCGGTGCCTTCTGGGACAACAGAAGCCCGCCGCAGGCCGAGCGCTTCTCTTCGGGGAGGACTCCTGGAGGCGGCGCGCTCGGCTCATGACGCGTGTTGGCGTCGTTCCCGAAGAGCCGGATGCGCCGGCAGCGATGACCGCGCGGCAGATCGCCTCGTTCTGCCGCGGGCTCTATCCCTCATGGGACGAGAAGGGGGTCGGCGACCTCCTGGCGCGGTTCGGCGTCCCGATGGACGTCCCCTTCGGCCGGTTGTCGAAAGGGCAGAAGGCGCAGGCGATGCTCGCGGCCGCTCTTGGACACGCTCCGGAGCTCCTCGTCCTGGACGACCCCACGCTCGGACTCGACGCCGTCGCGCGCAAGGCCTTCGCCGAGGAGCTGATCGGGGAGCTCGCCGACCGCGGCACAACCGTCTTCGTCGCGACGCATGATCTGGCGGGGATCGAAGAGATCGCGACCCGCGTCGGGATTCTCAAGAACGGACGGCTCCTTCTCGACGAGGAGATGGAGGCCTTGAAGTCCCGGTTCCGGCGCATCCGCTACGGCAACGAGATCACCTCGGCGCGGACGGCCTACGGCACGGAGCTCGACGCCTTCGACGCCGTGCGTGTCCGCGTGCGGGGCTGGGGCGTAGACGCCGTCGTTTCCAATTACGACGATGTCGCGTTCGAGCGATTCCGCCTGACGAACGGAGTCGTGGACGCCGACGCCGCGGCCATGTCGCTCGAGGAGATCTTCCTCGCCGTGGCCGACGAAGTGCCGGCGCAAGAGAACAGCCGGGGCGTCCCCGGGCGCGGAGGAATGGCATGAAGGGTTTTCTCGCAGTCGCCAGAAGAGAGATCGTCGAGAGACGGGGAATCCTCATCGCGGCGGCGGCCGCGGGGATTCTTCCCTTCTTCGCCCCGCTGTTGCCCGCCGCACGCAGTTTCGGAGCGTCCGATGCCAGACTGTATGCGGCGGCCTTCTTCGCGGTCGCCTTTTCGGCGGTTCTCTCCCTTGTCCTGGGGACGACGACGATCGGGCGGGACCTTTCGGAGAGGCGGCTCTCCTTCTATTTTTCGCGGCCGATCGGAAACGCGGCGATCTGGGCGGGCAAGCTCGCCGGGGCCTGGCTCCTGATCCTGATGGTCGCCCTCGTCATCCTCCTCCCGGCGGGACTCTTCGACCTCTCGACCTGGTCGCGCGAGGCCCGTTCCGGTCTCGCCGCCTGGATTGGCCTCGCCCTCGGATCCGCGGTCGTCGTGTTCCTCGCCCTGGGCAACGCGGCGAGCCTCGCCGTGCGTTCCCGGTCGATCTGGCTGGGCGGAGACCTCGTCGCCCTCGCTCTCTGGATCGGCGTCATGGGAACGATCTCGTTGCCCTTGCTCGCCGCGCGGGCTCCCGTCGTTCTCCAGAGGCTCGGCCTCGCGGTCGCCGCTGCCTGCGCAGCCGCTCTGCTCGCAGCCGGGGGAACGCAGGTCTCGATCGGCCGCGTGGATCCTGTCCGGGGAAACCGTGCGCGCTTTGCGGTGCTCTGGGGCCTCCTCTTCGCGATCGCTGGCCTCTCATTCGCCGCCGTCCGCTGGCTAATTTCGCCGACACCGAACGGGCTCGTGTCCGCTCTGGTCGGATATGTGGCGCCGAAGGGCAGCTGGATCGAGGTGGAGGGGCGCGTCCGGGGGCGCGCCGACCTCTGGGCCTCCTTCTTCTATGACGTCGCTTCGGGGCGCTTCCTCCGAGGCCGCGTCGGCCGCGAAGGGGCGGTCGTCATCTCGGAAGATGGAACGACGGCCGCGTGGACGGAGCCTTCCGGAATCCTGGCGGAGGGGCTCCAGGACGTCTGGATCTGCCGGCTGGCCGAGCCCGCGCCGCGACGGATGCGGATGCCCGTTTCGGCGCGCATCGGGAACCTCGAGCTCTCTCCGGACGGTTCGCGGCTCGCCCTGCACGGAGGCGAATCTGTCGGCGTATACGACGTTCCGTCGGGCCGGCTCCTCGCCTCTCTGCCTCCGGCGCCGGACGAGCGATTCCAGCGGGTCGCTTTCCTCGAACGGGATCGGATCCGCGTCTGCCAAATCCCGTCCGCGGCCGCCGCGCGGGCCGAAGAAGAGGTCGCTTCGATCGAGATCCTGGACTTCGACGTGGCGGCACGCAAGCTCACGCCGCGCGCCACGATCGCGCCCCTTCACCGCCCCTTCGCGCTGACCTTCGACGATCGCGCGGGGCGCGTCATCGTCTGGGAAAGGGGGAGCAGCCTCTCGCTCTTCGACCTGACGACCGGGCGCCTCGTCGCGGTCCTCGGCAACATCGGCTGGGACGCCGCCTCGCGGGCCTTCCTCTCCGATGGCCGGATCGCGGTTGCCGAGGCGTCGGGCGGGACAGGACGAGTCCATCTGTTTACCAGGGCGGGTCAAGCCGAGAAAGTTCTGGAGCTGGGCCGGGCGGGCCTGGTGCGGCTCGGCGCGGAGACTTCCGCCCGGGCGCTGGCGCTCTCGATCGGTCCGAAGCCTTCCGTCTGGGGAGCGGGCGACTCTTTCCTTCTCGACCTGGAGGACGGGACGCTGCGCAAGCTCGGA
>JBKPBH010000016.1:0-10542 GCA_046726795.1 Acidobacteriota bacterium
CGGGAACTTGGCAGTTTCGCTAAAGAGGTCAATCGCCAACTGCCGAGAAATCCTAAAGACGTCGAGCTGCTCGTGTCCAAAAGGAGCGGTGCCCGGGCTACGTTTCACGTTTCACGCTTCAGGTTTTACGGATCACAGGGGGATGTTCCCGTGCTTCTTGGACGGAACCAAATCTCTCTTCGGCCGGGAACTTGGCAGTTTCGCTAAAGAGGTCAATCGCCAACTGCCGAGAAATCCTAAAGACGTCGAGCTGCTCGTGTCCAAAAGGAGCGGTGCCCGGGCTACGTTTTACGTTTCACGTTTTACGTTTTACGGATCACAGGGGGATGTTCCCGTGCTTCTTGGACAGAACGGCGACGCGCTTGTTCTCGAGCAGTTTGAAGGCGGCGATGAGCTTCTCGCGGGTTTCGGAGGGCTCGATGATCTCGTCGATGTAGCCGCGGCGCGCAGCGACGTAAGGGTTGGCGAAGTTCTCGATGTACTCGGCGACCTTCTTCGCACGTTTCTCCGGCGCCGTATCCGACCGGAGCTCACGCTTGTACAGGATGTTGACCGCCCCTTCGGGTCCCATGACGGCGATCTCGGCGGTCGGGTAGGCGAAGTTGAAATCGGTCGCGATGTCCTTCGACAGCATCACGCAATAGGCCCCCCCATAGGCCTTGCGCGTGATGACGCTGACCTTGGGGACGGTCGCCTCGGCGAAGGCGAAGAGGAGCTTGGCACCATGTCGAATGATGCCCCCGTACTCCTGCTGCGTCCCCGGCATGAAGCCGGGCACGTCCTCGAACACCAGAAGCGGGATGTTGAAGGCGTCGCAGAACCGCACGAAGCGCGCCCCCTTGACCGAGGCGTCGATGTCCAGGACTCCAGCCAGGTGCATGGGCTGGTTGGCCACGACCCCGACCGACCGCCCCCCGAGCCGGATGAAACCCACCAGGATGTTCTTCGCGAACCCGGCGTGGACTTCGAAGAAGACTCCCCCGTCCGCGATCCGGTGCACGAGTTCGCTCATGTCGTAGGGTTTGTTGGGCTCTTCGGGGATGAAGGCGTCGAGGCCGGAGGCGTCGCCGCGAGGATCGCAAGGCTCGTGCGACGGGGGATCGTCCAGGTTGTTCGAGGGAATGTAGGAGAGAAGGTCCCGGATCCCCGCGAGCACGGCCTCGTCGTCTCTCCCGACGAAGTGCGCCACGCCGGAAACGCTGGAGTGGGTCCGCGCGCCTCCGAGCTGTTCCATGGTGACTTCCTCTTGCGTAACGGTCTTGATGACATCCGGGCCCGTCACGAAGAGGAAGGAGGTCTTCTCGGTCATGAAGACGAAATCGGTGATAGCCGGCGAGTACACGGCTCCCCCCGCGCACGGGCCGAGGATCGCCGAGATCTGCGGCACGACGCCGGAGGCCCGAGTGTTGCGCAGGAAGACCCTGGAATAACCGGCGAGCGAGACGACCCCTTCCTGGATGCGGGCCCCTCCGGAGTCGTTCAGGCCGATGATCGGGGCGCCGTTGACCACCGCCAGGTCCATGACCTTGCAGATCTTCTCGGCGTTGGACTCGGAGAGCGAGCCACCGAAGACCGTGAAGTCCTGGGCGAACACGTAAACCGGCCGGCCATTCACCAGGCCGGCGCCGCAGACGACGCCGTCTCCCGGGACCTGAGTCTTCTCCATTCCGAAGTCCCGGCAACGGTGAACGATGAACGGGTCGAGCTCGAAGAAGGAGCCGGGATCGAGCAGCATCTCGATGCGCTCGTGCGCGGTGAGCTTCCCTTCGCGGTGCTGCCTCTCGATCCGCTCGGGTCCCCCTCCTTCCCGGGCCTTCTCCCGCAGCGCTTCGAGATCGCGGATCTTCTTGTCCAGAGTCATAAGACAGGTGTTAGGTGGTAGGTGGTGGGTGGTAAGTAAGCGACCGGGCCCAGGTCCCTAATACCTATCACCTACCACCTACCACCTCTCAGAGAACGATTCCGCGCTGCTCGGCGAGCTTGCGCCGGATCCGCCGGAAGAGCTCCTGGCCGTCCACTCGGCCCGACGCGATCTCCTGCCGGGCCGTCTCCATCATGCGGCGGGCCTCCTCGTCGAGGGTGCGCTCCTTCTCGACCTCGTCGGCCAGAGCGGCGAGAACGGTCTGTCTCAGGACCCCCGGAGCCCTCTCCTCGAAGAGCTTTCGACCTGCGATCCCTCGAGCCGCGCGAACCGCGATGAACTCCTTCTTTGTGTCAGCGAGGCTCATTGACACGATGTTAATACATCCGTAAAACGTTAAGCGTAAAACGTTAAACGGAGCCAGGGCGAGCCTCGTCCTCATCCACGTTTTTCGTTTTACCTTTTACGTTTTACGTCCTGACGCTTTACGCTCCTCTCATGGAGCTGGACACGGCGACGGTGACGCGATGGCTCGAGCCTCTCGTCCGGCGGCCGGAAGAGATCGCGGAAATCTTCGCGGAAGCGCGGCGGGAGGCCGTCGCTGACTGGCGGGACGGAGAGGTGATCGAGGCGCGCGCCGCGATCACGGAGGGCCTCTCGGCCCGGTGGAAACGGGGGGCGGAACAGCGCCTCGCGTTCGTTTCGCGCTGTGACGAGGAAGGTGTTCGCGACGCCGTGCGTGCGGTCCAGAAAGGCATCGGTCTCTCTCCCCTTCCGGTCCGGCCCATCGCGGCACGCGAGTCGGCCGCCGCAGAGCACCGCCTCGATACGGACCGATGGGTCAAGCGCCTCTCGGCTCTTTTCTCGCGCCATGCGCCCCGGCACCGTTTCCGATGGACCCTGCGCGACGTCGAGCGTCTGGTGATCCCGGCCCGCGGCGGCGCGGCCGCCGCCTCCCGCCGGCTCCTCTCCCTCGAAGGAACCTTCACGGCCGCCTCGCGCCGCGGCGACGAGCGCCGAAACTTCTCCTTTCATGCGCCGCTCGCCGACTCGACGGCCGACGAGCTGCGCGCGGAGCTTACGCGGGCGGTCGAGCCCCGAGAAAGACCGGGCTCGTGCGGCGAAGGAGAGACCGATGTCGTGCTGGCGGGCGGCTGCGCGGCCGTGCTCTTCCACGAGATCCTTTCCCATCCGCTGGAGGCGGGCGCGGAGTCGGCGCTTTCCGGCCTCGAGCAGGCTCGCCTGGCGGCTGCCGAGCTCGAGGTCCGAGACGACCCGTCGCGGCTCGACCTCTTCGGCGGCTACGAGCGGGACGACGAAGGGGTCGCACCCAGGGCGGTCAAGCTGCTCGACGCCGGCCGGCTCTCGGGCCGGCTGACCGACCGCTCCCACGGGCCCGGCCTTTCCAACGGCCACGCGCGTCGCGGCGGCCCGGAGGACTTTCCCCTTCCCCGCGGCGCCAACGTGCTCGTCGCGCCGGGACACGCGACGATCGAGGAGATGATCCGCCGGCTTTCTTCGGGTCTCTGGATCGACGAGATCGACGGCGGCTCGGTCGAGCTCGCGAGCGGCCGGTTCCGGCTGCGCTTCCCGCGGGCGCGACGCGTGCGGCGGGGGCGCCTGGCCGACGAGTGCGGCGCCGGTCTGCTCGCCGGCGAGATCCTTCCGGTCCTGCGATCGATCGATCCGGCCCTGGGCCGCGAGGCCCGTCCCTATCGGGCGCTCGGCTGGTGCGCCCGGGGCGGTCAGGTCGTGCCCGTCCAGGGTTCCGCGCCCGACCTGCTGGTCCGGCGCATCGCGGTGCGGTCCCTGTGAGAAGAGAAGTGTCGAGCCCAACGGCTTCGCCGGTCGTGAACGCCGATCACGACCGCCTTCGCGACCAACTGGAGCGGCGGGCTCCCGGGGAGTGGGAGCTGTACGAGAAGAACGCCGAGTCGCTCGAGCTCGACGCGACCGCAGGCGAGCGCGGGACCCTCTCGCGCCGCGAGCGCGGCTGGGCCGCCCGCTGGTGGAGCCAGGGGTCGCCGCGGTTCGCGTGCGCCTCTTCGACCGAGGGACTCGAGCGTGCCCTGGCCGAGGCTTCCCGCGTCGAGACGGTCCGCGAAACCCCTCCGGAGTGGCCGACTTGGCAAAGCCCGCCGCGAAGCATTCCCGGCATCGTGGCCCCGCCACGAGACGTCTTCGACGAGCTCCAGCGGCTCCTGTCGGCCGAGTCTCGTGGGGAGGCTCGCCTGCAACGGCTCACCGCGCGCCGCGGAGCGAGCGCCGAGCGGATCGTCAACGGCCGGGGGCTGGACGTCTCCTTTCCCACGACGGTCTCGGATGGAGTCGCCCTGGCTGTCGGCCACAAGGGCCCGCGGGTCTGCGAGGGCCGGTCGGTCTTCCGATGGGATGGCGAGCCCGACCTGGCGGCGCTCGCGCGGCGGCTCGCGGATCGGGCCACGCTGCCTCTCTCGGATCGGCCGGCGCCCATCGAGCGCGGAGAATTGCTGCTGGAGCCGTCCGTGGCGGCGGCTCTGCTGTCCCGGCTGGCCCCGCTGTTCTGCGCCGAAACGCTGCCGCGGTGGGTCCACCGCACGGACCTGTTCTCGACCGCCGTTACGATCGTGGACGACGCGTCGGCCGATGCCCTCTACGACGGGGAGGGGACGGCGACACGCCGGATTGTTGTCGTCGAGAGCGGCCGGTTCGCGGCGCGACTGCATGACCTGCGCTCGGCGCGCGCCAGCGGCTCCCCGCCCACGGGCCACGGCGTCCGCCCTTCCTATCGCGCCGCGCCTTCGGCCGGAGCGAGGAGGCTCTTCTTCGAGACCGCCCGCCCGGCGTCCCCCCGCGAGCTGCTCGCCTCGGTCCGAAGGGGACTCTTCGCTTCGGCCTTGACGGCTCCCGCGAGGGTCGATTTCGAGCGGGACCGATTCGAGCTGGAGTTCACCGGAATCGCCCTCCTCGGAGGGCGCGCGGAAGGACCCGTCGCCGGAGCGCTCGCGAGGGGAAGGCTGTCTCAGCTCCTTCGCCGGATCGCGGCGCTGTCAACCGACCGGCAGTTCTTTCCGATGCCTTACCCGGTGGGCGCGCCGACGGTGCTCATCGAACGAGCCGAGTTCGAATGAGGATTTTCCCTCTCATCACCAATCGCCGTTCACCCATCTCTTCTCATTGCCCCGGCGTCACCGTCGGAATCGGACGGGGCCCACCGACGTAAGGGGGGCGCCCCAAGGCGTCCGGCGTCGGCAGGGGCGGAGGCGTCGGTGCCTCGGTCGGCTCCAGAACGACGATGTCAGGCGTGGGCTCGGCGGCCATCGCCGGCACGTTGCGCGCCGGACCCGGGCGGACCGGCTCCCGGCGCGGTGGCGTCGAGGGAGCGATGATCTGCACGGGGGTCGGCCCGCCTGGAGGCGCGCCGGCCGGCAGCGCGGAGGCGGGAGGTCTCAAGTCCTCGCTCGAGAGCGTCCGATCGACCGGAAGCCGGCGCACGAGGCTCCGATCCACATACGATGCCTCGGAGCGCATCATGGCCGTGGCCAGATCGCGCGAATAGTTCTGGAGCGAAACCTGCGGGAGCAGAAGGGTGTCTACGACCAACGGGTTCCGCTTGGGGTCGCGCATCTCCGGATCGATCTGGAGGGCCCGCGCGTACTGCTCGATGGCTTTCTGCTGCGATCCGCGTTTCTCGTAGAGCCGCCCGAGGCGGAAGCGCGCCGGGGGGAACCCCCGGTTGCGATTGACCGACTTGACGTAGGCGGATATGGCCTTGCCCGTCTCCCCCTGGGATTCGTAGAGGAGACCCAGGTTGTAGGGGGCCAGAAAGTGATGGCGGTCGAGCTTCATCGCCGCCTCGTACTGCTCCCGGGCTTCCCGCGGGAAGCGGCGCGCGGCGAGCAGGTTTCCGAAGTCGTTGCGGAGATCCGCCGTATCGGGATTCGCCGCGACGCGCTTCTCCTGCTCCAGGATCTTGTCGTCCAAGGCATTGCCGGCCACCATGTACTTCCGGTAGAACGGCTCGTCCCTCTTGTCCTTTTCCCGGCCAAGAATCCAGCTAGGGGCGAGCATCGCGGCAAAGAGAATCGCCGCGCTGAGCACTCTTTTCATCGCTGCGTCTCCCTCGTTGACTCCTTCGGTCTGGCCACGAGTCTGATCCTGCCCTCCCGCTCCGCGATGTCGAATTCGATCTCCGCGACCCCGAAGTGCTGCTTCAACTTCTCCCGCTCGCGGGCGAGCTGCTCCAGGAAGCGCTCGAAATCGAGACCCGAGACATCTTCGCCGCGGGCCCTCCTGGCCTCCCTGTAACGCTCGAAGAGAACCTGTTCCGGAGACGGCCCGGGCTGCGTCTCCTCTTCTTCTACGGACCTCTCGGGCCTGGCGTTTGGGCGTGCGGGCGATCTTTCGAACCCGCCGCGCGAGATCCGGGTGAGGTGACCGTAGATTCCGGGACGGCGGCCGGCCTCCTTCTCCTCCTGCAGGCGGTCCCAGCGCTCGCACAGCGCGTTGTAACGGCCCTGCAGCGTCGAGAAGCGGAAACGCTCGGCTGAGGAGTCGGCCTCCGTCCCGCTCAAGCGTCGGATCCGCTGGCCGACGCGCCGCCGGACCTCCACCGGGGCCTTCGGGCTCGAGCCATACAAGAAGGCGTCGTATTGCGCGTTCAGGTTCCGCAGGGCGTCCTCGAGCGCCCGCAACTCGCTCTCCCAGCCCATGGACCTATAGTACGGCACCATGAGGCGCGACGCGGGAGGAGGCAAGCGGGAGGCGGTCCCCCGGTCGAGGCGGGGGCATCCGCCTTCGATGGACCTGCTGCTCTCCTCGCCGGAGTCGCTGGAAGCGGAGGACCTCTACGGACGAACGGCTCTGAAAGAGGAGCTGCGGCGGGCGATCGACGAGGGAGGGCTGCAAGCGGAGGAACTGGTCTCGCGGGCGAAGGAAGCTCTCGAGCGCCGCTTCGCTCCGACCCTCCGGCGCGCGATCAACGGTACCGGCATCCTTCTCCACACGAACCTGGGCCGCGCGCCCCTCTCCCAGGTGGCCCGGGAGGCGCTCGTGCGCGTCGCCGTGGGCTACTCGACGCTCGAGTATGACCCCGCGACGGGCGGCCGCGGGCGCCGCCAGGACCATGTGCGGTCGACGGCGCGCGAGCTATTCGGCGCCGGCGACGCCCTGGCGGTCAACAACAACGCCTCGGCGATCTTTCTGTGCCTGTCGGCGCTCGCCCGGGGGCGTCGCGTGCTCGTCTCCCGCGGCGAGCTCGTCGCGATCGGAGGGAGCTTCAAGATTCCCGAGATCCTCGAGGCCTCGGGCGCGGAGCTGGCGGAAGTGGGCACGACGAACCGGACCTCGATCGAGGATTACCGCCGGGCGCTCCCCTCGGATCCGGCGCTCCTCCTGACCGTCCACCCCTCCAACTACGAGATCCGAGGCTACACGCGGCGCGCCGAATCCGGAGAGCTCGCGGCGATGGCTCGCGAGGCGGGTATTCCCTGGGTGCACGACCAGGGCACCGGCTGCGTCGAGCCGCTCGAGGAGTTCGGAGTACACGGGGAAGCCACGGTCGCTTCCTGCCTGGCCGGCGGCGCCGACCTCGTCACGTTTTCCGGCGACAAGCTCTTCGCGGGTCCGCAGGCCGGCTTCATCGTGGGGCGCGCGGACTTAGTCGCGAGACTCGCCACGCATCCGGTCGCGCGCGTCGTGCGGCCAGACAAGACGACGCTCGCCGCCCTGTCCGCGACCCTGGCCGCCTGGAAGACCGGCAAGTGGCGGGACTTCCCCGTATACCGCGCCGCGGGCCAGAGTCTTCCGGCTCTGGCGGAGCGCGGCGAGAAGATCCGGCGAGCGGTGCGGCACGGCGCCCCGCGTGTCACGCTCGACCTGGTCGAGGCGAGCGCCCTCTTCGGCGGTGGAACGAGCCCGGAGAAGCCTTTCCCCTCGAGAGCTCTCGCCGTGGCGCTCGAGTCTCTCGGCGCCGAGGAGATCGCGGCGCGGCTGAGAGAAGCCGAGCCTCCAGTCGTCGCCCGCATCGAGGAGGGGCGGGTCCTGCTCGATCTGCGCTCGATCGATCCGGCTGAGGATCCGCACGTCGCCTCGGCCGTCGCTTCGCTGGCCGCAGAACAGCGCTCCGAGACATGAGGGCTCCAGGCGTCCTGTCCTTTCCGCTCGCGCTGTGTTTGGGCGCCTCGCCGTCGGCGCAGGCCGCTCGAGCGGACCCCGAGGCTTCACGGACTCACTGATCCAGCGAGTGTTCCCGGAGCTTCGCTTCGAAGCGGCGGCGGGACAACTTGAGGGCCTCTGCCGCCGCCGTTCGGTCACCCCGCGCCCGTTCGAGCGCCTTCGTGAGCCAGAGGCGCTCGGCGGCCCGGGCCCCGCGCTCCCGGACCTCCTCGAGCGTCTCGTCCATGCTGGCCGGTGCGGGGGGAGGCTCCGCGCCCAGTCGCAGGTGCCGCTCCTCGATGCGTCCACCCTCCGCCAGGATGATGGCCCGCTCCAGGCAGTTGCGCAGCTCCCGGACGTTGCCGGGCCAGGGATAACCTCGCATCCGCTCGCGTGCAGCGCCGTCGAGCTCGAGAGGCTTCTTCTTCAGCTCGCCCGGGAGGCGCGAGAGGAACCAATCAATCAGGGGATCGATGTCTTCGGGCCGCTCCCGCAGCGGCGGGATCTGGATCGGGAAGACGCGGACGCGGTAGAAGAGGTCCTCGCGAAAAAGGTTCTGCGCGACGAGCTTTTCGAGCGGCCGGTTCGATGCGGTGATGATCCGCACATCCACGGTGATGACGGCCGTGCCGCCGACCCGATGAAACGACTTCTCCTGGAGCACCCTCAGCAGCTTTCCCTGCGTGGCCGCGGAGAGCTCGCCGATCTCGTCTAAGAACACCGTGCCGCCGTCGGCGAGCTCGAACTTGCCGAGATGGCGCGAAGCCGCGCCCGTAAAGGCGCCCCTCTCGTGGCCGAAGAGATCGCTCTCCAGGAGCGTGTCCGGGATCGCCGCGCAGTTGATCGCGACGAAGGGGCGGCGGGAGCGCCCTGAGAGACCGTGGATCGCGCGTGCGAAGAGCTCCTTGCCGGTGCCGCTCTCCCCTTCCAGCAGGACGGCGGCGTCCGTGTCGGCGACCCTGCGCGCCTCCGCCTGGACGGCCCTCAGGCCGGCCGAGCTCCCGATGATGGGTGGCACGAGGTGAGACCGCTCCTCCGCGAAGAGGAGGGACTCCCGCCGGTGCGCGCGGCGGTCGATACACCGGGCGACGAGGAGTCGGAGGAGCTCGGGGTCTACCGGCTTGGTGATGAAGTCCTCGGCGCCGCGCTTCATCGCGTCCACCGCAGTCTCGATCGAGCCGAAAGCGGTCATGACAATGACGGGCAGCGTCGCGTCGAGAGAGCGCGCCGCGTCGAGAACCGCCAGCCCGTCGGCCCCCGGCAAGCGCCAGTCCGTCAGGACGAGGTCCATGTTCTCGCCGGCCCGAAGCCGGTCGATGGCCGCAGTGCCGCTCGGCGCGCCGACCACACCCCATCCCTCGGCGCGCAGCATCTCCTCGAGCATCGTGCGCAAGGACTCCTTGTCTTCCACGACCAGGATCGTCGCCATCAGGAGAGCGTAAAACGTAAAATGTAAAACGTAAAAGGGGGCCGGTAGCGACGCGGCGCCCGGCTCGCCACGTTTAACGTTTCACGTTTAACGTTTAACGTTTTACGGCCTATTGGGGAGGCTTGGGCTGATTCTCGGGGCTCGACATCCCGGGGATGTATCCGCGCCTGTTGTCGGCGGGAGGAGTGGTCGAAGCCGGAGCGGCCGGCGGCGCGTAGAGGGTTCCCTGTCCGTAGGGAGTCGGGGTCGGACCGGGATTCTGGCCGGCCGGCTTCGGTGCCGACGCGGCCGGGGTTGGAGCCGCGGTTGGGGCCGCAGCCGGAGCCGCCGGCGCCATCCATTGCGGGGCGAAGCGGATCGAGCCGACGAACCGCTCGGCGACCGGAATCGTCACGGAAAACGAGACGGTCCCGCCGGGATCGACGAGTGCGTTGGAGAGCCCGGCTTCGGCCGACGCGATCTTTTCCCCCTTCTCATCCATCGCCGTGACGGTCATTCGCGAATTGATGGCGGGCGTACCGCCGGAATTCCGCAGCGAGCCGCGAACGGTGAGGTTCGTGCCCGCTTTCTCCTGCGCGTAATCCATCACGTCCAGCCGGGCGGTTCCGACCTGAGTCTCCTTTTTCTCCCTATCGCCCGACTCGCTTCCCTCCTCCGCCGGATGGGAGACGTCCGCGTCGGTCAGTTTGACCCGGGCCTTGGGACCGTGACCCGAGGCCTTCGCGGCCTGCGCCGGGCTTTCCAGCGGAGCCGTGACCGCCGGAGCCGGGGGGACGGACCCGGAAGCCTTCGCCGCGGCCGTCGCCTTCCAATCGACCTCGGAAGCGGGGACGGAGAGGAGCGTTCCATCGGAGCGGGTCAGCAGCAGGACATTGCCCTGCCGAACCGGCGGTTTCTTCAGTTCGATCCGGACGCCACCCTTGAGCAGGATGACTTCGGCGGGAGCCGCGCCCGAAGTGGCCAACACCAGCAGGAGAGCGGTCCCGATCGCGCGGCCGACGATCCTCATTGTTCCTTCCAGTTCTGATTGACCGTTTTCAGCGTCGCCGGTGTGTTTTGCTGGTTCAGTCCGCCGCCGGAAAAGAGTACCAAATTAATCATATCACCGGTGGGGGAC
>JBKPBH010000017.1:0-18047 GCA_046726795.1 Acidobacteriota bacterium
ATAGTTGATAGTCGAGATCACGGCTCAGAATCAAAGGTACTCTGTCTCGCCTATCGAGCCCTCAGCGATGTTAGTGGCTGTATTCCTTGGAATGACTTCGTTTGGAACCTTCAGCGATATTGGTCGGAACCGATGATGCCGTCGTCTGAGCTGGACGACCAATCCGAATCGCTCTTCCGACGGGAAAACTTTCGTGAGCCGATAGATCTCGAGCAAGGGCGTGACTCCTCTGCCAGACCTTGATCTCCTGGAATCTCTGCACGTGCCTTGACTATCGACTATCGACTATTGACTATTGACTTCCTCCGGGCGGCCTCGAACTCGTCCCCGGGAGACCAGACCGGCATGGCGTCGGCGTTGGCGACGCGGAGGCCGAGGAGGAAGGCCAACCGGGCGTCTTCGACGGCGCCCGAGAAGTCGAGGCTGTCGCGGTATTCGTCGGAGGGCTGGTGGTAGGTGTTCTTTTCGTACGCCTCGACCTGCTCCCGGCCCCAGCCGGCGGGCTTTCCGATGACGTCCGTCCCGAACCTAAGGTAGGCCGCCGGGACGCCGACCTTCGCGAAGCTGAACTGGTCGGAGCGATAGAACCGTCCCCGGTCGGGGAACTCGTCGGGCTTGACGACCCGGCCCTGGGTCGTCGCGACGGCGATCACGTCGCGGTCGAGCGAGGACTTGCCCAGGCCGATGAGCGAGATGTCGCGGGTCCTTCCGAACCAGTTGGCCTCGTCGATGTTGATGTCGGCGGCGATCCTTCCCACTGGCATGGAAGGGTGCTGCGCGAAGTACTGCGAGCCGAGCAACCCCTGCTCCTCCGCTGCCACGAACGCGAAGTAGACCGAGCGGCGAGGCGGTTTGGGAAGATCGGCGAATGCCCGGGCCACCGAGAGGATGGAGGCCACGCCGGAGGCGTTGTCGATGGCCCCGTTGTAGATCGAGTCATCCTCCGGGTGGGGACGGGGCTTGATTCCGAAGTGGTCGTGGTGGGCCGTGTAGACGACTGCTTCGCCGGAGAGCTTCGGGTCCGAGCCAGGGATTGTGCCGACGACGTTGCCGGACTCCTTCTGCTCGATCGCGTTCGTCAGGGCAAAAGAGAGCCGGACGCCGAGCGGCACCGGACGGAAGGAGCGGGATTCGGCCGAGGACCGCAGCTTGTCGAGATCCTGGCCGCCGAGCTCAGCGATCCGTCGGGACAGTTCCTCGGCCGCCCACATCCTGATCCGGACTCGCTGCGAACCGTCGTCGGGCAGCTCGAAGTTCTCTCCCGACCAGGAGTTCTTGACGACCTGCCAGGGGTAGCCGGCCGACGGGGTCGTGTGGATGAGGATCGCTCCGGCGGCGCCCTTCTTCGCCGCCATCAGGTACTTGTAGTCCCAACGGCCGTACCACAGGCGGGTCTTCCCCGCGAAGAGCTTCGGGTCGCTCTCCGGATCGTTGTTCATCATCAGAAGGACTTTTCCTGAGAGGTCCGCACCCTTGTAGTCGTCCCATTGGTACTCCGGCGCGACGATGCCGTAGCCGACGAAGACGATCTCGGCGTCCTCGATCTTCGCCTCGGGCTTCTGAATGCCGGAGAAAGCGACGAAGTTGTCTCCTGGTTCTCCCTTCGCCGAGCCGCGCTCGGAACGGAACACGGCCGGTCCCGGAAAGCTCGGGCGGACTCCGACGAGCGGCACCTTCTGGATCCAGCCGCCTCCGGGAGCGCCCGGCTTGAATCCCATCGCCTCCAGCTGCGACTGGATATAGGCCTCCGCCAACCGGTCCCCCCGCGTGGCGGGACCGCGGCCTTCCAAGAGATCAGAGGCAAGGAACTTCGTGTGCGCCCGCAGGACGTCTTCCGTGATCCGCGACTCGGCGCGGCGCGACTCGGAGACCTGCGCGCTCCGGCCCTGGGAAGGGCTCGCGGCGAGCGTCGAGAGGAGGAGAAGAGAGCCGACGAGGAGCCGCTTCCCGGCGCCGTCAGCCACGGGGCGCGGGGGTCGGCGTCGGAGCGGGAGACCTCGGCGGCACCGCGGCCGGAGTCTCGGGTTTCGCGAGTGGCCCCTTCTCGGCCGGCGTTTCTTCCGGCCGTGGCGGTTGGTCCTTGGGCATCGGCTTCCTCGGCATCATTCCGTCCCGCATGGCGGCGTTGTAGACGAAGAACGCGATCACGACCGAGGCCTGCATCAGGTCGTCCCTCTGCAGCCGCTCGTAGACGTCCATGTTGGTGTGATGGGTGCGCGTCTCGTATTCGACCCCGTCCTGGATGAACTGGAAACCCGGCAGGCCCACCGCGTCGAACGAGAGGTGGTCAGTGCCGCTCGTGTTGCGCATCGTCACGGTCGTAACGCCCAGGTCCTTCAACGGCTGGATCCACGCCTCGAAGATCGGCGCCGCGGCCGCGTTCTCCTGCGCGTAAACGCCGCGGACTTTTCCGGTGCCGTTGTCGAGGTTGAAGTAGGCGGAGAGCTTCGCGTGCTCCGGCTTGACCGTCAGCGGGCCGGTCGGCCGGCGCAGGAAGGAGGGAAGATCCTCCTGGTCCTGACCCTGCGGCTCTTTCGGCTCCGGGCGGGACGCGAAGTGCTGGGACACGTAGCCGCGCGAGCCGAGCAGCCCCTGTTCCTCGCCGCTCCAGAGGGCGATGCGGATGGTGCGCCGGGGCTTGACGCCCAGCGCCTTCAGGATCCGCACGGCTTCCATCGTGGAGGCGACGCCGGCGCCGTTGTCGGTCGCGCCCGTCCCCCCGTGCCAGGAGTCCATGTGCGCCCCGAGCATGACGACCTCGCCCTTCTTGTCTGTGCCCGGGATTTCGGCGATCGTGTTCGAGGCGGAGGGCTCGTCGGTGAACTGCACCTTCAGGTTCACCTCGAGCTCGACGGCTTCTTTCCGGTCGAGCAGACGCGCGACACGCTCCCAGTGCTCGATCGCCATGACGAGCGAGGGCACGGCCGCCGGAGCGTTCTTGCGGTAACCGTTCTGAACGCCTTGGACTCGGAACGTGCCGCCGTCGAGCGGCCCGGGCTCGAGGACCGCCGCCACCTTCTCGTCCACCAGAAACTTCGAGAGGGTCCTCTGGAACTCCCGCCGCTTCAAGAACTCCTCGCGGTTGAAGGGCTGACCCGGCCGCCCGAAGGGCTGCGCGCCGGGGATCTGGTAGAGGGCCAGTTCGGCCAGCGTCTTCTCGTTGTAGCGCTCGGAGAGCGCCTTCTCCTGGGGCTTGACGTCGCGCGTCTCCCCGAGCATGAGGATCTTGCCGGCGAGCTTCCCCTTCTGCTTCTCGAGGTCGTCCTTGTCCGCGAGCTTGACCTTGATCGCCTGGGCGCGCAGAGGACCGTCCGTTCCGGGACTCCAGGCAAGCGGAAGCGCGAGCAGCTCGGACATGTCGGGAGAGAGCATTCGCACCGTCGCGACCTCGTAGGCCCAGCCGCGGCCGAACGGCTCCCATCTCTCCAAGTGCGCGTTGGCGAGTCCCCACTCCTCGAGCTGCCGGCGTGTCCATTCGTTCGCTCTCTTCATGTTGGGCGAGCCCGTCAGGCGGGGCCCGATCTTGTCCATGAGAGCGCTCGCGGTCTCCATGACCTTCGAGTTGCGAAACCCTTCCTGGCGGATCTGCGTGACCATGTCGAGGTCGACGCGTTCCTCGGCCGGAAGGGGCACGGCCGGAGCGAGAAGGATCGAACAGAGAGCGGCGGCAACAACCTCGCGCAAGGACAATCTCCTCATGGTGTTTGAGCTGGCCACGCTACCACGCGGCCCCGCGAGGGATCAAAGGACAGAAAGCCATCTCGGTCTAGACGGAGGCGGAGCGCAAAGGATTACAGAGGTATCGGTCTCACTCGGCGACGAAGAGCGCCAGCGCGAACAGCGCGTCCGGGTCGACCCACTGCTCGAGCGCGCGGAAGTCCGCGGCCGCTCCCATGCCGAGGACCTGCTCCGGCGCGTACTTGTAGGAGCTCTCGGTCCAGATGGTCTCGCCCTGCTCGAAGTGGACGACGCAGCCGGCCCGGGGGATGGCCACCTCCTGCGCGCGGCGAGACACGAGGTGCATTTCGATTCGGCTCTCGGCGCGGTTCCAGACAGCCCCGTGATCGAAGGCGGAGAGGTCGAAGTCCGCCTGGAGCTCGGTGTTCGCCCGGACGAGGAGATTCTTGTTGAAGGCGGCCGTGACGCCGAGCGGGTCGTCGTACGCCAGCAGCAGATCGCGCTCCGGCTTGACCAGGTCCGCCCCCAGCAGAAGCGCGTCTCCCGGGCGCAGGGTTCGCCGGATTTCGGCCAGGAACCCGTGCGACGCCGGGGGGTCGAAGTTACCGATGTTCGAGCCCAGGAACAGGACGAGCATCGTGCCCCGGCTCCGCTGGGACGCGGCTCGCCGCAGCCCGTCCTCGTACGTGCCGCGGTGGCCGATGATCGAGACGTGCTCGAAGCGGTGGAGCGTCTTTTCCGACTGCTCCAGGGCCGTCGGCGAGATGTCGATCAGGTGGACCGACACGGGGCGGCGCCGGGTGCGCAGGGCCTCTGCGAGCATCGCGATCTTCTCGCCGTTCCCGCAGCCGAGCTCCACGAGGGTCAGCGGATCGGACAGAGGCGCGACGGCCTGCGCCGACCAGCGGGAGAGGAGCCTCCCTTCCGCGCGGGTGATCCGATACCACGGCAGCCGGCTGATCGCCTCGAACAAGGAGGAGCCCAGCGCGTCGTAGAGGTACTTCGACTGGATCTGCTTGGGAGTCAGAGCCAGATCGCGGCGGACGTCGGCGGCGAAGTCCGCGACTGGATGATCGGGGGATTGGTGATCGGGGAACGGGCGAGGGACAGAGAGAGGCGAGCTCCGTTCGATCACCCGATCACCCGCTGACTCGATCACCCGATGATTTCACGCAGCGAAATGTCGCGTAGAGATACGGATAATTGCCGCGGAACCAGTTGCGCAGGCTTCGGCGCAGGAGCTCCTTGGCCGTGGCGGGCGATCCCCCCTTCAACACGAAGTGCTTGCCGTCGAAGAAGTCCGTCGAGTAGACGGGATAGGAGGGCATGGGAGTGAAGCCCGGGAAGCCCGCGAAGACCGTCGAAGTCCATTCCCAGCCGTTGCCGGCGAGATCGTGGAGGCCCCAGGCGCTCCGCCCGGCCGGGAAGGAGCCGACAGGGACCGGGTCGGGGTTGGCGAAATCGAAGTTCCCCCGGGTCTCGTCGGGCGGCTCCTCTCCCCAGGGGTAGGAGCGCTCGGAGCCGTCGGCAGAGCCGAAGGCGGCGCGGTGGTACTCCGCCTCGGAAGGGAGCCGTTTCCCCTTCCAGCGCGCGTAGGCCCGCGCCTCCGCGCAGGAGACGTAGACCGGCCAGGAGCCGGGAAAGGGGACGAGCTCCCACATGCCGCGCCAGAACCACGCGCCGCCGTGGCGCTCCCAGAAGAGAGGATGGCGCACGCGGCCGCCTGCCACCCACTCCCATCCTTCCTCGTCCCAGAGCTCGTGCTTCTCGTAGCCGCCGTCCTCGACGAACTCGAGGTACTCCGCGTTGGTCGTGTCGTGCACGTCCATCTCGAATTCCGGCACGTCCACGATGCAGAGAGGGAACTCGTTGTCCCAGCCGAAAACGGCGCGCTCCGGGTCGGCGCCGAGCGTCGCCTTCCCCGCCGGGATCCGCACGCTCTTCGACGCGGGAGGACCGCCATCGACGACAGGGCCCGGCGTCCCCGCCGGCCGGACCTTCTTTTCGTAGGGGAGGCGGTGCCACATGTAGCGCAACGTCTCCTGGTGCATCGGTTCGTGCTCGAGGATCGTGTACGCGGCGAGACCTCGCGCGAGCACCGGGTTGTCGTCGCGGACGATCTCCTTGTTGAGAAACGCCTCGCGGATCGCGCGGTCGGACTCCTCGCCGTAAGCCTGGATCTCCTTTCGAGAAGGCCACCGCGAGGCCCCGTTCCCGACGGCGGACTCGTCCTCCGGATCGATGCCGCGCTCGAAGAGGACCTCGTATGCGGGGTCGATCCCGCGCTCGCCCAGCCCCCGTTTGACGAGGGTATTGACGTTGAAGGCCGGCAGATGCCCCTCGTAGAAACAGATCGGATTGCGCAGCGGGATTGGCCGCGACTCGTAGGCATCGGGCGTCACCGTGTCGAAAAGCTGCCGCGAGCGCCGGCGGTTGATCGCGAACCAATCCAGAGAAGCCTGTCGGTCGATCGCCATGGTCCTCTCCCCCATGCTATTACGACGCCTCGTCGATGCTAGATTCCACGGTCTGTCGAGGACAACGCTTCGACGGATGTTTCCGTTCCTCGAGGCGGGCGACACCAAGGCAGGAACATCGAGAACCTGCTTTAATAAGGCTTGTATCTTGCTCCTCGAGGGTTTGGAGGTGAAAGGTGGCAGAAACCGAGACTCCCGCTGAACATCCGGCGCCGGCCGCGGCGCAGAGGCGCCGCCGGACCGCGACGCGACGCAAGACCGCGTCCCGCAAGTCCCGAAAAGCGCCGTCTCGCCGCAAGAAGACCTCCCGGGCGCGCGCGCGGGGGGCTGCCCACAGCCTCGCCGCGCTCTTGAACGACATGGCCGCGAAGGCCGGGGCCGCCGGGAAAGGGTTAAAGGCTCTGTCCGGACAGGGCGCCGGAGCCGCGAGCCGCGCCCTGCGCGGCGCCGGGGCGGCGTCGAAGAAGACGATCGCCCGCCTGACGAAGGAATGGGACCGCATGGACAATCGCCGCCGGGCGCAGTTCGTGGCGGCAGTGCTCGCCGCGCTCGCGGCGGCCTCCGCGCCGATCGTTCGCGGCCGCCTGAAGAAATAGGCTTTCGGCCGCAGGCATTCCCTTCGCGAAGAGCGGCCGAGAGAGTTGAAACCGGATCCGGATCCCCGGCCCTCGCCGAGGTGATGGCAGGCGGTTTGCTCCCGATGAGACCAGGAGGCGGCGAACATCGACCTGCGCTCGCGGCGGCGCCCGTCGTGCGGACGTCTGGGTCGAGCGCGCCGGTTGTCAATCCTGCAACGAGCGTCGCGCGAAGAAAAGGAGCCTCGCGGCCCTGGAAGTATCCTGCGGTTGCGTCCCTCGAGGCCGCGCCGCCTGACCCGGCGGCCGGCTAGGGCGGGCGTCGCGGAAAGACGGATGCCGGAAGCCTCTGATCCGATTCGCGGCGAGCTCTTCTCGACCGAGCGCCTCGAGCAGTTCGCCGAGGTTCTGGCCTCCGAGCACTCCGTCCTTCCCGGGAAGCGGCGCGGAAAACCTCTCCTGCCGCGTCTGAAGGAGAACGGCCGGGTTCTTTTGGCCAGCTACCGGACGATCGCCGCCGCGATCCGGGAAGAAGGCACGATCTCTCCCGCCGCGGAGTGGCTCGTGGACAATTTCCACATCGTCGAGGAGCAGCTCCGCGAGATCCGCGAAGACCTGCCCCCCAGCTTCTACCGCGAGCTTCCCAAGCTCGCCCGAGGACCGCTCCAGGGCTATCCGCGCGTGTACGCCTTGGCCTGGTCCTTCGTCGAGCACACCGACAGCCGGTTCGACCCGGAGACGCTCCGCCGTTTCGTTCGCGCCTACCAGCACGTCCGCCTTCTGACGATCGGAGAGCTCTGGGCGATCGCGATCTCCCTGCGGTTCGTCCTCGTTGAGAACCTGCGGCGGCTGGCCGTGCGCATCGTCGACCGGCGCCGTGCGCGCGAAGAGGCCGACGCCATCGCCGACACGCTCCTCGGCGTCGAGGACCGGCCTCCCGAGGACGCCCGGCCTCTCCTGCGCGGGCTCGAGGGCCGGCCTCTGGCCGGGCCCTTCGCGGTGAGGCTGATCGAGCGGCTGCGCGATCAGGACCCCGAGGTCACTCCGGCGAACACCTGGCTGACCGAGCGGCTGGCCGAGCAGGGCCTCACGCCCGACGAGATCGTGCGACGGGAGCAGCAGGAACAGGTCGCCACCCACGTGACGGTGCGCAACGTGATCACCAGCATGCGGCTCCTCTCCTCCGTCGACTGGGCTGACTTCTTCGAGAGCGTGTGCCTGGTCGACCAGGCCCTGCGCGACGGGACCCTCGTCGCGGAGATGGATTTCCCGACCCGCGACCAGTACCGGCGGGCCGTCGAAGAGCTCGCGCGCGGCAGCCGGCTGTCCGAGATCGACGTCGCGCGGCGCGCGGTGCAGCTCGCGGCGGAAGCGGCTGCGCGACCCGCGGAGGCGGAGGGCGAGGCCCGGCGCCTCGACCCGGGCTACTTTCTGATCGCCGAGGGGCGCGCGGAGCTCGAGAAGGAGATCGCCTACAGGGTTCCCATCCGGCAGTGGCTCACCCGGGCGTGGCTCCGCCACGCGGCCGCGGGCTACATCGGGACGATCGCCGTCCTGACGATCCTGATCCTGACCTGCCCCGCCGTGATCGGCGTGGCACTCGGGGGCGCGCCCGTCGCCGTCGGGCTCCTCGCGCTGTTGGCCCTGATCCCGGCCTCGGACCTCGCCATCGCGATCGTCAACCGCGACGTCACGCAGGCGGTCCGGCCGCGCCGCCTGCCCAAGCTCGAGTTGAAACAGGGCGTTCCCGAAGGCCTGCGTACTCTGCTGGTCGTGCCGACGCTGCTCGCGAGCGAGTCGGAGATCTCCCGCCTGATCGAGCGTCTCGAGGTGCACTACCTCTCCGGCAGCGAGGGGGATGTTCGCTTCGCTCTTCTGTCGGACTGGACCGACGCCCCCTCCGAGAGTCTCCCGGAAGACGAGAGCCTGCTGGCGGCTGCGTCCCTGGGAATCGCCGGGTTGAACGCCCGGCACGGCCCAGCGCCCGGGGGCGGCGAGCGCTTCCTCCTCTTTCACCGGCGCCGCGTCTGGAACGAGAAGGAGAATCGGTGGATCGGCTGGGAGAGGAAGCGCGGCAAGCTCCACGAGTTGAACCGCCTCCTGCGCGGAGCGAAAGACACGACGTTCCTTCCTCTTCCGGGAGGGCAGGCCGTTCCCGAGAACGTCCGCTACGTCATCACACTCGACGAGGACACGCGTCTGCCGCGCGAGGCGGCCTGCAAGCTCGTCGGCGCCATGGCCCATCCCTTGAATCGGCCCGCCTTCGATCCGCGGACCGGCCTCGTCGTCGCCGGGCACGGCGTGCTGCAGCCGCGCGTGACGCCGACCCTGCCGGCCGGAGGCCGAGGCACGATCTTCCAGCGCATCTTCTCCGGGCCGCGTGGCACCGACCCTTACGCCTTTGCGGCCTCGGACGTCTACCAGGACCTCTTCGGCGAGGGCATCTACACCGGCAAGGGGATCTACGACGTGGACGCGTTCGAGCGCGCGCTCGCCGGCCGCGTCCCGGAGAACGCGCTCCTCTCTCATGATCTCTTCGAGGGGCTCTTCGCGCGAGCCGGGCTGGTTTCCGACATCGAGCTCTTCGAGGGGTTCCCGGCCCATTACGAGGCCGCCGCCATGCGGGCCCATCGCTGGGCGCGGGGGGACTGGCAGCTCCTTCCCTGGATCTTCCCCCGCGTGCCCTCGCCCGAAGGACGCCGCGTGCACAATCCGATTCCGGCCATCGGGCGCTGGAAGATGCTCGACAACCTGAGGCGCAGCCTCTCTCCCCCCGCCGCGGTTGCCACCCTCGTCGCCGGCTGGACGCTCGCCGGCGCGAGCCCGGAGATCTGGACCGCATTCATCGCGGCGACCATCCTCATCCCCGGACTCCTCGCCTTCCTCAGCGGCCTCTTGCTCCCCAGGCGCCGCGGCATCGCCAAGCGGAGCTACCTGCGCCGTCTCGGCTCGGATCTGACGACCTCGCTCGCGCAGGGGGGATTGCGGCTCGTCTTCCTGGCCCACCAGGCCTGGCTGATGGCCGACGCGATCGCGAGGACACTCGCGCGCCTCCTCATCACGCGGCGGCGGCTGCTCGAATGGGTCCCGGCCAGACAGGCGCGCCGGCGCCTGGACCTGACCCTCGCCGGTTTCTACCGCCGCATGAGCTCCGCTGTCTTCCTTGCGGCCGCCGCCGCCGTCCTCGTCGCGCTTCTCTCGCCGGGCTCGCTGCCAGAGGCCTCGCTCTTCCTGCTCGCCTGGATGGCGTCCCCCGCGGTGGCGCGCTGGGCAAGCCTGCCCCCGCGCTCGGCCGAGGAGGAGCCGCTGCCGCCGGCCGACGCCAGGTTCCTGCGCGCGGTCGCGCGGAGGACCTGGAGGTATTTCGAGGTGTTCGCCGGCGCGGAAGACAACTTCTTGCCGCCCGACAACTTCCAGCAGTTCCCGCAACCGGTCGTGGCGCACCGCACATCGCCCACGAACATCGGCTTGCTGCTTCTCTCGACGGTCACAGCCGACGATCTCGCCTGGATCGGAAACGAGGAGATGGCCGACCGCCTGGCGGCGATCCTGGGGACAGTCGATCGCCTCGAGCGTTACCGGGGACACCTCTACAACTGGTACGACACGCGCAGCCTGCGCCCGCTCGAGCCCCGATACATCTCGACGGTGGACAGCGGGAACCTGGCCGGCGATCTGATCGTCGTCAAGCAGGCCTGCCTCGAGCGCATCTCGGGTCCGGTCACCTTCTCCGGCGTGCGCGAGGGGGTCGGCGACGCCCTCGACCTCCTTCTGTCGGAATCCGAGAGCCTCGCGTCCGGACGAGGCGAGGGCGCAGTCACGCGCCGGGACCTCTCCGCCGCCTGCGAGGCAGCCGGGGACTGCCTCGCCGCGGAGCCAGAGGCGTTGGCCCAGTGGGCCGCGTGGCTGGCCGACCTGCGCCGGCAGGCCGCGACCCTGGTGGACATCGTCCAGGCCCTGGCCCAGGAGCGCGCCGATGACGGGTCTCGCGAGGCGCTCACGTGGGCCACCGCCGTGCGCTCGACCGTCGAGAGCCACGCCCGGGACTTCCAGGCGACACACGGCTGGACGCGCTGGCTTTCCGGAGACGAAGGGCTCGCGCCGGACCTGCCGGCCCGCGCGGCCGAGGCGCTCGCGGAGCTCGCCGCTCAGAGCCCGACTCTGGACGCGCTGCCGGACCTGCTCGAATCCGCCGCCGACAAAATCGAGAAGCCCGGCTCCGGGGAAGATCGCAAGGCCTCGGCCGCCGCCTCGGCGCTCGCCGCGGACCTGCGCCTCTCGTCTGCAGCGGCCGCCTCGAGAACCCGGCGGCTGGCCGCGATCGCGCACCAGTCGGCCCGCCTGGTCGAGGAAATGGACTTCGCTTTCCTCTTCGACCAGGAGCGCAAGCTCTTCTCGATCGGCTACAACCTCTCCGACGGGCGGCTCGACCCGGGCTACTACGATTTGCTTGCCTCGGAGGCGCGCCTGGCGAGCTTCATCGCCATCGCCCGCGGGGACGTCCCCGCCTCGCACTGGTTCCGCTTGAGCCGCTCGCTGACCCCGATCGGCAAGGGCTCGGCCCTGATCTCCTGGTCCGGGTCCATGTTCGAGTACCTCATGCCGGAGCTCGTGATGGAGCAGCCCGCGGAAAGCCTGCTCGAGCAGACCAGCCGCCTGATCGTCGAGAGGCAGATCCGGTACGGAGAGGAGCGCCGCGTTCCGTGGGGCATTTCCGAGTCCGCCTTCAACGCGCAGGATCTGCACCGGACTTACCAGTACTCCAACTTCGGCGTCAGCGGCCTCGGCTTGAAACGCGGCCTGGCCGAAGACCTCGTGGTCGCTCCTTACGCCACGGCGCTCGCCGCAATGGTCGCCCCCGCGGCCGCGGCCCGCAACCTCGAGCGCCTTGCAGCGGCCGGAGCGCTCGGCCCCTACGGCTTCTGGGAGGCACTCGATTTCACGGCCCTGCGCCTGCGGGAAGGAGAGAAAGCCGCGATCGTCCACGCCGTCATGGCCCACCACCAGGGGATGACGATCGTCGCCCTCGACAACGTGCTCGACCGAGGGATCATGCGAAGGCGCTTCCATGCCGAGCCGATCGTGCAGGCGACGGAGCTGCTCCTGCAGGAAAGGACACCCTCGACCGTGGCGGTCCAGCGCCCGCGGGCCGAGGAGGTCTCCACTCACCTCCACGTGCGCGACTTCGTTCCGCCGGTGCTGCGGCGCTTCCGTTCCCCGCACGACCCGACGCCGCGCGCGCACCTGCTCTCCAACGGCCGCTACACGGTCATGGTCACGGCCGCCGGGTCGGGGTTCTCGCGCTGGCAGGGGCGCGACGTCACACGCTGGCGCGAGGACGTCACGCGCGACTGCTGGGGGACCTACGTCTTCCTGCGCGACGTCGGCAGCGGGCGTGTCTGGTCGGCCGGTTACCAGCCGGCCGGCGTGGAGCCGGACGCCTACGAGGCGATCTACTCGGAGGACCGCGTCGAGATCCGCCGTAGGGACGCGGCGCTCACGACGACCCTCCACGTCGTCGTCTCGGCCGAGGACGACGCCGAGATCCGCCAGGTCTCCGTGACGAATCTGGGCCTGCGGCCGCGCGAGATCGAGATCACCTCCTACGCGGAGCTGGCGCTCGCGCCGGCCGCGGCCGACCGGGCGCACCCCGCCTTCTCCAACCTGTTCGTCCAGACCGAGTTCGTACCGGGCCTCGAGACCATCCTGGCCACCAGGCGGCCGCGAGAACCGGAGGAGAAGCCGATCTGGGTCGCGCACGTGGCGGCTCTCGAGGGCACCGCGGTCGGCACCGAGCAGTACGAGACCGACCGCGTGCGGTTCCTGGGGCGCGGCCGGGCAATCCGCAACGCCGGCTCCATCGAGGAAGGGCGTCCCCTCTCCAACACGGCCGGCTCGGTGCTCGACCCGATCGCCAGCCTTCGCCGGCGCGTGCGCCTCCCCTCCGGCGCGACGGCGAGGATGCACTTCGCGACGATCGCCGCGGACTCGCGCCAGAAGGCGCTGGAGCTGGCGGACAAGTATCGGGAGACCGCGGCCTTCGAGCGCACGGCCAACCTCGCGTGGACGCAGGCTCAGGTCCAGCTGCGCCACCTCGCGATCACCGCCGACGAAGCCCACGTCTTCCAGAGGGTCGCCACGCGCATTCTCTATTCCGACCCCTCGCTGCGCGCCCCCGCGCACGTTCTCGAGCGCAACCGGCGGGGCGCCTCGGCCCTGTGGCCGCACGGGATCTCCGGGGACCTACCGATCGTGCTCCTGAGGATCGACGACCCGGACGACCAGGACATCGTCCGCCAGCTCTTACGGGCCCACGAGTACTGGCGGTTGAAGGGGCTTGCGGTGGACCTCGTGATCGTCAACGAGCAGACCACCTCGTACGGGCAGGATCTGCGTGAAACGCTCGAAGCACTCGTGCGCGCGCGCCGTCAGGCCGCGGGCGGCGAGGAGGGCGGTGACGGACAGCCGGCCGGCGGCATCTTTCTCCTGCGGCGCGACCAGCTCCCTCCGGAGGACCACGACCTCCTGCGCACGGCGGCGCGGGTCGTGCTGCTCTCGCGCCACGGCACGCTCGCAGAACAGATCGTGCGCCTCCTGCGGCGCGAGTCTCCGCCCGGCCCGCCGCGCCCGCTCCTCGCGCGCGCGCCCACGGCCGACATCCCTCCGCCGCGCCCGGATCTGGAGTTCTTCAACGGGCTCGGCGGCTTCGCCGACGGCGGGCGGGAGTACGTGACGATCCTCGGCGAGCGGCAGTGGACCCCGGCTCCCTGGGTCAACGTCATCGCCAACCGTTCGTTCGGATTCCTCGTTTCAGAGTCGGGTTCCGGCTGCACCTGGGCGGGAAACAGCCAGTTGAACCAGCTGACACCCTGGTCCAACGACCCGGTCAGCGACCCGGCGGGCGAGGCGATCCTCGTGCGCGACGAGGAGACCGGAGAGGTCTGGGGCCCGACGGCCCTCCCGGCGCGCGACGCGTGGCCCTACGTCGCGCGGCATGGTCATGGTTATAGCCGCTTCGAGCACGAGAACGGCGGTATCGCCCTCGAGCTCACGCAGTTCGTGCCTCTGTCCGACCCGGTCAAGATCTCACTCCTCACCATCGAGAACCGGTCCCGCGAGACCCGCGTCCTGACCATCACCACGTACGCCGAGTGGGTCCTGGGCACACAGCGCGGCGTCTCCGCTCCCTTCATCATCACCGAGAGGGACGCGGAGACCGGCGCGATCTTCGCGCGCAACCCCTGGAACGAGCAGTTCGGGGGCCGCGTGGCCTTCTCGGACTTGCGCCCTGGCGGGGGATCCTCCGGTCCCTCGCGATCCCGGGAAGGCTGGCAGACTGCGTGGACCGCGGATCGCACAGAATTCCTCGGGCGAAACGGGACGCTCGATGCCCCTTCGGGGCTCGCGCGCGGGGCGACGCTCACGGGAAAGACCGGCGCGGGCCTGGATCCCTGCGCCGCGCTCCAGGCGACGCTGACGCTCGCGCCGGGGGAAAAGACGCGCGTCCTGTGGCTCCTGGGCCAGGGCGAGGACGAAACCGACGCCCGGCGGCTCGTCGCGCTCTATCGCAAGGAGGACCTGGACGCTTGCCTCGCCGCCGTGCGGCGGATGTGGGACGACACGCTCGCGGCCGTGCAGATCGAGACACCGGATCGGTCCATGGACATCCTGCTGAACCGTTGGCTCCTCTATCAGGCGCTCTCCTGCCGCGTCTGGGCCCGCGCGGCCTTCTACCAGGCCTCGGGCGCCTGGGGATTTCGCGACCAGTTGCAGGACGTCATGGCCCTGACCGTGGCCCGGCGGGAGGTGGCGCGCGAGCATCTCCTGAGGGCCGCCTCCCGGCAGTTCACGGAAGGGGACGTTCAGCACTGGTGGCATCTCCCCTCGGGCGCCGGCGTGCGCACGAGGATGTCCGACGATCTGCTCTGGCTCCCCTACGCGGTCACGCACTATCTCGAAGTCACCGGAGACGCACCCGTTCTGGATGAAAGGGTGCCTTTCCTGAAGGGGGACCCGTTGAAAGCGGAGGAGACCGAGCGATTCTTCACGCCCGAGATCTCGGAGGAGAGCGCCACGCTCTTCGAGCATTGCGCCCTCGCTCTGGACAAGAGCCTTTCGACGGGAGCCCACGGACTGCCGCTCATGGGAACGGGAGATTGGAACGACGGGATGAACCGGGTGGGGCGCCTCGGGAGGGGAGAGAGCGTCTGGCTCGCCTGGTTCCTCCACACGAACCTCTGGGAATTCACCAAGCTCGCCCTCGCGCGGGGAGAGACCGAGCGGGCCGAGCGGTGGCGCGCGCACGTGGACACCCTGAAGATGGCCGTCGAGCGAGAGGCCTGGGACGGAGACTGGTACCGGCGTGCCTACTTCGACGACGGCACGCCGCTGGGGTCCGCGAAGAACGAAGAGTGCCGCGTCGACTCGATCGCGCAGTCGTGGGCGGTCCTCTCCGGCGCCGGCGATCACGAGCGGCGACGCCGCGCCATGGCTGCCGTCGAGGAGTACCTCGTGCGCCGGGGTGACGGTCTCGTGCTTCTCTTCACGCCCCCCTTCGACCGCTCGCCTCTCGATCCGGGCTACATCAAAGGGTACCTGCCGGGGGTGCGGGAGAACGGGGGCCAGTACACACACGGCGCGATCTGGTCACTCATCGCCTTCGCGGCCTTGAACGAGGGGGACAAGGCCGGAGAGCTCTTCGCGATCCTGAATCCCATCAACCATGCCTCGACGCGCGCGGGCCTCCACCGCTACAAGGTCGAGCCCTACGTCGCCGCCGCCGACATCTACGCCGAGAACCCTCACGTCGGCCGGGGTGGCTGGACCTGGTACACCGGCTCGGCCGGCTGGATGTACCGCGCTGGAATCGAGTGGATCCTGGGCTTTCGCCTCCGCGGCACGACGCTGCATCTGGATCCCTGCATCCCCAGAGCGTGGCGCGGCTACAAGATCTCCTTCCGCTACCACTCCGCCCAGTACCTGCTCACCGTCGAAAACCCGCGCGGCGTGACCCGCGGCGTCACGCGCGTCACCCTGGACGGCGAGCCGTGCACCACTCCCGCCATCCCCCTCGTCTCCGACGCAAAGACCCACACCATAGAAGTCATCCTGGGCTAACCCCTGTTACGCCGAACATGCCGTCGGAGCGAGACTCTGCAGTGCGCGACCCGCCGCGTGTCGCGTCCACCGGCTGCTCTTGCGGCCGACGACGGTATTGCCCCGCCCGCCCCATACTTGGTCGCGCCTTATGGTTCTAACCCTGGTGGGGCCAATGTGCCGTCCTGACCCTTGCCGCGTCACATCGTGCCGTAGGGCGGCCGTTAGCGCCGGCGAACCTGGCGCTTGTCGCGCCCTTCGAGCGCTCAGTACGGGCGACCGTTATGCGACAAGATTCTCGCAAGCTGTTGCCCAAAGACACACGCTCCGACACAGCTCGCGAAGGATAATCGCCTAGGGGTCAGAACGATGCACCCCGAAAGCCCCCTTAACGTTATGCGACAAGTTCGCGTCGCGTTTGCTCCCACCAATACGACGTCTAATTCATGTTAGGCCGTCACTCGAACAACACTCACGGCTTTGCCAAAGTGCTCGCTCGGCCTGTGCGTGCACTGCACGCGCCCGCCGGGTTGTTTCGCTTGCAGCAACGACTGCTTGGTCCATTTTCACCCGCGGGCGCAAATCTGATGGGCATGAACTGGATCGTTGGCTCGGTTGATACTTGCTACGACATGAAAGCGGTCGCTCCAATGTTTGGGCTCTCTCTAACCACCGTGGAACAGTTTCTCAGGCAGAAGCTGAATCTGCCGTCTGAATGAGTCTCATAGCCGGGGGTTTGGGCCGTTAGCCGCGCGGATCGGAAGAGCCTGTTGCGGACTTGAACGGTGGCGGCCCCACGATTTTCATGCCGCCGCTGCTCTGGGCGGCCTTGCGCACCCGCTCAAGGTCCACCGGGCCGGATGGGTCGGTGTCGGCGGTCGCCGGATCGCTCGCGGCCCGGTAAAACGACTCGGCGCTCCCAGGGATCAGCAGCGTCAGTAGGCGGGCGGTCTCTGAGATGACCAGGAAGGCATGCGGGACGCCCCGCGGCGCGACCGCTACGCCGCGCGGGCCAACGCGATGCTCGACCCCATCGATGAACACCAGGATTTCGCCGTCCAGCACATAGAAGGTCTCGTCTTCGTATTGATGGATGTGCAGGGGCGTGGTCTTGCCGCGAACCACTCGGTCCTCGAACAGGAGGAAGGCGCCGCCGGTTTCCTTGGACGTCGCCTTCATGGTCATCAAGCCTCCGCCGGAAAACTTGAGGTGCTCTCCTTCTCCCTCAGCCCGGATTATCGGAACTGCCGTGCTCATCTCAGCCTCCTCTGCAGGTTCAGGACCGTCAGGGATAACCGTACCATCATGGTATGGCGATCCCTGACGAGCTCACCCGTCGGGTCAACCAGAAGGGGCCAGCGTGAGAGGAGATCCCCACGGCTAAGTCTGTCATCGTCGCCTATCGCTTCGGCCGCTCAACGGTTCGGGCCAACGCATCTTCGGCCCCGTTGAGTAGCAGCCCACCACTGGCGTATCGTGGCCGCATGTCCTGGCTCAACAAGAATCTCACGACGCGGACATGGCTGTCTTGAACTGAAGCTGCGATCGGTAGCTTCGTTGCGGAGGGAGGATCCTATGAGGCCAAGGTTGTCTATGGCGGTCGCTACAGTGATGCTCGGTGTCGCAGTCAGTGGGCGTGGTACGCCGCCGCCGAAAGCCGACCAGGGGCCAGCGGCAGGCACGATGCCGGCGGTCTTCAGGAATTACCAAGATTTCAAATGGGAAAAGATTCTTCCCGACCTCGGCGGGAGCTCGCCCGAGATCTGCATTCTGGGCGTTGACCCAAAGACGCAAGCGACAAAGTTGATGATCCGAGCGCCTAAAGCCATCCATGTGGTGAAGCACTGGCACAGCGCCAACGAAACGCACACAGTGATCCTCGGCAACTTTGTGTTCGCGTGCGAGGGTAAACGGATCGAGCAGGGCCCCGGCTCGTTCAACTACTTGCCCGCCAAAATGGTACACGAAGCGTGGTTGCCGGCGGGATCGATCGTGTTCATCACGGTGGATGGTGCGTGGGACGTGAATTGGGTGGACGGCCCGCCAACTGCCGCTGACCTCACGAAGTAGTGTCGTCATCCCGCGTCTCCACGCGGCGGTGCTGGTCACCTGCAATGCGGGCGACGAGCGGGCTCGCGCCGCCGCAAAGCAAGTGGTCTCGTCTCTGGAGTTCTCTGGCTCATCCTCAGCGCCCAGCAATTCAGGAGATCCAGGACAGGAT
>JBKPBH010000018.1:0-4867 GCA_046726795.1 Acidobacteriota bacterium
GCCGCAGTCTGTAGAGGGCGACGGGGCGGCTTCCCGCCCGCCCGCGCACGATCGTCTCGAGCGACTCTCCCCAAACGGCCTTGCTCCTCGCGATCCCGGCGGTGTCCGCGAGCAGGAAGGCGCCCGGCTCCATCAACTTCCGGACCAGCCGGCCCGGATCGCTCTCCGAGATCGGCGCGCGCGAAAGTTCCAGACACGCCCAGCCGAGGACGTCCTCGTTCAATTCGAAGCTGTAGAGCCGGTCCGCCGGTGCCAGCCGCCTTTCCACTCGCGCGAAGAAGTTCCTCGTCGCGCGGTCGCGCTTCCAGTGCGGAAGGGAATACCTGTCGAGAAGAACGAGGGCGCCGAGCGCCAGGAGGAGCGAGACGGCGACCAGCCTCCGCGCCGATCGGCGGCCATAGAGGGCGAGAGCGGCGCAGCAGACGGCCACCGCGACGATGCCGGCCGCTTCCCCCGTGGTGATCCGCCGGTCTGTCATCGCCGGAAGCAGCAGGGCCGCGACGGCTCCCAGCGCGACCGCCGCGAACTGGAGCCACAGGCCGCGCGGGATCCGTTTGCGCGATTCGCTAAGGCTCGCGTCGAGAAAGGACCCGATGAGGATGGCCGCGACCGGGACGAGCGGAAGGAGATAGATCGTCCGCTTCGTACCCGCCACCGACAGAAACAGGAACGCGGCGGCGAGTCCCACGACCATCGGGCAGAGCACGGGAAGCGATTCCGGCGCGGGACCCTCCGGTCCAACGGACCCCCCGGACTTCCGCGCCCGCTCGCGCAGGCCGCGCGCCGCCGCGGAGGGAAGCGACACGACCCAGGGAAAGAGCATTCCCGGCAGCGACACCAGGTAGAAATAGAATGGGGCGCGGTGGTGCGAGTACTCCCGGTGCCGCCAGCCGAGGAGGCGGCCGAACTGCTGGTTCCAGATCGCCTCGGACAGGGCAGGGAGCCCTCCCCGCGCGGACGTGACCCCGGCCCAGAAAAGGAGCGCCGCGGCCGGCGCCAGGACGGCGCCCGGGGAGACGCACTCGCGTAAGCGCCTCCTCGGCGAGGAAAGGAGCCAGAACGGGAGTGTCAAGAGCAGGAGGAGGGTCGGGCCGATCATTCCCTTGGCGAGCATCGCACCAGCCGCCGCGAGCCCGAAGCCGAGGTCCCACCGAGGAAAGCCCGAACGCCGGGAGGCGGCGAGGAAGGCGAGCAGGCCCAGGCTGACGAAGGCCGTCAGGGCCACGTCCACGACGACGTTGTGTCCGTTGGCGGCGAAAAGATACGTCGTCGCGAGGATCGCGGCGGAGAACAGTCCCGCGCGCGGCGAGAAGACGATCGTTCCCGAAGCGGCGGCCGCCAGGAGCGTCAGGGCCGAGAAGAAGATCGAGGGCAGGCGCGTCGAGAACCGGGTCGCGCCGTGGCGCAGGCGGATCGAAGAGGCGACCGACGCGTAATAGAAGGGGGGCTTCTCCTCGACCGCGTGCCCCGCGAGCCGCGTCTGCAGGAAGTCGCCGCTGTCGGCCATCTGCTTGGCGATGGCCGCTTCGCGCGTCTCGTCGCCCACCCAGAGCGGGCGGCTCCGGATCCCGAGCGGCGCGGTCAACACGATGAGCGCGCCGACGCCCAGGGCGTAGCGGTGGCGAGCGAAGAAGCGTCGCAACCGATTTCCCATCGCTTGTCTTATCCGAAGGACCTTGAGATTCCGTTGAGAGCCCGTTGCCGCTCCGAAAAGCATACCGCAGCGCGAGTCGGCCCGATAAACTGAGAAGCGCCGAACCGATATGACCGTCTCGCCCGGAAGTCGATTGGGCCCCTACGAGGTGATCTCTCCCCTCGGAGCCGGCGGAATGGGGGAGGTCTGGAAGGCGCGCGATCCGCGACTCGGGCGCGAGGTCGCCATCAAGGTGCTCCCGGCGACCCTGTCGCAGGACCCGGAGAGACTAAAACGCTTCGAGCAGGAGGCGCGCGCGGCCGGCGCCCTGAACCACCCGTCCATCACAGCCGTTTACGACATCGGAACGCACGAGGGCTCGCTCTACGTCGTCTCGGAGTTGCTCGAGGGAGAGACTCTGCGCAGCCGCCTGGCCGCCGGGCCTCTGCATCCTCGAAAGGCGGTGGACTGCGCGGTCCAGATCGCGCGAGGCCTGGCGGCGGCGCACGAGAAGGGGATCGTCCACCGCGACCTAAAGCCCGAGAACCTCTTCGTGCTGACGGACGGTCGAGTCAAGATCCTGGACTTCGGCCTGGCCAAGCTGGTCTTTCCCGAGACGAGCAGGCGAGGACTGACCGAGATGCCGACGGCGGCCGCCGGCACGGAGCCGGGCGTCGTCCTGGGCACTTTGGGCTACATGTCGCCCGAGCAGGTGCGCGGCCAGACGGTGGACGCGCGCTCCGACATCTTCTCCTTCGGGGCCGTTCTCTACGAGATGCTCGCGGGCCGCCGGGCCTTCACCGGAGACTCCGCTGCGGACACTCTCTCGGCGATCCTCATGACCGAGCCGCCAGATCTGGCCGCCGCAGGACGCGACACGCCTCCGGCCGTCGAGAGAATCGTGAGCCACTGCCTGGAAAAGAACCCCGGGGAACGCTTCCAGTCGGCGCGCGACATCGCCTTCGATCTGGAGTCGCTCTCGGGGATCTCGGCGCCGCAAGCGGCCATCGTTGCGCCGGCTCCCGGCCCCGCGAGAGCCAGGCGGCTCCTGCTCGCTGCAGCGATCCTGTCGATCCTCTCCGCGCTGGGCGCCGGCCTCTTGCTGGGAAAACGCCTCGCAAGATCTTCGCCCCCCTCCTACCGCCAGGTGACGTTCCGGCGAGGCGAGCTCTCTTCGGCCCGATTTGCCCCGGACGGGCAGACGATCGTGTACAGCGCCGCCTGGGGCGGCGAACCGTTCCAGCTGTATCTGAAGAGACCCGACAGCCCGGATGCGCAGCCGGTGGGACCGCCGGGCGCGAGCCTGCTCGCGGTCTCGCCGTCGGGCGAGATGGCGCTCGCCTTGAACTGCCAGTTCGCCGGACGCTCGGGTCTCTGCAAGGGGACGCTCGCCCGAGCGCCCCTGACGGGCGGCTCGCCCCGCGAGGTGCTCGAGAACGTCCAGCAGGCGGACTGGACCCCCGAAGGATCCGACCTCGTGATCGTTCACGACACCGGCGGAGTCAGCCGGATCGAATTCCCACCCGGCAAGGTCCTCTATGAAGCGCGCGGCCATGTCAGCTATCCGCGCTTCTCGCCGAAGGGGGACGCGATCGCTTTCTTCGATCATGACCTCGCGGGAGACGACCGTGGCTCTGTCGCCGTCCTGGACCTCACGGGCAAGAAACGGACTCTCTCGACCGGTTGGGAGAGCGTGCACGGACTGGCCTGGTCGCCGTCGGGCGACGAGATCTGGTTCTCGGCGTCCTCCTCCGGTTCGATACTCGCCCTCCGGGCGGTCACGCTCTCGGGAAAGCAGCGCCTGATCGCGCAGGCTCCGGGGCCGGTCCGGTTCCACGATGTGTCTCGCGACGGCCGCGCGCTCGTGGAGCGCGACTCCACCCAGTTCATCGCATTTGCGCTCGCGCCGGGCGCGACGCGAGAGAGAGACATCTCCTGGCTCGAGTGGTCTATTCCGAGGGACATCTCGCCGGACGGGAAGACCGTTCTCTTCGAGGAGCAGGCGGCGCCCGTGGGTCGCAACTACGCGGTCTGCCTTCGCAAGACGGACGGGTCGCCTCTCGTGCGGCTCGGGGAGGGCGTTGCTCAGACGCTCTCTCCCGACGGCAAGTGGGCTCTTGCGAGACTGCCTGCGGCGAAGCAACCCTTCGTGCTACTGCCCACCGGAGCGGGCGAGCCGCGGAAGATCACCTACGAGGGCATCGACGACTACCGCCGGGCGATCTTCATGCCGGACAGCCGGGAGATCATCTTCGCGAGCAGACGAGGCCAGGAGCCCGTCCGGTTCTTTCGCGGCAGCGTTGAGGGAGGCAAGGCTCGACCCGCCACGCCCCCGGCGCAGGGCCCATTCGCTCTCTCCCCCGATGGCCGCCGGCTGGCCGCCGTCGGCCCTGAAGGCGCGCCCGTCCTTTTCTCTCTCGATGCAGGTCCCGATGGACCCGGTCGCCCCATCGCCGGAACCGGCAAAGGAGAGGTCCCCATCCAATGGAGTGCGGATGGTCGCTCGATCTACATCCGTCGGGGCGCCTATCTCAGTCCGACCGCCCGGATCTTTCGCGTGGATCTGGAGACCGGGCGCTCAGAGCTCTGGAAGGAGATCGCGCCTGCGGATCCCTCCGGGGCCAGTGTCGGCAATGTCGTGATGACGCCGGATGGCAAGTCCTATGCCTACGCCGTCTCCCACACGCTCTCGCAGCTCTACCTGGTCGAGGGACTGAAGTGATTTGTGATTTGTGATTCGTGAAATGTGAGTTGTGATGGCGATATCGGCCGGCAGACGGCTCGGACCTTATGAAATCCTCGCGCCCCTGGGAGCGGGCGGGATGGGAGAGGTCTGGCGGGCGAGGGACCCACGGCTTGGCCGCGAGGTCGCCATCAAGGTGCTGCCCGAGGAGTTTTCCGCCGACGACGAACGCCTGAAGCGCTTCGAGAGGGAGGCCCGGGCCGCCTCGGCGTTGAATCATCCCAACATCGTCACGATCCATGAGATCGGTGAGGCCGACGGGCGCGCTTTCCTCGTCATGGAGCGGATCGAGGGGCAGACCCTGCGAGAGCTGCTGCTCGAAGGGGCATTGCCGCCGCGACGGCTGCTGCCGATCGCCTGCCAGATCGCTGACGGTCTTGCCCGCGCGCACGAGGGAGGAATCGTCCACCGGGACTTGAAGCCCGAGAACGTCATGGTCACGAAAGACGGCTTCGTCAAGATTCTCGACTTCGGCCTTGCCAAGCTTGCTT
>JBKPBH010000019.1:0-55834 GCA_046726795.1 Acidobacteriota bacterium
GAGGAGGCCCCGGCCCCCTCCGAAGTCGCAAGTTGATGTTTGAGAGGCTCGAGCCTCTCACACTCACATCTTCGTCCCTTCCCGCCCCGTTCCTTCCGGTCCTCCGTTCGCGGCGCCACCAGGTGCAGGTCCCGCGTCCCCGGCCCGGTCGCCGGTGCGCCAAAGGCGCAGGTCCCTCGCGAAGCGCTCGCGACGTGTTGGCTGGGGCGGGAGGACTCGAACCTCCAGATGCCGGCTCCAAAGGCCGGTGCCTTACCAGTTTGGCGACGCCCCAACGTCTGACGAGAAGAAGATTACCTCGGATTTCGGAGACAGCCTGCTACTTGTTCTCGCCCATGATCGCGGCGCGCGCCGATACCGCTTTGGCTGCAGCAGTCCGAATGAACTTTGGCCCTCAGTCACGCAACGCTGTCTCACTCGAGAACGCGGACGCCCGAGCGATGGCTAAGGCATCCGCGGAGAGACGCCCCGGGGAGGTGGCGGCGGCGCCACCCGATTGACCGGGCCCAGGACGGGGAGACTGTCCCACCGCACCACGCTGTTCCCGCTCGTGCCGGCATAAAGCACCGCCGGATGCGAGGCATCGAGACGGAGCGCGAAGACGAAGGGATTCGGAAGCCCAGCGCTGATCGAGGTCCAGGTGGCGGCCGCGTCCGTACTGCGAAACACGCCGGCGCCTCCCGTGCCGGCGTAGATGGTGCCGACAGCCGAGGGATCGAACTGCAGAGCGTAGACGAGATTGCTACCCAGCCCAGAGTTCGCCGCTGTCCAGTTGGCGCCGCTGTCGCGGCTTTGGTAGACACCGCCGCCGCTCGTTCCCGCGAGCAGGTGGGAATGATCGGCCGGGTCGATTGCGAGGGCATAAACGTAGCTCGACCCGAGCCCGTGGCTCGCGTCGTGCCAGCTCGCGGCGCCGTCGGCGCTTCGAGCGATGCCGCCTCCAGCGGTGCCGGTGTACACGGTTCCCACCGAGCGAGTGTCGATCACGAGCGTCTGAATCGGCGCAATCGCCAAACCGCTTGCGCTCGGTAGTCCGCTATTGGCCGGAGCCCAGCTGCCGCCGCCGTTCGCACTCTTGAAGAGACCTTTATCGCCGGTCCCGGCGTAAACGATCTCGGGGTCGTCCGGATCGACGGCGACACTGAAGACGAGGCCTGTCGTCAGACCATCGCTCTTCGGTGTCCACGTCGCTCCGGCGTCGTCGCTGCGGAAGACTCCGTTCGAGCCGCTCCCGGCGAAGACTCGGTCCGGTGAGACGGGACTGACCGCCAGCGCGGTCAGGAGCCCGACAGGGATGCCCGCCCAGCTCCGGCCGCGGTCGAGACTGCGGAACCCACCCGAGCTTCCGCCCGCGTAGAGGATGTCCGGATTGGTCGGGTGAAACGCGATCGCGTTGACGGAAAGCGCCGCCAGGCCGGCGGACGAGCGGGTCCAGTTCTCCCCTGCATCCCCGCTCTTCCAAACGGAGTCCGTAGTTCCCGCGTACAGCACGTCTTTCGAGACAGAGTCCGCCAGAAGTGCGTTTGCCGTCAGGTCGCGCGCCCGCTGCCAGGAGACGGCGCCGTCGTCGCTGCGATAAATCGTGCCGCCTACGGATGCGTAGAGGCGTGTCGGAACTCGGGAGTCCTTGGCGAGCGCGTTGACGGTGGTCACGGCTTGGAACCCCGCGTTGGCCGCCGTCCAGCTCCTGCCGCCATCCAGGCTCCTGAACAGGCCCGCGAAGGCCGGGCTCGCAAGCAGCGTCGTTGGAGGGCCGTATGCGAACAGTCTCTTGATCTGGAGGTTGGCCAATCCGCTGCTCGCCGCGGTCCAGCTACCGCCGGCGTCCTCGGTGCGAAAAACCCCTCCGTCGGCGCTGCCTGCCCAGAGCCGCGCCGGAAGACTGGGATCGATCGCGAGGGCCTGAATCGAAAGCTTCGTCAAGCCGGCGTTGACCGCCCGCCAGCCCACGCCGCCGTCGACAGATTTGAAGACGCCTTCGCCGAGGAATTCGAAACCAGTCGCCGCATAGAGAGTGAAGGGATTGCTCGGATCGACCGCGAACGCGTTGACCGTGCTGGAAACCGGAATGCCACTGTTGACCGCCAGCCAGGGGCCACCCGAGAGCGGCCTTCGGAAGACGCCGGAGCGCAGCGTGCCCGCGTAGACAGAGTTGTTCGGAGGGCCGGCCACCGCGAGGGCGCGGACGGTCAGATCGGAAAGGCCGTCGTTGATGGGAGTCCACCGCGACCCGCCATCCCCACTCTCGAAGACGCCCCCGTTTTGCGTGGCGGCGAAGATGAGCCCCGCAGCAGAATCGGCGGCAAGGGCGAGGACGGACCCGCCATCGGGTCCGATCCCGACCCAGTATCTTTCTGGATCTGGAGAGAAGCTCGTGAAGCCACCCGTGATGAGTGCCGACAGGCCCACGCAGGGAGGCAGACACCGGATCAGGCATGCCAGGGGACGAGGCACGATTTTGAATTCTAATGCTCGCCTCGTTTCGAGTCTCGAGCGGCAAAGCGACGATTCCGAACCCTCTCCGCCTCGGTCCATCTCGAGCGCTCTCTCGTGCTCACCGCGGACTGGCTGATGGCTTAGAATCCCTGAGCTTGACCGCGAACTTCTCCTACGGCGAACTGAAGATCTTCTCGGGGCGCGCGCATCCGGCGCTCGCTCAGGAGATCTGCCAGTACCTCGGGCTCCCCCTGGGGGAGCTGACGCTCTACAACTTCTCCGACGGCGAGGACTACTGCCAGATCGACGAGAACGTGCGTGGCGCCGACGTCTTCGTGGTGCAGCCGACCTGCTCGCCGGTCAACGATCACGTCATGGAGCTTCTGATCCTGCTCGACGCGTTCCGCCGCTCTTCGGCGTCGCGGATCACCGCGGTGATGCCCTACTTCGGCTATGCGCGCCAGGACAAGAAGGACAAGCCGAGGGTCCCGATCGCCGCCAAGCTGATGGCGGACCTGCTGACAGCCTCGGGCGCCGACCGGATCCTGACCATGGACCTCCACTCCGCCCAGATCCAGGGCTTCTTCAACATCCCCGTGGACCACCTCTTCGCCGCCCCGGTGCTTCTGGACGCGATCCGGGAGATGAACCTGGCCGACCTCGTCGTCGTCTCTCCGGACGTGGGCGGTGTGGCCCGCGCCCGGGCGATCGGCAAGCGGCTCGGCGCCTCGCTCGCCATCATCGACAAGCGGCGCACCGGCAAGAACGAGACCGAGGTGCTGAACGTCATCGGCGACGTCGAGGGAAGGAACGTCCTGATCCTGGACGACATCATCGACACGGCGGGCACCCTGATCCAGGCCGAGGAGGCGTTGCGCGAGCAGGGGGCCCGGAAGACGTTCGCCGCGGCGGTGCACCCCGTCCTTTCGGGCCCGGCGCTGGAGAGGATCGAGGCCTCCCGGCTGGAGTCTCTGGTCGTCACGAACACGATCCCTCTGGACGCGGCACTGGCCCGCTGCCGGAAGATCCGCTCCCTCTCGATCGCCCCCCTCCTGGGTGAGGCCATCCAGCGGATCCACCAGGGGACTTCCGTTTCCTCGCTTTTCGTGTAGAATGCCCCGTTTTGCGCGGCCTTCCGCGCGGGGAATAACAGCATGAAAACGATCGAGCTCCATGTCGAAAAGCGCCCGGCGGTCGGGAAAAACGAGGCCCGGCGCGCCCGGGCGAAGGGGAGAATCCCGGCCGTCGTCTACGGCTCAAAGAAGCCGACGATCCCGATCAGCGTGGACCGTAAGGCGCTGTCGGATGCCTTCCGAGGAGGCGCAGGGGAGAACGCGATCTTTCTCCTGAAGCTCGCGGGAAGCGACCAGGCACGCCACGCCATGATCAAGGACCTCCAGCAGGACCCCGTGTCCCGCAAGGCCCTCCACATCGACTTCCTCCGGATCGAGATGACCTCGAAGATCCGGGTGAAGGTCTCCGTCGAGGTCGTCGGCATCGCAGCCGGCGTCAAGACGGAGGGGGGGATCCTGGACTTCGTCACGCGCGAGATCGAAGTCGAGTGCCTCCCCGGGAACATTCCCAAGCACATGCCGGTGGACGTCACGGCTCTCTCGATCGGGGACGCGCTCCGCGTGTCCCAGCTCGCCGCGCCCGAGGGCGTGACGATCGTCGAGGATCCCGAGAAGGTCATCGTGCACGTCACGCATCCGACCGCGGAGAAGGAGCCCGCGGTCGCGGCGGCGGAAGAGGTGCCCGAGATCACCGAGCCCGAGGTCCTCAAGAAGGGGAAGGCCGCAACGGAAGAAGAGCCCGAGGAGGAGAAAGAAAAGGAGAAGGGGAAGGAGAAATAGAGCCTGCGAGCCATCGTCGGCCTCGGGAATCCGGGCGACCGTTACGAGGAGACGCGCCACAACGCGGGGTTTCGCGTGGTGGAGCGGCTGGCATCGCAGGAAGGGATCCGGCTCCGGTCGAGAGAATCGCGCTCGCTGGTGGGACGCGGGTCGGTCGAAGGTGTTCGAGTCCTTCTGGCTCTTCCCCAGACCCTGATGAACGCCTCGGGAGAAGCAGTCGCCGCTCTTTGCAAAAACAACGGCATAGATCCCAAGGACGCCTGCGTCGTCTTCGACGAGGTGGCTCTTCCGCTGGGCACCCTCCGGATGCGCGCGCTCGGATCGGCGGGAGGGCACAAGGGAATGGCCTCGATTCTCGACACGCTGGGCACGACCGAGATCCCCCGGTTGCGCGTGGGCGTGCGCGGGGAACGGTATTCGCGGCAGCGCGACCTGGCCGACTACGTCCTCGAGGCCTTCGGCAGGGAGGAGCGGGATCTCTTCGAGCAGACCGTGGAGAAGGCCGCCGAGACCCTCCGAGTCTGGCTTTCCCAGGGGATCCATGCCGCCATGAAACACACGAATACGAAACCTTCCTCTCCGGATCCCGCCTCGGATCCGGATTGAAATCCATGAGGAGGAAATCATGAGGCTTTATGACATCGTCGTTCTGATCACCCCGGACCTGAACGAAGAGGACGCCGCCAAGGTGACGGCGGACTACCGCAAGATTCTGGCCGACGGGGGCGCCGAGGTCGTCAAGGACGAAACGTGGGGGCGCCGGCGGCTTGCCTACCCGATCGGCCGCAAGCGCGAAGCCTATTACCACCATTTCCAGGTCTCGGCCGAACCGGCCCTGATCGCCGAGACCGAGCGCCGGTTGAGGCTGTCCGACCAGGTGCTGAGGCACCTGGCCGTCCGGGCCGACGAGGAGCAGAAGCGGTCCGCCAAGATGGCCGAGCGGATCCGCAAGAAGACCGCCCGGAGACCGCCCCGGCCTCCGGCCGTGGTCCCTGCGCCGGCTCCCGCGGCGGCGATGGAAACGGCCGAGCCGGGAAGGAGCGGGTCATGAGAGGCATGCCGAGCCGTTCGGGCGGACGCGGAGGGTCGAGGGATCGCGAAGGAAAGCCCACGGCGCGCAAGAAGTTCTTCGTCCGGCGCCGGAAGGTCTGCAAGTTCTGCGCGGAAAAGCTCGAGTACGTGGACTGGAAGGACGTGAAGCTTCTTCAGTCCTTCATTCCCGAGCGGGGGAAGATCCTGCCAAGGCGCATCTCGGGCACCTGCGCCTTGCACCAGAGAAAACTCCAGACGGCGATCAAACGCGCGCGCGCCATCGCGCTTCTGCCCTACGCCACCGACTGACCGAACGGAAGCCGTGAAACGTAAAGCGTAAAACGTAAAGGGGCCGGAAAATGGCCTATTCCGTTTTACGCGTTTACGTTTTACGTTTTACGAGCCCTATCGATGGCCACCGAGCCGGCGTTCACAACAGGTGAGTCTCAGCGGCCGCCCGGTGGACCGGTCCGGGAGATCCTCGTGGCGGCGCTCGTGTCGACCCTGCTCTTCGCCGCGTTCCTCGCCCTCCCGATCGTGGGGGCGCTGGCCTTGCCGTTTCTGCCCGTGCCTGCGGTCCGCCTCGCTTTCCGGCGGGGCGGCGCCGTGGGGGTCTCGGCCGCGGTCCTTTCGTCGAGTGTTCTGCTCGGGCTCGGTCTGGCGACCGGCGGTTCCGAGGACGCCGTCGTTCTGGCCCTCTTCGCCGCGGTCGCGACGGCGCTTCCGGCCCTCTTCGCCGCCGGCATCCGGCGGGGCGGAAACCCCTCGCGGCAGTACCTCGCGCTCTGCTCGGCGGGGTTCGCGATCCTGGCGTCCGGCCTGGCGATGCGTCCCGCGGCCGGTGGGAAAAGCATGACGCAGGAGATCACGGCGGCGTTCGACGAGATGGCCCCCGCTGCAGTCCAGTCCTACACGCGCGGGGGAATGGACGCGGAGTCGGTGGCGCGACTGAAGACCACTCTGGCGTCGGCTCGGGATTTCGCCTCGAAGTTCTGGATCGGATTGGTCGGGGTCTCCTGGATCCTCGCGGCCGGGATCGGGTTCTATACCGGCGCGAGGCTGGCTCGCCCGGAACCCTCGGCGGAAGCGGCGAGGTTCGACCGACTCTGCGTTCCCGCGGCGGTCGTCGCTCTCTTCGTGGTGGCCGGGGCGGGGGCCGTGCTCGCCCCATCGCCGTGGAAAGAGGTCGCGGGCAATGCGCTCCTGCCCCTCTCGGCCTTGTATTTCCTGGTCGGGCTCTCTATCATCTGCCACTTCGCCCGGAAGTGGTTCCGGGCGAGAATTCTCCGCGTCGGTCTTTACGGCCTGGCGCTCTACTTTCCGATCAACGTCGGGGTGGGGCTGCTCGGACTCTTCGACTGGTACGCGGACTTTCGCCGCCGAGGCGAGAAAGCGTAGAGGAACGATGAAAGTCATCCTGGCCGACGACGTTCGCGGATTGGGACACCGCGGCGACACCGTCACGGTCAAACCCGGTTATGCGCGCAACTATCTCTTTCCCCAGGCGCTCGCTTACGAAGCCACCGACGCGAACGTGCGGAAGCTCGCGGAGCAGAAGAAGACCTACGACGAGAAGATGCTCCACGAGAAAGCCGGAGCGGAGGCCGTCGCCAAGCAGATCGAGGGGATGACCGTCGTCATCACCAAGAAGGCGGGGGAAGGAGACGTCCTCTACGGGTCCGTGACGCCCGCGGAGATCGCGGACGCGCTGGCCGAGCGCGGAGTTCAGGTCGACCGGCGGCGGATCGAGGTCGCCGAGCCGATCAAGCGCCTGGGCGAGCACCGTGTCCACGTCCGGCTCCACCGCGACGTGGCCACCGAGCTCATCGTCGCCGTCCAGCCCATCGCGCCGGTCACGGGGTAGCGGCATCCGGAGCGAAGCGAGAGATCTGCCCGCTCCGCTCCTCGGGATGGCAGGGCCGGCGCGCTAGGAGGCTGTCCGAGTAAGACCCGTCGCGAGCGCGGCGAGGCCGACGCGAGAGTGGAAGCGCAGAAAAACGGCGCGGAGTCGTAGCAGAGCTACGTCGCACAAGCCGTTTTTCGAGCATTCCGCTCACAGCGAGAGAATCGCCGCGCGCAGTAGGGGATTACTCGGACAGGCTCCTAGACGAGAGGATGCTCGTCGAGAGTCAAGAGCGGCGGGACGTCCGGCTCGGGCGGCGCACGCAGCGAGGCCGCGGCGGCGGCGGACGCGGCCTCGACGCGATCGTAGAGAGACAGGTACGAGCCCCAGGCAGCGACGCGCACTGCGGGACGAATCGCGAGGACGGCGACCTGCAGCAGGATGTGAAGCCCGATCGCGGCTGCGGAGACCGCCGGCGCGGTCCACTCGAGCCAGACGCCCGCGAAGAGCAGAGTGCCGCCCAGGATGAGCCAGAACAGGAAGAGGCCCAGGGCGCGGAGCCAGCGGCCGGAGAGAATTCTCCGGGCACGCCCGTAGGCGCGCCAGGCTCCCACGCCCGGATCGTCCCGGCGGGCCGCTCGCGCGAAGTCGTGGAGCAACGAGAAGACCGCGTAGAGGAGAAGGGCTCCGAGGATCGTCAGAATGCGCCAGCCCAGAGCGGGAGTCGCCCCCGGCGGCGCGTTTTCGAAGGCCTTCTTCGAGACGGCGCGCGTGAACCCCATCCACAGACCGATCGAGGCACCGGCCGCGAGCAGGAAGAGGAGGAAGCACTTCGAGTTGTGCCACGCGTTTCGTCGCACGCCCGCCACGAACTCCGACGGCGTGAACCCACCGGGCCGGCCGAGCGCGGACACGATCCCTCCCACGACCAGGACCTGCTGGAAAAGGAGAAGCAAGGCAGCCCATCTCGCGGCGGCGCTCACGCCGGCCACAGCGGGCGCCTTCTCGCGCAGGAAATCCACGACGTCCGTCGCGGCGAATCGAGGATCGTTCTTCAGGACGTGGTCTCCTCCAAGCGTGCGGCCAAAGGCGTCCGCGAGCGAAGGACCGAGCGGCGCCGCAGCCAGGAGAGACAGGACGATCGTCGTCGCCGTCAGCAGGAGGACGATCGCCCGGCCGCTTCGAACGGCCGCGAATCCAGCGGAGAGGCTTCCGCGGCCTTCCATCGGTCTCACGCCAGCACCCAGGCGGCCTGCAGGAACAGGCCGACGAGGTACGCGGTCTTGGCGAAATACTTCGCGACGGCCCCGCCTCCCGCGGTATCCGCGGCGCCCTTGCCGGTCCGGAGCACGCGGGAGTCGTTTAATCGGTTCCACTCCCAGGCGTTGACGCGGTCGGGGTCCACGGCCGCCCACGCAAGCCTGGACTTGAAGCGGATGCGCAGCCGGACCCAGCGAGCCTCGGCCGGGAGGGTCCGATTCACGACGGTGCCGTCCTCGAAGACGAGTCGGGCCTTCGCCTCGTGCGGCCATTCGCCCGTGTTGCCGAAGACCACGACGCTCTCGAAGACCTTTTCCTTCGCGTCCTTCTCCTTGCCCCGCTTCTCCTCCTTCGGCCGGACCTGCCGCCCCTTCTCGTAGGTCGCCCGCCCGCCCGGCAAGTCGAAGACACCGGAGTCCTTCGCTTCGTTCTCGCTCCGCGCCGAGACAACGCTCCAATCAAGCCGCGACGTTCCTTCCACCAGGTTGCGGCGGTAGGAAGACAGGTCGCGTCCGGAGACCTTCTCGAAGACATCGAAGAAGTCCGATGTCGAGGGGTGCCGGAAGGACCACTGCTGAAAATAGGCCCGTTGCGACCGCGCGAACGTCCCGGCGCCGAGGTCGTTTCGCAGCTGCGCGAGGAAGAGCCCGACCTTGGGATAGGAGTTGGTGCCGTAGGAGCCGCCGGAGAAGTAACGCCAGGCGAAGCGCCGGATCGGATCGAGGTTGGGGAGTCCCGCATAGGCGGCATGACCGTAGGCATACATGTCCAGCCCCATGCTTCCGGGCAATGCGGCCGGGCGCGGGCCGTAGGCGAGCTGCATCGCGCGGTATTCCGAGTCGGTGTTGATCCCCTCATCGAGCCACGACTCTTCGAACTCGTTGGAGCCCACCATTCCGTACCAGTACTGGTGCCCGAACTCGTGGATGGTCACGTCCTCGACGAGGCGCACGCGATCGAGCGGCCACCGCGAGAAGAGCTTGGGCGCGAGGCCGGTGATGAACGTCGGGTACTCCATGCCGCCCGCACCCAGGCCGTCCTCCGGCGGATCCACGACCGTCAGAGTTTCGTAGGGGTAGGCACCAAACCAGAGGCCGTAGAACGAGAGGGCTTCCTTCGTCGAGCGCACATAGCGGTCGCGAGCCGCCGCGTGCTCGGGTTCGAGCAAGAGACGCACCGAAACGGGCTTCAGCGCGAGCTCCTCTTCCGGCACGCCGAGCTGCGAAGCCGCCAGCGCACTCCAGCCGCGCGGGATATCGCCGGGCGGCTCGAATCGGAACTCGTGGACGAGGAGGCGCGGGTCCGCGGTCCACGCGAAGTCGTGGACGTCGTCGGCAACGTACCGGAGGACCGTGCGGTCGCCCCGCTTCTCCGCGGAGACGCGTTTGCCCGTCGCCCCGACGACGGAGGAGGAGGGAACCGTCAGCGTGACGTCGTAATGCCCGTAGTCCGCGTAGAACTCCGAGTTGGCGTGGAAGGAATGGCAGTTCCAGCCGCCGCGCGCACGCCCCCTCATCCCGGCGGGCTCGTACACGCCGATCTTCGGAAACCACTGCCCCACGAGGTGGAAGTCGCGGACGTAACCCGTCCGGGCGAAGACGCGGGGGAGCTTGGAGCGGAAGGAGATCGAGACTGCGACCTCGCCGTGGGGGGCAACGGGGGAGGGCAGGGTGACCGAGAGCACGGTCTCGTCGGAAGCGGGTGTCCCGCCGGGGAAAGGATAACCGTCGGGCTGGAGGAACCGCGCCGAGGGCTTCAAGTCCGCGCCGGCGCCGGTCGCAATCGAGAGCACGTCGATGAAGCCCCAGTCCTCTGGCTTCGTCCCGGCCCTGTCCCTGCGGAGCTGTCCGCCCGACTCCCGCGCGAAGATTGAGCGGTTGTTCTTGAAGGCGTTCAAGTAGAGGTGGAACTGGAGCTCACCGACGGCGTCGCCCGAGGGATTCCTCCAAACCAGAATCTCCCGGCCCTCCACGGTGTGGGTCTTCCCGTCGAGGGTCGCCTGGATCGTGTACTCGACCACGGGTGGAGAGATGGGTGTGGCGGCCTGAAGAGCAGGGGCGAGCGCCAGCGCCACCACGCCCAGAGGCAGGGCCAGGCGCCGCACGGCGCGGGAAAAACAAATCACGCGGACGATCTCGCCGCCGAATCCTGATCGCGGGAGTTGGCGGAGTCAATACAATTCGAGCCGTGCCCCGCCCGACCGTGTTCCTGACCGGAGGGACTGGTTTCGTCGGAGGCCACGTCGCTCGCGCCCTCTGCGAAGAAGGATGGGCGGTCCGAGCGTTCGCTCGAAGGACGCGGGCGCTGACCGAGGGGCTGTTGCGCGATCTTCCGCTCGAAGCCGTCGCGGGAGATTTCTCGGAGGCCTCGTGGCCGGCGGTCGTGGCAGCGCTCTCCGGTTGTCACGCCATTGTCCATGTGGCCGGTCTCGTCAAAGCGCGGTCGCTCGCGGAATACCGGGAGGTCAACGTGGCCGGGACCCGGCGCCTCCTCGAAGCCGCCGGGCGATCCTCGCCCGACGCGCTCTTCGTGCTCGTCTCGAGCCAGGCCGCGGCGGGCCCGGCCGTGGACGGGAGACCGCGGACCGAGGAGGGTCCCGCGCAGCCCGTCTCCTGGTACGGGCGTTCGAAGCTCGAGGCGGAGCAACTCGTGGAGCGGGAGTGGAAGGGGCCCTGGATCGTGCTGCGACCGGCCGTCATCTACGGGCCCGGGGATCGCGGGCTCCTGACGCTCTTTAGGGCGGCGGCGCGTGGCTGGGTCCCCGTTCCCGCGGGTCGTTCCCGGATCCAGCTGATCGAGGCTGCGAGAGCCGCGCGGGCGATCGCTCTGGTCGCCGCGCGAGCCGACCTGGCCGGCCGCACCGCTTTCCTCTGCGATCCGGAGCCGGTCGCGATTTCCAGGCTCGCTGGCATGATCGCCCGCCTGCCCGAGCGTCCGGCCAGGCTCGTCCCCATGCCCGATGTTCTCGTGCGGCTGGCGGGGTTCGCGGCGACGCTTCGGGAGGCGCTCACTCATCGCTCGCTTCCGTTCAACGCGGACAAGGCCCGGGAGGTCCTGGCCGGCGACTGGCTCTGCGAGCCGGCCCTGATGCAGAAGCATCTGTCCGTGCCCCCCCCGTCTCCTCTGGAGTACGGACTGAAAAGCACCTGGGAATGGTACCGGCGCGAGGGGTGGCTGGTTTTGTAAAATTTGCTAAGATCGGCGGGAGGGGAATCCGGTCACAAGGTGGGAGGCATGATGAGCAAACCCGCCCCGGCGTTGACTACCCGAGCGGAGAAGGCCTCCGCGTTCTTCGACAAGTGCTATCGGTATGAGGTGCCGGGGCGCGTCCGGGAGGCCGGGGTCTACTCCTTCTTCCGGGTCGTGGAATCGGCCCAGGACCCCGAGGTCACAATCGGGGGCCGCCGGCTCATCATGCTGGGATCGAACAATTACCTGGGCTTGACCAACGACCCGCGAGTCAAGGAGGCGGCGATCGAAGCCGTCCGCCGGTACGGCTCGGGCAGCGCCGGCAGCCGCTTCTTGAACGGCACGCTCGACATTCACGTCCGCCTGGAGGACCGTCTGGCGGAGTTCATGCGCCAGGAGGCGGCCGTCACGTTCGCAACGGGATTCCAGGTCAACCTGGGTGCCATTTCCTGCCTCGTGGGCAAGGGTGACACCGTCTATCTGGACAAGCAGGACCACGCCTGCATCATCGACGGGGCCCGCCTGTCCTTCGGAGACGTCCGCAAATTCCGACACAACGACGCGGCGGACCTCAAGCGTCAAATGAGGCAGGACATCGGCGCGAAGGGCCGCTTCATCGTCGTGGACGGTGTGTTCTCCATGGAAGGGGACATCGCTCCACTTCCCGAGATCCTGGCCGCGGCGCGGGAGTTCGGCGCGGGGCTCATGGTGGACGACGCGCACGGCATCGGAGTCCTGGGCCCGACGGGCCGCGGGACCTCGGAGCACTTCGGCCTGGAAGACGACGTGGACCTGATTATGGGCACGTTCTCCAAGTCCATGGCCTCCGTCGGAGGCTTCATCGCCGGGGGCGCGGTCGTCATCGACTACATCAAGCACCGCGCGCGGACCATGATCTTCTCCGCCGCGCCGCCTCCCGCCTCCGTCGCCGCCGCCCTGGCGACCCTGGAGATCATGGAAGGGGAGCCGGAGCGCCGCGCGAGACTCTGGAAGAACACCCGCTTCTTCCTGGAGGGATTGAAGGCTCTGGGGCTCAACACGGGCAACTCGGAGACGCCCGTCGTGCCGATCGTCGTCGGAGAGGACGCTGCGGCTCTCGCGATGGTGCAGCGGCTCCACGAAGCCGGTGTCTTCGTCAACTGTGTCCTGTCGCCGGCCACGCCGCCCGGCCGCGCTCTGATCCGGACCTCGCTCATGGCCACTCACACGACCGACCAGCTCTCGCGAGCGCTGGAAGCCATCGAGAAGGTCGCGCGGCAGGTCGGCCTGATTCGCGCCGTCGAGGTGTGAGGGAAAGTCTCCGCGGTCGGCCCTCCGTTGCCAGTTCTGAACAGCCCCCGTCTTCGACCCGCTGAAAGCTGAAAGCCGATGGCTGACGGCGCCCTCGAGATTGAACCCATCTCGCGCTCGAAGCGCGATCTCTCGCGCTTCTTCGACGTGGCCGACCGCGTCTACTGTGGCGATCCCAACTGGGTGCCGCCACTGCGCGACGACGTCGCGAAGGTCTTCTCGAAGAAAAACCCCTTCTTCGATCACGCCGAGATCCAACTCTTCGTGGCGCGTCGCGGCGACAGAGACGTCGGCCGGATCGCGGCGACCATTGACCGCAGCCACAACGATTTCCATGGAGAGAAAACCGGCTTCTTCGGCTTCTTCGAGTCGATCGACGATCGGGAGGTCTCCGGCGCGCTGTTCGAGACCGCCTCCGGCTGGGCGCGGGAGAGGGGGATGGAGACTCTTCGGGGCCCCGCCAACCCGAGCATGAACGACGAGGCCGGACTCCTCGTCGAAGGATTCGGCAAGCCACCCGTTCTCATGATGACCTACAACCCCCGCTATTACGTGGATCTGGTCGAAGAGGCCGGTTTCCGGAAGGCCAAGGATCTCCTGGCCTGCTGGTTCGAGATCGGGACCGAGCCGCTGGCGCATTTCACTCGCATCAACGAGAGATTCCGGCGACGGACTCCGGACGTCATCGTGCGGAAGGTCTCGAAGAAGAGCCTGGCGGCGGACCTGCCGAAGATCCGGGAGGTCTACAACGAGGCCTGGGAGAAGAACTGGGGCTTCGTGCCGATGACACCGGAGGAGATGGGCTTCATGGCGGCGCGCTTGAGGCCGCTCTTGGACGAGAACTTCCTCTTCCTGGGGGAAGCCAGGAGAGCGGATGGATCGCTCGAGCCGGTCGCCTTCATGCTCTCCCTGCCCGACTACAACCAGGCAATCCAGCCCCTGGGCGGCCGGCTTCTGCCGTTTGGATGGCTGAAGTTCCTCCTGGGGATCAAGAAGATCAACAGACTCCGTGTGGTCACGCTCGGCTTGAAGAAGGACTACCGGATGCGCGGCATTCAATCCATCATGTTCGAAGAGGGCCTTCGTGCGGCCTTGAAGCGCGGGTTCACCGGATGCGAGGTCTCCTGGATGCTGGAGGACAATGAGCTCGTGCTCAGGTCCGTCCGTCTCTGGGGCGGAAGGCCTTACAAGACTTACCGCATGTACGACAAGAAACTGTAGGTCTTGGAGCGAGCGGCCGCCCAGGTCGTGCCCCACGCACCGTAGGGGCGGGCGTCGCGCCCGCCCGCCTCTCTCCGGCCCGCCGAGTCGTCGAGACGGTGGCGCGCTGGTTGCGCCACCGCCTTTCTCGATCGTGACTCTGTTGCACGACCGTAGCAGTCGTGTCGAGGTGTGGCGCCAGCGAAGGGATCGGCTTTCCCGACCTGGTGGCGAAACGAGCAGAGACGGGCGGCCGCAAAGGCCGCCCCTACGGCGCGTCGGGAACGCGGAGGCCCGGAGCGCCTGTCCAGCAGTCGTAGAGACGGTCGCCCAGCGGAACCGCCACGAATGCCAGTAACGCGCCGGCGATCACGTCCACGACATAGTGATACCGGCAATAGACCGTCGAGACGACGAGGCAGGCCGCGATCGGAAGCAACCACCAGAAGGCATCCCGCGCCCGCTGGAAGGCCGCGATCAGGACCACGACCGCGATCATGGTGTGCCCCGAAGGGAAGACGTCGGACTTGGTGCGCTCGAGTTCATCGAGTGTAGAGGAAACCGTTCGCGAGAGAGCCGTCGCTTCGAGCGGGACCGTGTGCAGGGAGGCGAGGGCGACCCGGGGACCCAGCGCCGGAAGGAGGAAGTAGCCGGCGTAGGAGATCAGGTAGGAAACCGTGAGCATGAAGATGAAACGTCGGGCGGCCGGCCGGCTCCGCAACCAGAGCACGGCCCCGAGCGCGATCGCGATGAAGTAGTAGGTCAGATAAGCGACGAAGAAAAGGTCCGTCAGAGCGGGACGCACGAACCTCTGGAGCCAGACGGTTGGATCCGTTCCGAGCAGGGCGCGGTCGGCAGCGATCAGAAGATCGTCGCAGGCCACGGGCCGGGCGGCCGAGATCAGGGGCCCCAGGCTCTCGTAGAGAATCGGAATGAACGCGATCGGATAGAAATTCAGGAGAATCCGCGCCGTGGCGGGCAACCGGTCTTCCCGCCGGGCCGCGGCCGCCGCGGCGACGAGTCCGGCGGCCATGGCCGCGTAGCGAAGGAGCATGCTCCCGGCCTCCGGCACACGCCCATTGAGCCAGAGCGTCAGCGCGGTGAGAACGGCGAGGGTTCCGAAGTTCACGACTTCCAGCGGCCGCAGGCGCACGCTCGCATTTATAGCGCGATTGGCCGCGCTCGGCCCGGACGCGCCCTCCCGCCCGCGATAGAATTCGTTTCTCCATGAGAGGGAGTCTCTGGGCGCTCGCGGCTTGCCTTTTCGCGGGAAGCGCTTTTGCGGCAGGCGGCGCTTCCGCCTCCAAACCGCTCGTCGTGGCTGGCCGCATCGAAACGCCGATCCACCCGGCCGCCGCGAACTACCTGAACAAGCTCGTCCGCGGGGCGGAGCGGGACGGCGCGAGACTCATCGTGCTCGGTCTCTCGACCCCGGGAGGGCTCCTGACCTCGACCCGCGAGATGGCCTCGACGATCCTGCAATCGAAAGTCCCGGTCGTCACCTTCGTGTCTCCCTCGGGCGCCTCCGCGGCGTCGGCAGGGTTCTTTCTCCTGCTCGCGGGAGATGTGGCCGCCATGGCCCCCGGGACGAACACGGGCGCCGCTCATCCGGTCGCCGGAGAAGGCCAGGACCTGCCGAAGACGTTGAACGAGAAGGCGGAACAGGATGCCCGCGCCTTCATCCGGAGTCTCGCCAATCAGCGCGGGCGCAACGCGGACCAGGCCGAGTCCGCCGTGACCTCGAGCCGCTCCTTCACCGAGACCGAGGCGAAGCAGGCCAAACTGATCGAGGTCATCGCCCGGGACGTGCCGGACCTCGTCGCGCAGCTCGACGGACGGACGGTTCGCCGGGTCGGGGAGAAGGAAGACGTCCTGAGGCTCAAGGATGCGCGGATCGAGAGCCGGGAGATGAGCGGACTGGAGAAGACCTTGGGCGTCGTCTCGCATCCGAACGTGGCCTACATCCTCTTCCTTCTGGGTCTCGTGGGGCTCTACTTCGAGATGTCGAGCCCGGGCGCGGTGCTGCCGGGGATCGTTGGGGGGATCGCGCTGCTTCTCGCCCTCTACGCCTTCTCCGTCCTTCCGGTCAACTTCGCCGGGATCGCGCTCATCCTCTTCGCGGTCCTGCTCTTCGTCCTCGAGGTCAAGGCGGCGAGCCACGGCGTGCTGGCGGCCGGGGGAGCGATCGCGCTGCTCGCGGGCTCACTGCTCCTCTTCTCCGGGCGCGGGGAGCAGGGCTATCGGGTGGACCTCGCGATCGTGCTCCCCGCGGTCGCGATGACCCTTTCGGTCGTAGGCTTCCTGACGTTCAAGACGATCTCGCTCCGGCGGGCTCCTGTCCGCACCGGATCCGTCAGCCTGGTCGGAAAGAACGCGCGGGTCGTTCGCGCGCTTCCAGAATCCGAGGAGGCCGGTACGGTGCTGATCGAGGGAGAGTACTGGGATGCCTACGGAGCGCCGGGAGCGGCCCCCGGCGAGACCGTCCGGGTCGTCGGTGTCGAGGGGTTGAAGCTCCGAGTCGAACGGAGGACGTGATGAGTCAGATCTTCCCCGGGTTCGTGTTCGCCGGGTTCGTCCTGCTCCTCTTCGTGTTCAAGTGGATCAACATTCTGAAGGAGTACGAGCGCGCGGTGACCTTCTGGCTCGGGCGCCTCTCGCGCCAGCCCAAGGGACCGGGGCTCGTGCTGATCTTCTGGCCGGTCGAGACGATGGTGCGGATCTCGCTCCGCACGATCGTCCACGACGTGCCGGCGCAGGACATCATCACGAAAGACAACGTCTCGGTGAAGGTCAACGCGGTCGTCTACTTCCGCGTCGTCGAGCCGGACAAGGCCGTGGTCCAGGTGGAAAACTACCTCTACGCGACCTCCCAGCTGGCCCAGACGACCCTGCGCAGCGTGCTCGGCCAGGCCACGCTGGACGAGCTCCTCTCCGAGCGGGAGAAGCTGAACGTCTCGCTCCAGAAGGTCATCGACGAGCACACGCAACCCTGGGGGATCAAGGTCTCGCTCGTCGAGGTCAAACAGGTGGACCTGCCCATCGAGATGCAGCGCGCCATGGCCAAGCAGGCGGAGGCCGAGCGGGAGAAGAGGGCCAAGATCATCCATGCGGAGGGGGAATTCCAGGCGGCCGCCCAGCTCTCTCGGGCCGCGGAAGTCATCGGGCGCGAGCCGGCGACCCTGCAGCTTCGCTACCTCCAGACCCTGACTGAGCTCGCCAGCGAAAAGAACTCGACGATCGTTTTTCCTCTGCCGATCGAGCTGATGCGTGCCTTCCTGCCCGGAGACAAGAAGTAAGTTGCCCGAGCCCCGGACGCACTACCAGCTCTCCTTCACGTCGCGGCAGGCCGTTCTGCTCTTCGCCATCCTGCTGGCGTCCCTGGCGGGGGCGTATTTCCTCGGGATCGCGACCGGAATCTCCGGGCGCCCGCAAGGGGAGCCCGCCCCGGCCACGCCGGCGCCTTCTCCGGCCGCCGCCGCGGCCCCCGAGAGGCCCGCCCGCGTATTCTCCCCGAGCGCGCTCCCGGCGGCAGCGGCGTCTCGCCCCGAGACTCGCCCGACGGCGCCCGCCGTCGCCTCCGCCCGCGAGCCGACGTCGGGCGACGGGATCCAGTTCTTCGAGGATCGTCCGGAGGAGCCGACGCCGGCTGCGGCGGCACCCGCCCCGGCCAAGCGGAGTTCCGCCGCGGGGCCGGCGCAGAGCGGGTTCTGGGTGCAGGTTCTGTCCACGACCTCCGAGAGCGAAGCGAAGTCGCGCCGGGCCCGCCTCGCCGCGCGAGGCTACCGGACATCCGTCTCGCCGGTTCACGGCGCCAGGGGATCCATGCTCTATCGCGTGCGCGTCGGCCCGTACGCGTCCCGCGAAGAGGCTTCCAAGGCCGCCGAGGAGCTCGTTCGCAGAGAGAAGGTCAGCCCGTGGATCGTGCCGCCGGGGGAATGACCGCTCTGCCGGTCCGCGCCCCTGAGTGGATCCGGGAGAAACGCCTGCGCCTCTCGGACCTCCACGAGATCAAGAGCCTGATGCGCTCGCGGTCGCTCCACACGGTCTGCGAAGAGGCGCGCTGCCCCAACCGCGGGGAATGCTTCTCGAGGGGAACGGCCACGTTTCTCCTGATGGGAAACGTCTGCACCCGGGCCTGCGCCTTCTGCGACATCGCGACGGGCCGGCCTCTTCCTGTAGACCCCGCCGAGCCCGTCCGCGTGGCGGAGGCGGCGCGCCAGATGGGGCTGCGGTTCGTCGTCGTGACCTCGGTGGATCGCGACGACCTGCCCGACGGGGGAGCCGGGCATTTCGCGGCGACCGTCCGTGCCCTGCGAGCCCTGTCTCCGGCGCCCGGAGTCGAGGTGCTGACCCCCGACTTCCGCGGGAGGATCGACTCCGTCGGCGTCGTCGTCCAGGCGCGCCCGGACGTCTTCAACCACAACGTCGAGACGGTGCCGCGCCTTTACCCTCGCGCGCGACGCGGATCGAGCCTCGAGCGTTCGCTGGCGGTGCTGGCGGCGGCGAAGGATCTCGACCCGGCGATGACGACGAAATCCGGGCTCATGGTCGGACTCGGCGAGCGTCCCGAGGAAGTGCTGGACCTGCTCTGGAGGCTCTCCGGCGCCGGGGTGGACATCGTGACGATCGGCCAGTACCTTCGGCCCTCGAGCGAGAACCTCCCCGTCGAGGAATACGTGTCTCCGGAGTCGTTCGACGGATACCGCCAGGCGGGGGAACGAATGGGATTCCGCCATGTCTTCTCCGGACCCTTCGTCCGCTCTTCCTACCGCGCCGAAGAAGCGCTCGCGGCGGCCCAGTTCGACGGCAGGCGGTAGGCGGCAGGCGTGGGGCCCCGGAAGGCAATTCGACTTCCCGCCTCCCGCCTCCCGCCTTCCGCCTCCCGGCCTGACTGATGTCCACCGACGTTGCCCGCACGCGAAGATGGGCTTCGCCCGCCGCAGGAGTTCTGTCGGGTCTCCTCTTCGCCGCGGCATTTCCGCCGCTGGAGTGGGTGCTGCTTGCGCCTGTGGCGCTCGTGCCTTGGCTCGTGGCTCTGGCATGCGAGGAGAGCCGCGGCCGGGCCCTCCTTTCCGGAGTCCTCTTCGGGATGGCGTACTGGTGCGCTTCGATCCCCTGGATCTTCTACGTGGTCACCCGCTACGGGGGACAGAGCGCCGCGATGGGCGTCGTCTGCCTTGTCCTGCTCGCGGCGATCCTCTCGGAATGGCCGGCCGTCATCGCGTGGGGCGTCGCGGCAGTCGCGCCGCCCGGCTCGGGAGCGAGGCTCGCGGTCTTTCCCCTCCTCTGGATGGCCTCGGAGCACGCGCGCTCGTTCGTTTACGGCGGGTTCCCCTGGAACCTGGCCGCCCACTCTCTCTACCGCCACGCGGTCTGGCTCCAGACCGCTTGCCTCTGGGGGGTGTTCGGTGTGGGCTCTCTTCTCATGGCCGCGGCGAGCCTTCTCGCGGGAGCCATCGTTTTCCGAAGGCTCTCGCTCTCCGTCGCCGCGGGAGCGCTCGTACTCGCGACCGGCCTCTTCGGCGCCGCCCGCCTGGGGTTACCCGAAGGAGAGAGCCGCCGGTTTTCCGTGGCTCTGCTCCAGCCCAACATCCACGAGGAGGAGCGTCGCGCCCCCGGCGGCGGCACGCGAGCCTACGGCCGGGTCATCGATCAGGCGTTGGAGGCCGCGGCCTCGCGGCCGCTGCTGACCGTCGTTCCCGAGTCGGCCTTCCCTCTCTACTGGGAGCGGAGCGCCCATCTTCGCGCCGACCTCGCGGAGGTGGCTGCGCGTTCGGGCGGTAGCCTGCTCTTCAACGACGTCGAGGAGATGCCCGATGGGAGCTACTACAACGTGGCGCGTCTGGCGGGCCCGGGCGGGCTGATCGGCCGGCCATATCGCAAAGTCCACCTCGTCCCGTTTGGCGAGTATATCCCGCTCCCGAGAGTCTTCTTCTTCGCCCGCCAGATCTCCTCGGAGGTCGGAGCGTTCTCCGCCGCGGCCGAGCCGGCGGTGCTGGCCGATGGCCCGCTCCGGATCGGGGTCGGCGTCTGTTACGAGATCCTGTACCCGTCCCTCTCGCGCGAACAGGTCGGAAGCCAGGGCGCGAACCTCCTCACCACCATCTCGAACGACTCCTGGTACGGACATGCCGGAGCACAGGCGCAGCACTTCGCGGGAGCGCTCCTGCGTTCGGTCGAGACCGAGCGCTACCTGCTGCGGGCTGCGATCACCGGGATCTCGGGGATCGTGGACCAGAAGGGACGCATCCGCGCCCAGATGCCGGCCGATCTTCGGGGCATCCTGCGCGGCGAGGCCCGCTCCTTCCAGGGTCGGACCCTGTGGGTGCGCTGGGGTTTCTGGATTCCGCGAGCCGCCGACGCCGCCGCCCTGGCCGTGCTACTCTTCGGTCTCGTCAGACTGCTCCGCTCCTCTCGGGCTGAGAGCGGACAGCTGAGAGCAAAGAGCTTCTCTCCATGACGCAACGCGATGACCTGATCGCCTCCTTGAAGGGTGCCTCGGAGCGACTTCTTTCGCTCCGGGGCTACCTTTGATCTGGACGCGGCGCGGAGCGCGCTCGACGGCCTGAGGCAAAAGGCCTCCGCCCCCGATTTCTGGTCTCGCCCCGAGGAAGCCCAGGACGTCCTGCGCCAGAGCCGCGTCCAGGAGAGGAGACTCGAGACCGCCGGTCGCTTGGACGAGCTTCGCGGCGAACTCGAGACCCTGGCCGAGCTGCTCCAGGAAGGCGAGCCGGCGGAATCGGACGCCCGCGAAGCGCTGCGGGCGGCGGGGACGTTCGCCGACGAGCTCGAGCTTTCCGTAAAGATGGGCGCCCCGGAGGACTCCAAGAACGCCTGGCTCACGATTCACGCCGGAGCCGGAGGCACCGAGTCCCAGGACTGGGCCGAGATGCTGCTGCGTATGTACCTTCGGTTCAGCGAGACGCGGCTCTGGAAGGCGGAACTGATCGACCGCCAGGACGGCGAGGAGGCGGGACTCAAGAGCGCGACGGTCCATGTCGTCGGCGACCACGCCTACGGATACCTGAAAGGGGAGATGGGTGTGCACCGCCTCGTCCGCATTTCTCCTTTCGACGCAGCACAGCGGCGCCACACCTCATTTGCGTCCGTCTACGTCTCCCCGGAGGTCGACGAGGACATCGAGATCGCGATCTCCGAAAAGGATCTTCGCGTGGACACGTACCGCTCGAGCGGAGCCGGCGGTCAGCACGTCAACGTCACGGACTCGGCCGTGCGCATCACCCACCTGCCCACCGGCATCGTCGTCACGTGCCAGAACGAGCGGAGTCAAGGCCGCAACCGCGACATGGCCATGCGCGTCCTGCGCGCGCGCCTCTACCAGAGGGCACTCGACGAGCGACGGGCCGAAGAGGAGAAGCTCGTCGGCGACAAGAAGGCGATCGAGTGGGGGAGTCAGATCCGTTCGTACGTGCTGCACCCTTACCGCATGGTCAAGGACCACCGCACCGGCCACGAGACCGGCGACACCGACCGGGTCCTGAACGGCGATCTGACGCCGTTCATCGAGGCGTATCTGAAATCGCGGGCGGAGTCGGGCCGCGCGGTCGGAGCCTGATCGTGTCGCGCGCCGCGGCGCCCGCAGGCAGGATGGAAGAGGTGCATCTCCGGCTCGAGAGGCGGGCCCTGCAGGTGCCCCAGACAAACCTCGAGAACCTGCGCCGGGCGGGCGTCCTGCTCCCCCTTTTCGTCCGCGACGCCGGCCTCTGGGTCCTCTTCACACGCCGCACGGAGAGTGTCGAGCATCACCGGGGGCAGATCTCGTTTCCAGGAGGCTCCGAGGAGCCCGAGGACGAGAGCCTCTACGCAACGGCCCTGCGGGAGACGCAGGAGGAGCTCGCGATCGCGCCGTCCGACGTCATTCCGCTCGGCTCCCTGTCCCCGATCGTGACGGTGACGGGCTTCTACGTCGAGCCCTACGTCGCGGCGGTCCCGCAGCCCTACGTCTGGCGGCCGTCCGCAGAGGAGATCGCCGAGGTCATTGAGGCTCCGCTGGCGGCCCTCATGGACCCGGCCGTCCTGGAAAGGAAACCGATGCCGGGACGGGAGGGAATGATCCTGTTCTATCACTACGGAGACCACGTCATCTGGGGCGCCACAGCGGGGATGCTCGCCGAACTGTTGGACGCCCTCAAGTGATTTGGGAGTTTTGATTTTGGATTTTTGATTTTCGACTTGTGAATTAGGCCCGTGTTCAATCCAAATCGGCAATCCAAAACCCAAAATGGGATCAGTGTTCTCCGTACGTCTTCTCGCCGGCCTCGATGCGAATCGGGAGGCGGTTGCCGGCCGGGGGGAGCGGGCACGTCGCATAAGGGGTGAAGACGCAGGGCGGGTTGTACGCCTTGTTGAAGTCCAGGACCACCCGCCCGGCCTTGTCCGGCGGCGCGGCGTACAGGAACCGCCCCCCGCCGTAGGTCTCGCGGCCGTTCGTGACGTCACCGAAGATCAGGAAGAGATCTTCGGAGCCGGACTCGCGGATGGCGTCGAGTCGGTACTCCCGTTCCGCGAGTCGGAAGACCACCGCCCCGGGGGACTTCTCATTCTCGACCGAGCCCAGGATATTGGGCACCGGGATCGTCTTCGGCGGATCGTAGGCGTCGAAACGGGCCTCGATGCGCCATGCCAGATCCACCGGGAAGCTCTCGATCCCGCGGAACGCGAGGCGCGCCGGGTTCTGGCTGTCCTTGACCCGGACGCCCAGTCGCGAGCCGCGCCGGATGACGTAGAAGCGGAGCCGTCCGTGCTGGAGAAGGGTGGCCTCGCCCTCCGCGTCCGTGGCCAGCCTCATCGCCGTGACGGGGCGGCCTCCGCTCGTGAGTCCGGCCTCCGGTTTCGCGCGCAGCGTGACGGACCCGCCCGCGAGATCCAGCGACCCCATCGTCTTCGGAGCCGTGCCCGCTGGAAAGACGATCCGGTTGGATTTCGGGTCGCTTCCAAAGCGGTTCTCGCCCTCCTCAAGCCAGAAGAGACCCACGAGCGTCAGCCATCCGTCTTCGCGGTGCAGGTTCGCGGTCCGCTTCGCCCTCCAGGCCTCGATCTCGGACCGGTGCGCCTCCGCCGTAGGCGCGGCACCGGCGGCTCCCAGGAGGAGGATGGCCGAGAGTGCCTGCAGACGCGCGAGGCGCGAAACGCTAATTCGGAGACCGCTCAAGACCGCTCGCCAGGCACCGCGCACCGCACGCCGTCAGGATGCGGCGCGCTCGAGAGCCGCGAGCTGCTCCGCGCGAGCGAGGTTCGTCCGGGCGACCTCGAAGTTCCCGTCGAGGTCGATGGCTTTCTGGAAGGCCTGCACCGCGCCCGAGTAATCGCCTCGGCGGGCCCGGGCGACCCCGAGGTTGTTCCAGAGAGACGTTGCCTTGGGACTCGCCTCGACGGCCTTGACTAAGACGGTGTCGGCTTCCGCCGGCTTGCCGGCGTCGATCAGGGCGGCGGCGAGCCCGCTCGCGGCCTCCTCGCTCGCCGGGTCGATCTGGTAGGCCGAGCGGTAGGCCGCGGCGGCCTCGTCGAAGCGCTTCTGATCGACCAGCAGGCGACCGAGAGCTTCCCAGACGCCGGCCTCGTTGGGGGCGAGCTTCACGGCTTCCGAGAGCTCCCGCTCCGCCTCCTTGGCCATCCCCTTCTTGCGGTAGGCACGGCCCAGGTTCTCGTGAAACACCGCGCTCTTAGGCTGGAGGCGGACGGCTTCGGAGAGCTGCTCGATGGCCTGGTCGGTTTCCTCCGAGCGCGCCAAGAAGACTCCGAAATCGTTGCGCGCGTCGGCGTCCGTCGGATCGGTCTCGACCGCGCGCCCGAAGGCGATCCGGGCGGACGTCTTCTCCTTGAGCTCTTCCATGGATCGCCCCAAGCCCAGGGCCGCGGGCACGCTGCGCGCGTTCAATTCCGTGGCGCGCCGGTAGTGGCTGGCCGCCGTGTTCCATTTCCTCTGGGTCTCGGCCAGCCGCGCCAGTCCCAGCTCGGCCCGCGCGTTGGCCAGATCGAGGGTGATCGCGGCCGTGTATTCACGCTCCGCGTCCGCCTCCCGGCCCAGGCCGAACGCGGCGTCGGCGATGATCCGGTGTGCCTCCGAGCTCTTCGGGTCCACGTCGAGGGCGCGGCTGGCGATGACCTGAGCGTTACGAAAGTCTCCATTTTTCAGGGCAGCCTCCGAGGACTCGAGCAGAGGCGCGATGCTGACGACGGTTCCCCCAGGGGCCGGCGGGGGGGAGCCCGGCGCCGTTCCCGGGAGCGGGGCCGCCGTGACGGCGTTGTGCTCGAGTTCCGAAGCCTTCCGGCGAGCGGCGTCCGCATCGGCCGCCCGGCCCAGCCGGTCGTATGTCTCGGCCAGGAGACGGTGGACCTGAGGATCCTGCGCGCCCTCGGCTTTCTTCAGGTCGTAGAGCGCTTCGTCGGGCTTGTTGTCGGCCAGCTTCTCGCGCGCCGTGCGTTTCAACTCCGACAGGTCCGCGGGAGGGGCCGTGGCGCCAGAGGCCTCGGCGCGGACGCCATGGGCCAGCTTCACGAAATCCGGGCTGTAGAAATCGGCGACGATGTCCAGGTTCGGGCGGGCCGTGAACGCGGCCTTCAGGTTCTCCCGCGCCGCTTTGGAGTTGCCTCCGATGAAGTAGGCCCAGGCGCTCTGGAAATAGAGGTCCGACTTCCGATCCGTTGTGACATCCGCAGCCTCGGCGGCCTTCGCGAACTTCTCCCCGGCCTCCTGGAAGCGTCCCGAGTCGAAGGCGCGCCGGGCGTCGGCCTCCATCTTGCCGGGCTCCTGCGCGGACAGTACGAGTCCGGCGAGAAACAGAGCGGCGAGCGCGGCCGCAGACTTCACGAAGAGCTCTCCTGGGTCGAAGTCGGAGCAGGAGGCGCGAGAGTCTTCTTTTCTCCTTCGGAGACACTGACCTCCGCGGTGTACGGGTTGACCCCCTCGCGCGAAAGCGTCACGCGGTGCGGGCCGGAGGTGACCTGGAAGGATTTCTCGCCGATCAGGATTCCCTTGAACTTCGAATCGATCAGGACGTTCGCACCGGCCCAGGCCGGCGAGTTGATGACGAGAACGCCGAGCGGGAAACGGTAGGCGATCGGAGGGGAGCCTTCGGGGCCCACCGTGAACGACTTCTCGTAGGAGGCGAAGTCGGCATTCTCGAAACGCAGCGTGTGCTTGCCTTCAGAGAGCTCGACGACCTGCGCGGGGATGGAAGGGCCGATCTTCTTTCCGTCCACGAACAGCGTCGCCAGCGGGATCGAGCTGAACTGCACCTTGAAGGATCGGGCGCGCGCCGGCGGCTCCGCTTTCTTGACGGAGGGCTTTTCAGCGACTTGCTCGGCCGGCTTGGGGCGGGCGGTCGGCGCGGCTGGGACGGGCTTCGCGTTTGCGGCCACCTCCTTGCCGACCTGCGGGGCGGGGAACACGATCGGAGCGGTCACGGCGGGGGCCGGGGATTCCCGGGGAGGGGCGGGGAGAGCTCCCGGGTGGCTGCGCAGGAGAAGCACGATTCCGGCCCCGATCACGGCGGCGGCCGTGAGGCCCGCGCCGATCCAGACGCCGCGTCCGCTTCCCGCCGAGGTTGCCGTGGCGACAGTCTCGGCCGGCTTGGCGTCTCCCGTGCGCTGGGACGGGTCGCGGAAGTTGACGAGCTCGAGCCCGGCGGGCCCCGCCTTGTCCGTCTGCGAAACGCGGACGGCGTCGGAGCCGACGGTCTGCTCCTCGGGCTCGGGAACCCGCGCGAGAGCCCCGGAAGGCGGCGTGATGTGCGCCGTCTCCATCCCTTTGCTCGGAGTCTTGATCGTTTCGTCCGGATCGAAGGGCGCCGCATGGGCCGCGGAGCCGGCGGCCGCCATGCCCTCCGCGGCGAAGCCTCCGCTTCCGCCGACGAGTTGCCGGTAGACCGCGATGAGGTCCTTTCGCATCGCCTCCATGGAGGGGTAGCGGTTCTGGATGTTCTTCTCCATCGCGCGGTTCGCGATCGCGGCCAGGGCCGGAGGAACGTCGGGGGCGACCGTGGAGATCGGCTCGGGCGCTTCGTTCAAGATCCGGTACAGGATGGTGGAGAGATGCTCGCCTCGGAAGGGCTTCTGGGATGTGAGGAGCTCGTACGCGAGTACGCCGACCGCGAAAACGTCGGTGCGGCGGTCGAGGCTCTCGCCGCGGATCTGCTCAGGCGCCAGATAGGCGGACGTCCCGAGCGTAATCCCCGTCTGCGTCAGGCTCGACTCGGACTGCAAGGACTTGGCGATGCCGAAATCCATGATCTTGACCGAGCCATTCTCCAGGATGCGGATATTGGCGGGCTTGATGTCGCGATGGATGACGTGCGCCTCGTGGGCGAAGTGGAGCCCTTCGGCGATCGCGATCAGGATCTCGATCCTGCGGGGGAGAGGAAGCTTTTCCCCGCGCTTGATGACCTTGTCCAGGTCCTCTCCCGATAGGAATTCCTGGACGATGTAGGGAATGTCGTTCTCGATGCCGAAGTCGTAGATCGTCGTGATGTTGCGGTGGTGGAGGTTGCCGGCGAGCTCCGCCTCGCGGAAGAAGCGGCTCTTGATCTCCGGGTCGTTCAACTGGCAAGTCTTCACCGCTACCGTTCGTTTGATGAACGGATCTCTCCCCTTGAAGACGGCGCCGAAGCCGCCGACGCCGATCTGCTCGGAAATCTCGTACTTGCCGATCTTTTCCGGTATGCCCACCTGAGAATCCAGCGGAGATTCTAACAGCGCGCCAGCCCGAGCCGAACCACGAATCTGGATAAACTCCGCCCGTGCGACGAGCCGTCAGGGCCGGGATTGGGCTCGGGATCCTGCTGAGCGCCTGCCTCTCGTGCCGGCCTTCCGGGACGAAGATGCCTCGTAAGGTAGTCCTGCCGGGGATCCCGCCCATCGCCCGTTTCCAGCCTCCCGCGGACGGCCTCGTCACCGACGCGCAGCTGGACCGCTACGCGCGCGTGCGCCGCGCGGCCCGCGGCCGCTCGGAGGAAGAGGCGGCCCGAGCCGTGGGGGTCGACCCCGAGGAAGCCGTCTGGGTGCGCGCGCGTGTCGTGGAAGCGATCGTGTATCTGGAAGCGTCCCAGGTCCGAAACGCCGCCGAAGGCACGTACGCGCGAACGATCGCCTCCGTCAAGGAAGCCGCCAAGAGCGCGGAGGACAAGGAAACTCGCAGGAAGCTCGAGGAACAGATTGCGCTGCTGGAGAGGGAGAGAGCCGGGTTGCGGGCGCCCGATCCCCCCGCGTCGTCGGTGGCCGCCAACGCCCGTCGGGTCGCGCCCCGGCGGCAGGAGCTCGACGCGGGCTCGCGGCCGTGAGCTCACGGACGTGACGGGTGTCTCGGAATTCCTCGAGACGGAAACCGCGGAAGGATCTTTCCCCGGAGCGGCCGCCCTGCTGGCCGGACCCGAAGCGATCCTGGAGGAGACTTACGCCGGTCAGGCCGCGGTCGAGCCTTCCACCGTGGCTGTCTCGGAGAAGACTCTCTGGGACCTCGCGAGCCTGACCAAGCCTCTCTGCTGCGGAGCCCTCACCCGGATCGCCGCCGCAGGAGGCTTCGATCTGGAGCTCTCTCCGGGGTACTTCTTCCCGGCCTGGAAGAGGACTCGCTACGAAGGGATCACCGTGCGGTCGCTGCTCACACACACCTCCGGGCTTCCCGCGTGGTTCCCCCTCTACGTCCGAGGGGAGGGGGCTGGCGCCTACGCCAGAACGCTGGCCGAGCTCGACCCGGTCGCGCGGCCGGGAAGCGCGGTCCTCTATAGCGACGTCAACTTCCTACTTCTGGGAGACATTCTTGAAAGGCACTTCTCCTCGCCTCTCGATCGCGCGTTTGCGGATCTCGTGGCCGGACCTGCCGGATCGGCGGCCCAATTTCTGCCCTCGGAGGCTCGGGCCACGGCGGCGACCGAGAAGGGGGACGCGACCGAGCGGCGGATGACCGCGGACCTGGGACTCTCGTATCCGCGTTTTCGCACGGGAATCGTCTGGGGGGAGGTCCACGACGGGAACGCCCTTCGCCGCGGGGGGGTCGCCGGCAACGCCGGGCTCTTCGCCACCGCCCGCGATGTCTGGGTCCTGGCCCGGGCGTGGTTGACGAATTTCTCGGCCGATTTCTGCGGCGACGCGACGCCGCAGCACCCGGAAGGACGCGGCCTGTCGTGGCAGTCCTGGAGGGGCGCCGGCCCCGCGGTGTCCGAGATGTCCCCGCGGTCCTTCGGACACACCGGCTTCACAGGGACCTCGCTCTGGATGGACCCGGACTCCGGCCGGATCGCCATCCTCTTGACCAACCGGATCCACCCGACCGTCCAACCCGGCGACTTCAACGAAGTGCGCCGGCGGTTCCACCGACTCGCCTGGAGCCAGGCTTAGCGGGTTGCCGGAAAAGAGCGTGAGGCGGCGTTGCCGAGAGTTTTCAAGAGGTTGCCCGTGAAGCCAGGCCCCGGTCTTAGACTCTCCCGGCCGCCCTTCGCGAAGCGAACGCCGCGGCCGAATGTTGTAGATTTGGGGCTTGGGAGTTTGAATGGAAGACATCGTCATTCTTGAGGGCGTCCGGACTCCGATGGCGGAGTACAACGGCGCCTTCTCCGACATCTCGGCCATCGACCTGGCCGTCCACGCTTCGCGAGAAGCCTTGAAGCGCTCGGGGACCGAGCCCGAGGAGATCGAGCATGTCATCTTCGGCAACGCGCTGCAGACCTCGGGCGACGCGATCTACGGCGCGCGCCACGTGGCCTTGAAGTCCGGCATCCCGAAGGAAGTCCCGGCCCTGACGGTGAACCGCCTCTGCGGGTCCGGATTCGAGTCCATCGTGCAGGCGTCCCATCGGATCAATCTGGGCGAAGCGGGGACCGTGCTCGCGGGCGGCATGGAGAACATGTCGCAGGCGCCTCACGTCATCCGCGGCGCGCGCAAGGGCTTGAAGCTGGGGCAGGGCAAACTCGAGGACTCGCTCATGGTGGCGCTTCTCGACACGTACGCGGGGCTCTACATGGCCGAGACCTCCGACCGGGTCGCCGCGAAGTACGGGATCACCCGGGAGGAACAGGACGCCTACGCCCTCTCCTCCCAGAAGCGCGCGGCGGCCGCCTGGGCTTCCTGCCGGCTCTCCGAGGAGGTCGTGCCGGTGGAGTGGAAGTCCGGTCGCAAGACGATGCGCATCGAAAAAGACGACCACTTGCGTCCCGAGACGACGCTCGAGACCCTGGCCGCCCTCCCCCCGTCCTTCGGAGAAGGTGGACAGGTCACGGCGGGCAACGCCTCCGGGATCGTGGACGCCGCCGCGGCCGTCGTCGTGACCTCGGCCGAGCGCGCACGCGCGAAGGGGAGGAAGCCGCTCGGCCGTCTGGTCGCCTCCGCCGTGGTCGGCTGTGAGCCCGAGTTGATGGGGCTCGGTCCCGCCCCGGCCGCCCGCGCCGCGCTGCAGAAAGCCGGGTTGGCGATGAAAGACATCGACCTCTGGGAAATCAACGAGGCTTTCGCCGGCCAGATCCTCGGAGTCATCCGAGAACTCGGCCTCGATCGCGAAAGGTTGAACGTCAACGGCGGCGCGATCGCTCTGGGGCACCCGCTGGCGGCCACGGGGACGCGCTGCACGCTGACCCTGCTCAAGGAACTGCGGCGGCGCGGCCTGCGCTACGGGCTCGCGGGTGCCTGCATCGGCGGAGGCCAGGGGATCGCCGTGGTCGTCGAGGTCCTGGGATAGCCTCCCGCCTGTCGGCTTTCATCTCTCCGCTTTCAAGGAAAACCGAGGTGGCGATGAAGATCTCCCGGGTTGGAGTTCTCGGAGCGGGCCTGATGGGGTCCGGGATCGCCGAGGTGGCGGCGAAGGCCGGATACGAGACGACCGTGCGGGAAGTCTCGGAGGAGCTCGAGCGCAAGGGGCTCTCGCGCATCGAAGGATCTCTGGCGAGAGCCGTCGAGAAGGGGAAGCTCGACGCCGCGGCCCGCGACGCCGCCCGAGCCAGGCTCTCGACGACGACGCGGCTCGAGGAGCTGTCCGAGTGCGACATCGTCGTCGAGGCGATCGTCGAGAGCCTCGAGGCCAAGAGGGAAGTCTTCCAAACCCTCGATCGGGCCTGCAAACCGGACACCATCTTCTGCTCCAACACCTCGTCGCTGACGATCACCGAGTTGTCGGCCGCGACGCGCCGGCCGGACCGGTTCGCCGGGCTTCACTTCTTCAATCCCGTGCCGGTCATGAAGCTCGTCGAGGTGGTCCGGACGATCGCGACCTCGGAGGCGACGGAAAAGACGGTCTTCGACTTCGCCAAGTCGCTCGGCAAGGAACCGATCCGGGCGCAGGACAACTCGGGATTCGTCGTCAACCGCCTGCTCGTCCCGTACCTGCTCGACGCCGTCCGCGCGCTCGATGAAGGGGTTGCGACGAGGGAGGACATCGACATGGGGATGGAGCTCGGATGCGGCCACCCGATGGGTCCCCAGAGGCTCCTCGATTTCGTGGGCCTCGACACGACCTATGCCATCGCCGAGATCATGTTCAACGAATACCGGGAGAAGCGGTTCGCGCCGCCGCCCCTCTTGAAACGCATGGTGGTCGCCGGCCGTTTCGGGAAGAAGTCGGGGCGCGGGTTCTACGAGTACGGAGAGGGGAAATGAGCCCTCCGGCGATTCGAGTCGAGACCCGGGAGGGAATCCGGACGCTGACCGTAGACCGTCCGGAGAAGTTGAACGCCTTGAACTCGGCTGTCCAGGGGGAGCTCGCGGCCCGCGTCGCGGAGGCCGCTGAAGACCCGGCGCTGCGGTGTCTGATCCTGACGGGGGCTGGGGAGAAGGCCTTCATCGCCGGAGCGGATATCGCGGAGCTCGCGAAGTTGACTCCTCTGGACGGCCGCGAGCACGCGCGTCGGGGCCAGGCCCTGCTCGACCGCCTGGAGAACCTGCCCTTCCCGACGATCGCCGCGATCAACGGCTACGCCTACGGCGGAGGCCTGGAGCTCGCGCTCGCCTGTACGCTGCGCGTGGCCTCGGAGAACGCCAAGATGGGGCTGCCGGAGACATCGCTCGGAATCCTGCCGGGGTATGGCGGGACGCAACGTCTGGCCCGCCTGCTGGGAAAGGCCCGGGCCGCGGAGCTCGTGTTGACGGCCGAGAAGGGAGTCACGGCCGCCGAGGCCCATCGGCTGGGGCTCGTCAACCGCGTCGTTCCCGCCGGCCAGGCGCTCGAGGCGGCCTTCGAGCTGGCGCGGGCCATCGCCCGGAACGGCCCGATCGCCTGCCGCTACGCTCTGGAGGCGATCCGGCGCGGAGTCGAGATGCCGCTTGCGGAAGGGCTGGCATACGAGGCTACGCTCTTCGGCCTCTGCGCTTCGACCGACGACATGAGAGAGGGGATGAACGCCTTCCTGGAAAAGAGAACCCCGAAATTCACGGGGAAGTGAGTCTTGACCTCCTGTCATTCTGAGGTCGCCGACGCGCCAGAGCCGCTATGGCGACGGCGCGAGCGAAGCGACGAAGAATCTGCCCCCATCGGCACGACGAGAGCAGATCCTCCGCTTCGCTCAGGGTGACGGGAGAACTCCCATCCCACCGGCCTGAAACCTGCTAGACTTTCTCCGAGAGGCAGACCTTGCATCCGCCGGAATCCGACCTGATCTACGACTGGAACCGAGCCGGGGGCGCGGTTTTCCCGGCGCGTGGGCGGGTCGAGTTGGACGACGAGACTCTGCGCGACGGGTTGCAGTCCCCCTCGGTCAAGAGCCCCGCCGTCGAGCAGAAACTCGAGATCCTGCACCTCATGGAGGCTCTCAGTATCGACTCGGCCGACATCGGATTGCCCGGGGCCGGGCCGCACGTCGTTCGGACGGTCACGCGGCTCGCCCGCGAGATCGTGGACGCGCAGATGAAGCTGCGTCCCAACTGCGCGGCGCGGACGATCGCCGCCGACATCCTTCCGATCATCGAGATCTCGCAGAAGGTCGGGATTCCGATCGAAGTGGCGTGCTTCATCGGCTCCTCGCCGATCCGGCAGTACGCCGAGGACTGGGACCTCGGGCGGATGCTCCGGATGACCGAGGAGGCCGTGTCGCTGGCCGTGCGCGAAGGGTTGCCGGTCATGTACGTGACCGAAGACACGACGCGCGCCCATCCGGATCACATCCGCCAGATGTACACGGCGGCCATCCGGGCCGGCGCCGGCCGCGTCTGCGTCTGCGACACGGTCGGCCACGCGACCCCCGACGGAGTCCGAAACGTCATCCGATACGTCTCGAGGCTCGTCCTCGAGGTCAATCCCGAGGTCAAGGTGGACTGGCACGGCCACCAGGACCGCGGCTTCGGCGTGACCAACGCGCTCTGGGCCCTCGAGGCGGGAGCGCATCGGGTCCACGCCTGCGCGCTCGGGATCGGCGAGAGAGTCGGCAACACGCCGATGGACCAGCTGCTCGTGAACCTGCAGCTTCTGGGCTGGATCGACCGCGACTTGACGAGCCTCCACGATTACTGCTCGGCCGTCTCCCGCGCTACCGAAGTCCCCATCCCCGACAACTATCCCGTCGTCGGGCGCGATGCCTTCCGGACTGGCACGGGAGTCCACGCCGCCGCGATCATCAAGGCCCGCAAGAAGGGGGACGAGTGGCTGGCCGATCGGGTCTACTCGGGCGTCCCCGCGGGGATGGTCGGCCGCACGCAGATCATCGAGGTTGGCCCCATGAGCGGGCTCTCCAACGTCCAGTGCTGGCTGGAGAACCATGGCATCGAGCCCCGTCAGGAGCTCGTCGAAACCGTCTTCCGCCGCGCGAAGGAGAGCGACCACGTCCTTTCCGACGAGGAGATTCTCGGGATCGTCTCGAGCTTCGCGCCCGCCGCCGCGGCGCGGTGAGCCGAACCCCCGGTTCCAGGCCTCGGGTCCCCGGGTCCGAGGAATTCCTGGAGCGGCACCTTCCGACGTACCTCGATCATCTGGCGGTCGAGAGAGGGCTGTCGCCGGCGAGCCTGAAGGCGTATCGCGGCGATCTCGAGGCCTTCGGCTCCTGGCTGACCCGGTCCAGGCTGTCGGCGGAGCGGGCGCGGCGCGAGGACCTCTCCCGCTACGTCCGAGAACTGAAGTCGCGAGGGCTCTCCTCGAGGTCGACGGCGCGGGCGCTGTCGGCGCTGCGCGGGTTCTACGGCTTCGCGGGGGTCCACTTGGGCTTCCGCTCGGACCCCACGGGCGACCTGGTCAACCCGAAGGCGGGGCTTTCGTTACCGAAGACCTTGACTGAAAAGGAGGTCGAAGCGCTCCTCCAATCCCCCGACTGCGGCCGGCCGCTCGGACTGCGCGACCGGGCGATGCTCGAGCTGATGTACGCCTCCGGTCTGCGGGTCTCGGAGATCGTCTCGCTGGCCCGGGACCGGATGGACATCCCCGAGGGGATCCTGAGGGTGACGGGGAAGGGGGGACGCGAGCGCCTGGTGCCGTTCGGGAGGTCGGCAGGCCGGTGGCTTTCCCGCTACCTCGCGGAAGTCCGCCCGGCACTGGACCGGAAGGGCTCGCCGTGTCTCTTCCTGACGCCTCGCGGCGGTGCCATGACGAGGCAGCGCTTCTGGCAGTTGATCGAGGGATACGGGCGACGGGCCGGGATCCGATCGCGCCTGACGCCCCACCGGCTGCGCCACAGCTTCGCCACACACTTACTCGAGCATGGAGCGGACCTGCGCGCCCTCCAGATGATGCTCGGTCACGCCGACATCTCGACGACGCAGATCTACACCCGGATCTCCTCCTCGCGCCTGCGCCGGGTCTACGACGAGTTCCATCCCCGGGCCCGAAGACGTGGCAGAATAGGGGGGTAGAGCCCCTTGCGAGGAAATAGCAGATGTCTTCCAGCCGTTTCCCGCGTCAAATGAGCCGCTTGGCCCTCGCCGCCGCCGCCCTCGGAGGGGTTCTGGCGTCTTGCCCCGTCCTGGCGGACCTCGTGGTCTTCCAGGAGGGACAGGTCGTCAAGGCGGCCTCCTATCGGGTGGTCGACAACGAGCTGGAGATCGGACTGCCGGGGGGAGGCAGTTACCGCGTGGATCTGGAAAGAATCGAGCGGATCGTGGACGATGAGGTCGTGGTCGCCGATGTCTGCGTCCAGATGGATCCTTCGCTCGGGCCCGGTGCATACGACCTCTCCTACCGCGAGGACCGCCAGCCCCTCTTCAAAACCCCCTACGACACGCTGATCACGGCAGAGGCCAAGCGCTACGGCGTGGACGCCTCGCTCGTCTCGGCCTTGATCCGCGCCGAGTCCAACTACGAGCCCCGGGCGATCTCCCGCAAGGGAGCACGCGGGCTCATGCAGCTCATGCCCGCGACCGCGCGAAGGCTCTCGCTCTCCCAGCCCTTCGACCCCGTGGCCAACGTGCGCGCGGGGGTGCGTTACTTAAAGGAGCTCCTCGACCGATTCGACCACCGGCCGGAGCTGGTCCTCGCCGCGTACAACGCAGGCGAGAACGCCGTGGACACCTTCGGCGGCGTCCCGCCCTACCGCGAGACCGTCGGTTACGTCAAACGGATCCTGTCCTGGTGGACCCCGGCCCTGGCGGCCGCGGTCGCGCCCGTCACGGCCGCGCGTTCCAGTCCTTAGTCCCTGGTCCTCAGTCCTTAGTCGGCACGAGGGCGACGGCCCGCAGGGGACCGCCCGATCCGCCGGCGATCTTCATCGGCAGGGCTACGATCCAGGCGCCGGATTCTGGCACCTGCTCCAGATTCGCCAGGTTTTCGAGACCGGGGACGTTCGCGCCGTTGGCGATCTGATGGACGATGAAGTCCTTCGACGGGCCATAGTCGATCGAGGCGGTGTCGAGCCCGATCGCCGCGACATGCCGCTCCCGGACGAGGAGCTCCGCGGATTCCTTGCCGAAGGAAGGAAAATGGAGATGGTCCGTGGCTCCCGGCGTGTCGTCGCCCAGGTAGCGCTTCCGGTCGGGCCAGCGCGAGCCCCAGCCGGTTCGCAGGAGCACGATCGCTCCGGCGGGGATCGGACGGTGCCGCTTCTCCCAGGACCGGACGTCCTCCGCGCTCAGGCGGTAGTCGGCGTCGGCGGCCGCTTGCTTCGTCGCGTCGATCACAACGGCGGGCGCGACGAGCTTCGACAACGGGATCTGGTCCGCCGCCCAGCCGTCTTTGGCGAAGTGTGAGGGAGCGTCCAGGTGCGTTCCTCCGTGCTCCGGGGCACAGAAGGAGTTCATCCTGTAGTAATACCCGCCCTCGGAAACCCCGTCGGCCAGCTTCGTGAGCTTGAACGTCGAAGGAGAGTTGGGCCAGTAGATCGTCTTCTCGTCGAAGGCATGCGTCAAGTCCACGACTCTGGCGTTCGCAAGATCGAGCCGCGCAGACGCGGGGGGCGCGGCCGCGGCGGCAGCGAAAGCGGCGATCGCCACCGCGGTGAGAACCGGCAATCGCAACGCGAGTTTCATTCGACTCCTCCTCTCGGGTTCATTCCTCCGGCGGGCCGCCGGTGCGGGCGAGCTGGTCGGCCTTGACCGACTCCGGCTTGAACTTTCTGGCCGAGGCGAGCATCTTCTCGATCGTCGGATCGAAGGAGGCCCTTGCCCCCTTCTGAAAGCGAAGCGGATTGATCCGGGCGACCACGAAGGCCCGGAGGTAGGGGCTCTGGAACCCCTTCGCCTGCAGGCCTTTGATCGCGGCGGCGACCGCCTCTTCGAGCTCCATCACATCTGCGGCGCGCTTCTCGCGCTTCTCCAGGGCCTTCGGCAGCTTCTCTTCGAAGAACTCGTCCACGCGCTTCAACACAGGGTGATAGGCGCCCCCGGGAAAGCGGCCGTTCTTCTCGTAGCAGACGCCGAGCGTCAAGAGCGCCGGTTCCTCGAAGTCGAGCGCGTAGTCCTTCTCGGGCAGGGGGCTCGGGGGACCGCCAGGTCCCCCGCTCATGATTGTCGCCTGGCCCGCCGCCAGATCGCGAGCCATGCGGATGACTTCCAGCGAGCGCTCCCGCAGGTTATGCGCCTTCTCCGTGTTCAAGGCGAGGATCTTGTAGGCGATCTCCCGGTCGGGAAGCACGAGGGCCACGATCGAGCGAGCGCCCAGGCGTCGCATCGCGGAGAGGCGGTGGTGGCCGTTGGGCGTCCAGTAGCCGCCATCCTTCGTCCGGACCGCGATGATCGGATCGAGGAAGCGGCCGAGCCCGTCGATGACATTGGTCAGGCGCTTGACGTGCGCGTCGGAGAGGTCTCGCTGGAAGGGCGTCGGGGCCACGCGATCCACCGGGAGAGCCGCCAGAATCTGCCAGGAGCTTCCAAGCGGATCGCGGAAGACTGCGAGCGCGGAGCCACCGTCTTTCTCAATCTCGGCGCGAAGCTCTCCGATCGCGACGGGAGGCGGGCCTTTCGCGACCTCCGCGGCCGTGAGCCCTCGCGAGGCTTCCTTCGCTTTCTTTCTGCGCGGCGGCATCGTCCCATCGGCGGGCCTGGCGGGGACCCTGCGGTCCCCGGGCCCCTGGCCGCGGCTATATTGTCACGGGCCATGGAAGCCGGGAAGCCTTCCCGTCCGGGCGCGAGCGCCTGGCCCATCTCTCTCGGAGACGTGTTCGAGGCTCGGCGCCGGACCCGACCTCACATCCCTCCGACGCCCCTGCGCCGCTACACGCCGCTCGACGAGGCCGTCGGCCAGGGCATTGCGGTCTGGGTCAAGCACGAGAACCACAACCCGACCAACGCGTTCAAGGCGCGCAACGCTCTTTCCGCCATGACCGTTCTCTCGGACGTGGAGAAACGGCGGGGAGTCATCGCCGCCACGCGAGGCAACCATGGGATGGGGGTCGCCTGGGCGGCGAGTCTTCTGAGGATCCCCGCCACGATCTGCGTGCCGCTCGGCAACAACCCGGAGAAAAACGAGGCCTTGCGCGGATACGGCGCGACGATCGTCGAGGAGGGAAAGGACTACGACGAGTCGGTCGTCGTGGCGACCCGTCTGGCGAAAGAAGGCGGCTTGACGACGATCCATTCGACGAACAACCGGGACGTGATCGCCGGGGCCGCGACGCTGACGCTCGAGATTCTCGAGGAGCGGTCGGATCTCGACGCCCTGGTCGTCAGTGTCGGGGGCGGCTCGCAGGCCGTTGGGGCGATGACGGTCGCGAGGGAGATCGCGCCGGGCCTTAAGGTCTACGCGGTCCAGGCCGAACGGGCCTCCGCGACGTACGACTCGTGGCGGGCGGGGCGTCCCGTCGCCGGGACTTCGGCGGACACCTTCGCCGACGGTCTGGCCACACGCAACGCCTACGAAATGACCTTTCGTGCTCTCCAGGCCGGACTGGCAGGGTTTGTGCTGGTATCGGAGGGTGAGATGGCGGAAGCCGTGCGCCTGTTGCTCCGCACCACGCACAACCTCGCCGAGGGAGCGGGGGCGGCGGGCCTGGCCGGACTGATGAAGCTGCGCAAGGAGCTCGCGGGAAAGCGGGTCGGGATCATCCTGTCGGGCGGAAACATCGACCGAGAGACGCTCCGGCGAGTGGTGTCGAGTGAGATCTAGAGAGGCCAAGACGCGCAGCGGCGGTCAACCCGGCTCGCCGCGCGTTGGTCGAATGAATGGGAGGGACGCTATGAACGGCAAACGAGGATTGAGCTTCTTCCTTTCCGGGGTGCTCCTGGCGGGTCTTCTCATCATGCCCTCGCCGGTGTTCGCGGACGTGAAGGTCCGGGTCTACGTGCCGGCACCTCCGCCCCCGCCTCAGGTCGAAGTTGTCGGAGTCGCTCCCAGCCGCCGGCACGTCTGGATCGCCGGATATCACCAGTGGGACGGACGAGCCTATGTCTGGGTCCCCGGCCATTGGAACCTCCGGCCCAGGGCGCGCGCGGTTTGGGTCAAGGGGCACTGGAGTCACCACCCCCGCGGCTGGTACTGGGTCGAGGGGCACTGGCGCTGATCCACAATGACAGGAGAGTGAAGTCGAAATGAAAACAGGGTTGTCCGTCTCGGTCATCTGCGCGGCGCTCGCCGCGCTTTCCCTGACATCGGGGTGCGTCGTTCCGCCGCCACCCCCCGGCGCGGTCTATGTCCGCGTGGGCCCGCCCGTCCCGATCGTCGAGGTCGAGGGCGTGGCGCCCGGTCCCGAGTTCGTCTGGATCCATGGATACCACCGGTGGGAGGGAAATGCCTACGTCTGGGTGCCGGGCCGCTGGGAACGGCGACCTCGCGCCGGCGCGGTCTGGGTGCGCGGCGAGTGGAGACACCACCGAAACGGCTGGTACTGGGTCGAAGGGCACTGGCGCTGACGCTGGTAAGCCCGTGGTCCTTGGTCCGTAGTCCTTAGTCGGGGACGACGCAAACCACGGACTCCGGCGCTCACCAGGTGATCAGTCCGTCCTTCGACTGGGTCTCGAAGAACTTCTCGACCATCTCCGGCGTGCATTCGCCGTAGTACCAGGATCCTGCAGAGAGAGCCTCGGCGCACACGCGGCGAGAGATCGTTCCGCCATCGGTCTTGCCGTCCACCCAGTTCATCGCCTCCCACTGCATCAGCGGCGAGAGCCTCTTCTGCTCCGGCTCGGACTCTGGGGCTTTCGCCCGCGCCTTTCCTTTGGCGGGTTTCGCGGCCGCGGCTTCGCGCTCCTCGCGGTGGCGCCGCGCTTCGTCGGCTCGCTTGTCGGAGACTCTCCTCTGGAGCGCGAGCCAATCTGGCAGTGTCGCAGCCGCCCTCTTGGGCACGTGTTTCCCGAGCCTTTGCTCGGTGTCCGAGGGTCCGGTGTTCCAGGCCGAGGCGTGGTCGTCCTGCCGCAAAACGACCGCAGCGCGGAGCGCTCGGGCGGCGTTGGCGAGCTCATTCTGACGCAACGAGACAACGGAGGCGACCATCGCGTCCTGCGGGTCCACCCCACGCATCGAGGCGATCGTCCCCTCTTCTTTCTCGATCGAGACCTCGACGAGGTTCCGGGCGGCGCGGGAACGTTCGATCGGCTCTCCTTTGCCCGACCGCATCCATTCGGCCGCGGTCGCGATGTCCCGGGAGATCCGTTCGAGCGCCCGGGCCGTCACGAACGGCGCCAGGCGCGCCACCTCGGAGCCGCCGGCGTTGGCGAGCCACAGGGCCGTCGCCGCGACGACGAAGGCGTTCCTCTTCAACTGGGTGGAGTCCATCTGCCATAGGTCGTCGCCGCTCGAATGAATGTTCTCGTCCGGCCAGTTGGTCAGAGTCGTGCCGGGCACGCCGATCCAGGAGTCGTTGAAGACGAGATGGTCGGTCGAGTCGAAGTACGGCACGGCCCGGGCGTGGAAGGGCTCGCGGGACCCCAGGTGCGCGAAGATGGGCTTGCTGTACAGGACCCCGGGCGCAACCGAGCCCGCCTGCCCGGCGGGGAGGAACGCGTTGTTCCCGGCTACGACCATGTCCAGGATGCTCTCTTCGACATCGGCGAGATACGAGGGGCGCGACCACGGCATGCGCGTCATGTGCTGGACACGCCCTCCAACCGACTGCTTCGCTCCGACCATGTCCTGGTTCAGGTTCGCCAGGATCTTCTTCTCCTCGCCGGGGTGGTCGGCGAAGTAACGGTATTCTGAGCGGATCTCATCGCACCACCAGAACCGGATGCCGCGCCGCGGCCGCGCGATCTTTCCCTCCTGGATCAAGCGCATCAACGCCCGTCCGATCTCGAGCATGTTCACGACGCCGGACTGGTTGTCGTTGGCCGAGAACTTCTCCTCCTGCAGGTGGCTCGTCAGGACGACCTCGGGCAGAGCCGGGTCCGTCCCCCGGATTCGGGCCTCGACCAGGGCCGACTTCTTTTCCGGCAGCGTCGCAGAGTCGACCAGGACCCGGACGCGCAGGGGAGGGTGAGCCGCTTCGTCCGGCTGCCGCCCCGCCTCGCGCTTCAAGCGGTCGGAGAGCGCTTTGCCCGCGCGGGCGGACAGGATGAACGCAAAGGTCGTCTTCTCGCCGTTGGGCCCGTCCCTTTCCGGGACGCGTTGCCACGCGATCTGGTCCGGCGCGTCAGCCAGCGGGTTGGCGCGGGTCGAGGACCAGGCGAGGATGCCCGCGGCGCCTCGCTTCCAGACGGCCTGCTCCGTCACGGCGACCGGACTGCCGTAGGCGAGCGCGATCCTGCCCCGGACGTTCTTTCCCTCGTAGTCGGAGGGACGGTCACCGGCTCCGACGTCGACGAGCTCCGCCGCCACGTCGGCCGATCGAGAGTAATCCGCGATCGACGTCGCGACCTCGGCGTACGATCCGAGCTTCGTCTCGGACGCGGAGGCCCCCTCGCCTTCGAGGAGCCAGGCTTCCGCGCGTTTGCAGGTCCAGGAAGCGTAGTCGTTGATCTGGTCGATCCACCGCGCGTCCTCGAGCCCCGCTTCCTTCGCCTTTTCGAGCGCGAAGCGTGCCACGGCGAAGAAGCCCTCCGATCCTGAGGGCTTGTGCCACTGAGTCGTCAGGCGCATGTGCTCGAACGCGAGATCGCCGGAGATTTCGTTGACCAGGGCGCGCTCGGTCTTCTCGTCCACGAACGGGGATGTCTGGGCGGGAAGCCGCGAGGTCAGGAGGATCGCCGTCGAAACGAGGAGGAACCGTCGCATCGAGTCTCCTTTCGTCAATGGAACGTCAGAACGACGAGGGTCCGGTCGTCGGCGGGAGGAGCGCCGCCTGTGTGCTTCTCGACGGCGGCGAGGATCGCGTCGCGCAGCCGGCCGGCTTCGGACGCCGTTTGCTCCCGCAGCAACGCCTCCAGCCTTTCGAATCCGAAGGGATCCCCGCCGGAGTCGCAGGCCTCGACGAAGCCGTCCGTCACGAAGAGGAGACGGTCTCCCGGCGCGAATACGCACGCCTGGCTCGGGAAATCGCTCCGCTCGGAGAGGCCGAGCGGGAAGGAGGGGAGCGCGATACTCTCGACGCCCCCTCCGGTGAGCCGGTACGGAGCCAGCTGCCCGGCATTGGTCAGTTCTGCCCCGCGCGAGGCCGGGTCGTAGGCGAGCAACGCCAGGGTCATGTAGTTGCGCGAGTCCGTGGACCGGTGGATGAGATCGTTCAACCGCGCGAAGAGACGCCCTCCTGAGAGGCCCGACTCGATCAAGGTCGAGAGTCCCGCCTTGGCCATGGCGACGAGCAAACCCGTCGGCAGCCCGTGGCCGGACACATCCCCGACCACGACGGCCGACCGCCCGTCGGGCATGCCGAAGTAGTCGTAGTAATCGCCTCCGATCGCCGCCACCGGCTGAAACCGGGCCAGCACCGAGACCCCCGGCAGCTCCGCCTCGGGCTCGGGCAGGAGCTTCTGCTGGATCGTGCGGGCGATCGCGATCTCCGATTCGAGCCGCTTCTTCTCGGCCGTCTCGACGAGCAGACCCTGGATCGAGGCCGCCATGCCGTCGAACGATCGTGCGAGGTCTCCGATCTGGTCGCGCGAGCGTGACTGCACCCGCACCGAGAAGTCTCCTCGGGCGATGGCCTGGCTCGCGCGGGTCAGGCGGTTGACGTTCCTCGCGATCGTTCCGACCAGGATGAAGGCGATCGCGAGCGCGACGAGATAGACCAGCAGAAGGATTGCCGAAAGGCCGGTGAGGACCGCGCGGAAGATTCGTCCGAGGGCCGGGACACCCTGGGCGAAGAGCTGAGACCCGAGCACGCTCGGAGACGTCCTCGCCGCCCAGACGACGACATCCGTGTCTTTGTCGGTCGGCGTGGGTGGGAAGGCGACTTTCTCCACGTAAACGGCGCCGACCCACTCCCGGTCGAGGATCCCTCGATCGGGAGCCTTCGAATCGCGCGGCCGGGCGCTTTGTCCACCGATGTCGCCGCCTCGGCCGGCGGACGAGGGCTCCGTGTCCACCTTCCACCCGCTCCGGCTGTGGCGAGCCCGACCGCCCTCGATCCAGACGGGATATCCGGTGCGATCGGCCAGCCGCTGCAGAAACTCCGGAGCGTCGCCGGGGACCAGAACGAGCCCCTGGCCCTCCTCGGGCGCACGGCGTGTCACCAGCCAGACCTTTCGCTCAGGCGAGAGGATCGGACGAGGCTCGTCGAGGGCCCCAGCCCAGTCCGCCTTCTCGCCCCTCTTGAGCCAGGGGACATCCGAGGCCTCGATGATTCCATCCTGCACCCGGACCGACGGGACGTTGCCGCGGGCCGCCGTCTCTTGCGCGACGGCCGTGACTTCGCGCCGGACTCGCGTGGCGACGAACTGATGAGCGAGCAGGTACGCAGCCGAGAAGAGAAGCATCGCCAGAAGCGGGATCGGCACGATGCCGATGAGGAAATAGGAGAAGGCCAGGCGCAGGGTCAAGCGCCGCACGATGGCGCGGAAAGCCGCCGCGATCCCCAGAGCGAGAAGCACCATGCACGAGACGAAGGCGAGGACCGCTGTCAGCACGCCGAAACAGCCGAAGTTGACCTGGACGGAGTGGATGATCCCCGTCGCGAGGGCCGAGGCCGCGAAGAGCCCGATCCAGATCTTCGTGGATTTCTTCAGGGTCACTGCCGGAGACGATAGCAGGGCCGCAGGCGTTCGCTTTGCAAGACGGCGGCGAGAGAGTCCAGGGACCTGGCCAGACCCACCTCTTTGAATACTTTTGGCTGCCGGTCGAGACCGACCGTTTGTGGCCAAAAGTCGCCCCGGCCACCCGATCGCTTACAATCGAGCGGGACGTGACGTTCTTGCGCCAGGCTGCCCTGCTCCTTCCGTCTGCGTTCCTCCTCGGCGTCCTGCTCTTCCTCCTCACGCATGGCCACGACGACCCGGGATTCGGCAACTATCCGTTCTTCGAGCAGTGGAGGGGAGCGCGGCTGGCCTCCTCGACCCCCGAAGTTCGCTTCATCGAGCAGTCGCTCCTGTTCTTCCTTCCCGTCTACGCCGTCTCTCTCCTCTTCATCCTCGGCGTGTCCATGGCGGAGAATTCCCTCTTCGGGGCTCGGGGAGCGAGGCCGCACTCCGCCTATGGCCGGATCTTCGGCCCGGTCTTCACCGTCCTCTTCCTGGGCGGCACCGCGGCCTGCCTTTTCGCCGGCGAGCGCCTCGCCGGACGGCTCGCGCCGGGGGTGCTCATCGCGCCGATGCTCGTGTCGCTGGCGCCTTTCGTCGGCGCCGCCGCCGCGGTGCTTCCCGCTGCCGCGCTGGCCCTGCCCCTGTCGCTGGTGCCTAGAAGGACCCGCTCGTGACCTCTCCCGCCGGGAACATCGTCGTCCTCGACTTCGGATCGCAATACACGCAGTTGATCGCCCGCCGCATCCGTGAGGCGCGGGTTTTTTCCGTGGTCCTCCCGCCGGCGGCTCCGGCGGAGGAGATCCGCCGTTGGTCGCCCGCCGGAATCATCCTCTCGGGAGGGCCGCAGAGCGTCTACGAGGAGGGGGCCCCGAGACCCGCCGCGGACCCCTTCGGATTCGGCGTGCCGGTCCTCGGCGTGTGCTATGGCATGCAATGGATGGCGCTGGCCGCCGGCGGGAACGTCGTGGGGGGGCGCGGCCGCGAGTACGGCCGGGCAACGGCGCGCCTGGCCGCCGACTCCAGGCTCTTCTATGGCCTCGAGCCCGAGCAGACCGTCTGGATGAGTCACGGAGACAGCGTCGCGGCGCCTCCCCCCGGCTTCAGGGTCACGGGCTCGACCTCCGAAAGCCCGATCGCGGCGTTCGAAGACTCCGAGCGTGGCTTCTACGCCGTCTGCTTCCACCCCGAGGTCCGGCACACGGAGCACGGCTCCGAGATCCTCCAGAACTTTCTCTTCCGGGTCTGCGGCGTCAAACCCGAGTGGACGATGGATTCCTTCCGCCGCGAGAAGGTCGAAGCAATCCGCCGGCAGGCCCCGGCCGGCGCGGTGGTCTGTGCCCTCTCGGGCGGCGTGGATTCCTCGGTGACCGCGCTCCTCCTGCGCGAGGCGGTCGGCGAGCGGGTGCACCCGATCCTCGTGGACCATGGTCTCCTGCGGGCGCACGAACGCATCCAGGTCGAGGAAGCCTTCCGCCGCTTCGGTCTCGCGATCCGGGCGGTTGACGCCTCCGATCTCTTCCTCGAGAGGCTCTCCGGCGTCGAGGACCCGGAGGAGAAGAGGCGGATCATCGGCAGGAGCTTCATCGAGGTCTTCGAGCGGGAGGCGCGCGGCATTCCCGATGCCCGTTACCTCGCGCAGGGGACGCTCTATCCCGACGTCATCGAATCGGTCTCGATCAAGGGCCCCTCGCAGGTCATCAAGACACACCACAACGTGGGAGGCCTTCCCGAGAAGCTGGGCCTGGAACTGATCGAGCCTGTCCGCGAGCTCTTCAAGGACGAGGTGCGCCTGCTGGGTGCGGAGCTCGGCCTCCCGCGCGAGTTCCTGGCGCGCCATCCGTTTCCCGGACCGGGGCTCGCCGTGCGTATCCCCGGCCCGGTGACCCGGGAAAAGGTCGCAATTCTCCAGCGCGCCGACGAGATCGTGCTCGAGGAGATCCGCGCGGCGGGCCTCTACGACGCGATCTCCCAGGCCTTCGCCGTGCTTCTTCCGGTGCGCTCCGTCGGAGTGATGGGCGATAACCGCACTCACGAGTTCGTCCTGGCCGTGCGCGCCGTGCAGACCTCCGATTTCATGACCGCCGACTGGTTCCGCATGCCCCACGAGGTCCTGGACTCGATCGCCCGCCGCGTCGTCGGCACCGTCCGCGGGGTCAATCGCGTCGTCTACGACATCACGTCCAAGCCGCCCGCCACCATCGAGTGGGAGTGAGCGCGGAGAGCGCGGCGGACGTCGGGCGGGTCCTCCGTGAGTTGGATCAGCCGCCGGGGGAGTCGAGGCAGCGGGCGATGGCATCGAGCCCGCGGCGGAGCTGATCGGTCGCCCCGCCGAAGGAGAGCCGGAAATGAGCGGGGGAGTCGAAGAAACGCCCCGGCGCCACGGCGACCCCGTGCTCCGCGAAGAGGCGGCGGACGAAAGGCTCGGCATTCCGGCGGTCGCGGAACCGGGGGAAGGCGATCGTCGCGCTGGAGGGGACGCATTCGAGTTCGACGCGGCCAGCGATGACGTCGGCCAAGACACGAGCGTTTGTCTCGATGAGGGTACGGGCGCGCTCCGCGAGGCGATCCAGGTGTCGAAACGCCAGGACTGCGAGGCGGTCTGAGGGGATCGGGCCCCAGACGTCCACGACATCGCGGGCGCGGCGGATGCGTTCCGCGACTTCCGGAGCGGCGAGCGCCCAGCCGCACCGAAGCGAGGCCAGCCCCCAGGATTTCGTCAGGCTGTTGGTCGAGATGAAGGCCGGCGAGAGGAGCGCCGCCGGAGGGTGCCTGTCTCCCAGCGCGGCGTCGAGATAGACCTCGTCGACGAGGACGAGGGCTCCGGCCTTCTCCGCGATGCCGCCGAGCGCGCGAAGAGCTTCGGCAGAGGCGAGGACTCCCGATGGATTGTGAGGGCTCGACACGACGATCAGCCTGGTCTTCCCGCCGATCGCCGCGGCGATCCGCTCAGGATCGAGCGCGTAACCCTCTTCGAAGCGTCTCTCGAAGGACACAACGCTGGCGCCGAGCATCCGTGCCGTGGCGGCGAGAGGGTCGTAGGCGGGATGCTCCATCAGAACCTCGTCGCCGGTCTCGAGGATCGCCGCGCAGGCCAGAAAATTCGCTCCGGAGCAGCCGCCCGCCGAGGCGACGCGGTCGGGCGTGACGCCGTAGCGCCGCGCGATGGCCTCGATGAGGGGCGGATAGCCGTCCGGGCTCTCGCCGGCGAGGTCCAGCGCCTCGCGCGCGCCGGGGAGGTCGTCGAGAGTGCAGGCGAGAAGGTTCGAGCCGGCCAGATCGACCTCGGGACGGGGGCGATGCCGGGCCCATTCCATATACGGGGCTCGGGCGCGGGTCATCGGTCAGCCTTGTCGACGACGTGTGTCCGGCCCTCTGCCCCGGGAAGAGGAAGACGAGAGCGGCGATTCGCGTAGAAGAAATAGACGGGGACGCCGGTGGCGAGGAGGACCATGCCGATCAAGGAACGCTTCGGGTTCGAGGCCGCGGCGCTGGCGATCGCGGCGATGCCGGTCACGACGAAGAAGGCGGGGAACCAGGGGTAGCCAGGCGTGCGGAAGGAGCCGGCGGGACGCGCGGCGAGCGGGAAGCGGCGCCGGAAGAGAAACACCGCCGCAACGGTCAGGGTGAAGAAAATCCAGTCGCCGAAGACGACGGAGTCCACGAGGTCGGCGTACGTGCCGGTCAGGACGAGCACGACGCCCCAGGCGGCCTGGAGAACGATCGCGAGGGACGGAGTCTGGAATCGCGGGTGTAGCCGCCCGAGCCCTTCGAAGAAGAGCCGGTCCGCCCCCATCGCGTAGTAGATGCGAGTCTGAGCCAGGAGCGTCAGATCGAGGAAGCCGAAGGCCGACACCGTGATCGCTGCCGCGATCAAACGGTCAGCTCCGGGGCCGAAGATCCGGCGGACGGCGTCCGCCGCGGGCGTGGTCGTCGCGGCGAGGCCTTCGCGAGTCAGCGCCGAGAGGTATACAGCGTTGGCGAGCAGGTAGACCAGGATCACGATCACGGTCCCGGCCACGAGGGCCAGGGGCAGCGTCCGCCGTGGCTCCCGCATTTCCTCCGCGATGATGTTGGCGCTCTGCCAGCCTCCGTAGGTGAAGAGGATCGGGATCAGCGCGGCGCCGAAGGCGACCACTCCCGAGCCGCCGGGAAAGGCCATGGAGGAGGCAGGAGCGGGGGAATGGTGGGAAAGGAACAGTCCGCCACCGATCAGGGCCGCGAGCGCGGCGATCTTGGCGAGCACGAGCACGTTCAACAGACGGCTGCCGGGCTTGACGCCGACATAGTTCACCGCCGCCACCACCGCGATGGCCGCGATCGCCAAAGGCGCCGCCGGTGCCGCGCTCCCGCCAACCAGCCGCAGGGTGTACTGCGCGAACGCGATCGCGACGGCCGCAAGACCGCCCCCCTGGATCATCAGGAGCGAGGCCCATCCGAAGAGGAACGCGACCCCGGGATGGTAAGCCTCGCGAAGGTACACGTACTCGCCTCCGGCCTTCGGGAAGAGGGCTCCCAGCTCCGCGAACGCGAAGGCCCCGGCGAGCGCGATCGCGCCTCCGACGACCCAGGCGGCGAGCACGAGACCTCCGGAGGAGAGCCGCTGCGCGACGATGTAGGGGTTGATGAAGATCCCGCTTCCGATGATCCCGCCGACGACGACCATCGTCGCGTCGAAGGGCCCGAGCGCGCGGCGGAAAGCCATCGCGGCAGATCGTAAAACGTTTTACGGCCCTTTCGGTCGAGCCATTCTCTTCTCGAAGCGTGGGACATCAATTGGCCAGGATGTGTCTTACAATCGTTCGGTGCCCGGCGACTTCGTCCATCTCCACCTTCACAGTCAGTACTCCCTGCTCGACGGCGCCAACCGGCTGCCGGAGCTGTGCCGGCGGGTACGCGAGCTCGGCATGCCGGCCGTGGCCGTCACCGATCACGGCAACATGTTCGGGGCCTTCGCCTTCTACCACGAGGCCTTAAAGCACGGCGTCCGGCCGATCATCGGGGTCGAGGCCTACATCGCCCCGGGCGACCGCCGGGACCGCGAAGCGCAGGCGGCGAGCGAGTCGGGAGAGGGGTACGCCTATCACCTGACGATCCTGGCGGCCACCCAGGCGGGGTACAGAAACCTCGTCCGCCTAGTCTCCGAAGCCTACTTGACCGGCTTCTATCACCGCCCACGAATGGACAAGGCCCTCCTGCGCCAGCATGCCGAGGGCCTGATCGGCCTCTCCGGGTGTCTGAAGGGGGAAGTGGCCGGAGCCCTCGTGCGCGGCAACTATGCCGCCGCCAAGAAGGCCTTCCTCGAGTACGAGGAGATCTTCGGCAAGGGGAACTTCTTCGTCGAGATCATGGACCACGGGCTGCCGCAGCAGACGGCGATCGTGCCGGACCTGCTCCGGCTCTCCTCGGAGACCGGCGCCGCCGCCGTCGCGACCAACGACAGCCACTACTTGAACCGCGAGGACGCCGACGCCCACGAAGTCCTGCTCTGCATCGGCATGGGCAAGACGCTCGAGGACGAGCAGAGAATGCGCTTCTACAACGACCAGTTCTACGTCAAGAGCCCGGAGGAGATGAAGTCGCGCTTCCAGAACTGGAGCGGCGAAGCCGTCGCCAATTCGGTCGCGATCGCCGAGCGCTGCGCGATCGCCTTCGACACGGAAGGGCTGCACCTGCCGAGCTTCTCGGCTCCCGCCGGAAAGACCCCGGCCGAACACTTTGCCGCCCTCTCCCGCGAGGGGCTGGAGAAGCGGCTCGCGGGGGGCGAAGGCGATCCGGCAATCGCCGTCGAGAAGTATCGCGAGCGGCTCGAGTACGAGATCGGCGTCGTCGAGAAGATGGGCTTCCCCTCCTACTTCCTGATCGTCTCGGACTTCATCGGGTTCGCCAAGGGGAGGGGGATCTCGGTCGGGCCCGGGCGGGGCAGCGCCGCCGGCTCGATGGTGGCCTGGTCTCTGGGAATCACGGAGATCGATCCTCTCAAGTACGACCTGCTCTTCGAACGGTTCCTGAACCCCGAGCGCATTTCGATGCCGGACATCGACATCGACTTCTGCCAGGCCCGCCGCGGCGAGGTCATCGACTACGTCACGAGGAAGTACGGGAGGGAGAACGTCGCGCAGATCGTGACGTTTTCGCAATTGAAGCCGAAGCTCGCGGTCCGGGACGTGGCGCGGGTGCTCTCTCTTCCGATCGCGCTCGGCGACCGGATCGCCAAGCTCGTCCCGGATGGCCCCGACGTCAACTTCAAGAAGGCGATGGAGGAGTCGCCCGCCCTCCGGGAGGCGGTCGAGTCCGACCCAGCGGTCCGGAGAGTCGTCAAGATCGCCGAGCGCCTCGAGGGGCTGTCGCGGCACGCCGGGATGCACGCGGCGGGCGTCGTGATCGCGCCGCGGCCGATCATCGAATACCTCCCGCTCTACCGCACGAGCAAGGACGAGATCACGACGCAGTTCGACATGAACGCCGTCGAGAAGATGGGGCTGCTCAAGATCGACTTCCTCGGCCTGATCACGCTCGACATCATCGACGAGACAATCGCCGCGGTTCGCGAACGAACCGGCGAGACGCTCCCGATGGACCGCCTGCCCTTAGACGACGAGAAGACCTACGAGCTCTTCCGTTCCGGCCGGACCGCCTGCGTCTTTCAGTTCGATTCTTCGGGCATGCGGGACCTGCTGCGGCGAGCCAAGCCCAGGGTCTTCGCGGACCTGGCGGCTCTGAACGCCCTTTACCGGCCCGGCGCGCTCGACGCGGGCACGGTCGAGGAGTACGTGCGGCGCAGGAACGGAACGAGCAAGGTCACCTATCCTCTTCCGGAGATTCAGGAGATTCTCCAGGAGACGCTCGGCATCCTCGTCTACCAGGAACAGGTCATGCAGATCGCCCAGCGGGTCGCCGGCTACTCGCTGGCCGAGGCCGACCTCCTGCGCAAGGCGATCGGCAAGAAAAAACGCGAGATCATGGCCGCGGAGGGAAAGAAGTTCTTCGACCGCGCCAAGAAACACGGGACGCCTCCCAAGAAAGTCGAAGAGCTCTGGGGCCTGATCGAGCCCTTCGCCCGTTACGGATTCCCCAAGGCCCACGCGGTCGCCTACGCGCTCGTGGCCTACAAGACGGCCTATCTCAAGGCGCACTACCCGGTCGACTTCCTCGCGGCGACGCTTTCCGCGGAGATCGGTTCGACCGACGGGATCGTGAAGGTCATCGGAGACTGCGTGGAATGCGGAATTTCCGTGCTTCCGCCGGACATCAACGAGTCCCGCCAGAAGTTCACCGGCGTCGGCTCGGCGATCCGGTTCGGGCTCGCCGCGATCAAGGGAGTGGGGGAGGCGGCGGCCGAGGCCATCCTCGAGGAGCGGCGCAAAGGCTCCTTCCGCTCCTTCACGGACTTCGCCCTGCGCCTGGACTCCCACCTCGTCACCAAACGCACCCTGGACGCCCTCATCGCCGCCGGCGCCTTCGATTCGCTCGGAAACAACCGTGCGACGCTCTCGGGAGCCTCGGAGCGGGTCCTCACCCAGGCGGCCCGGATGCGGGAGGAGGCGGAGAGCGGCCAGTCGAGTCTCTTTTCGGGCGGGCCGGCGCAAGCGGACTCGGGCGACGACACGTTTTCCGGCCTGCCGGAGTGGTCGCTCGAGGAGAGACTCAAGGGAGAGAAGGAAGTCCTCGGCTTTTACGTCACCGGTCATCCCCTGGCGCGCTTCGCCGAGCCGATCGAGAAATTTGCGGATGCCAGGGTCTCGGACTTTTCCTCGAAGGTGGACCGGACGGTGCGTGTCGGGGGCGTCCTCGTTTCCTTGAAAAAGCAGAAGATCAAGAAGGGTTTGAATGAAGGCAAGACCATGTTGAAGGCGGTCCTCGAGGATATGACGGGCAGCGTGCCCGTCGCGATCTTCGCCAGCCTCTACGAGCGGGTCGAGTCCTGGGTCACGGCCGATCTGCCCGTCCTCGTCACCGGAACCGTCCGGGAAGCGGGATCCGCCTTCGAAATGACTGTGCAGGACATCACGCCGCTCGAAGGGATCTCCGAGCGCCTGGCGCGCTCGATGCAGATCCGGGTGAACCTCGCGTTCGCCGACGAAAGAGTGCTCGCGCGCTTGAAGGACAGCCTGAAGTCCCATCCGGGCACGACACCCGTCTCGATCCGGCTCTTCCGCCCGGGGGAGTTCGAGGCGACCCTGAAGGCCGCGGACTCCATGCGGATCGCTCCCTCGCCGCACCTGACGAGCGAGATTCGGGCGCTCGCGGGGGAAGACTCGGTGGAATACGTGTTTGAGTGACGGGCGGCGGGCGGGCGGCGTAAGGCGGAAGGCGGGACGACGCCAGACGGCCGACCCGAGCCGATTTCCGCCCGCCCTGAGGAAGAAGATCGCCGCGGCGAAGCGGCTGGCCGCGCGAAGGAAAGTGGCGCTGTATCTCGTGGGGGGAGCGGTGAGGGACCTTCTTCTCGGGCGGGCGGCTGTGGACGTGGATCTGGCGGTCGAGGGGGACGGCGTCGCGTTTGGACGGGCTCTGGCCCGTCAGCTCGGCGCGAGAGCGCGCGTCCACCAGCAGTTCGGCACGGCGGCTCTCGAGCTCGCGGACGGCTCGCGCATCGACATCGCCTCGACGCGGGCCGAGACCTACGAGGTGGCCGGAGCGCTTCCGCGCGTGTCGCGGAGCTCTCTCGCGCCGGACCTGGCACGGCGGGACTTCACCATCAACGCGATGGCCCTCCGGATCTCTCCGGGCCGGCCGGCGCTCGTCGATCCGTTCGGCGGCAGAGGGGACATCGAGAGGAGACTCATCCGGATGCTGCACCCCGGATCCCCGAAGGACGATCCGACTCGCGCCTTTCGCGCGGTACGCTACGCCAACCGCCTCGGATTCCGGATCGAGTCGAAGACGCGGGACTGGATCGCGGGGGCTCTCGAGTCCGGCGCCTTCGAGGCGATCTCGGGAGACCGGCTCCGGCGGGAGCTCGTTCTTCTGTTCTCGGAGGAGAACCGCGCCCGCGCCGTCGCACTGCTCCTCCGGATCGGTCTCTTCCGCGCTCTCGAACCGACCGTGTCCCGGGACCGGAGACTTCTCTCGAGCCTGCGGCGAGCCGAGAAGATCGCGGGGCGGCATCCGGGAAAGACGACCTGGTTCCTCTATCTGCTCGTCTGGGCGGGGGGCCTGGATGACGCGGGCGTTCTGCGGCTCTGCCGCAGGCTCGCGCTCGCGGGAGGGGACGAGGCGGCTCTCCTGCTGTGGCCAGCGACTCTCGCGGGCCTGACGGCTGAGGCCTCCAGGATCACGCCCTCCCACGCGCTCGGGCGCGGTCTCTCGGGGGACGAAATCGGCGCGGCCGCCGCTCTCACGGCAAGCCGCCGGCTCGAGCGGGCGCTCGCGGCCCTGGAGACCCGGCTCGCAGTGCGGGGACGAGACCTGCTCGCGGCCGGCGTGCCCGCTGGTCCGCGCGTCGGGCGGGCCCTCCGGGCCACGCTTGCCGCGCTCCGGGACGGCCGGATCTCTCGCAAGGAAGAGCTCGCCTTCGCCCTCCGCGCAGCGCTCTCGGAGGCTTCGTGACGGCCTGGCTCCTGGCGCTCGCGATGGCCTCGATGACCCCGGCGGAAGAGCCGAAGGGCGTCCCGACCTTCTGCGCCGAATGGGTGCGCCAGTCCAATCAGGGCTATGAGCGCCTGACCGTCTTCGCCGACCGCACGCTGGTCTGGAAGACGTCCTGGAGGGGGACCACGGAGGTGCGCCGCCAGAAGCTCCAGCCGGAAGAGCTCTCGTTCTACTGCGAGTACTTTCGCCGGCAGGAACTGTGGGACCTCAAAGACGACCTTCGCACGGGCTTGTCGGGAGAGCTCGCGGTGCAGTCGGTGCTGACCCTCGCCCGGCCCGGCGGCTTCCGCAAGCGGATCCGCTTCGACGACCTCTCGCCGCTGCCGGCCGAAGCGGCGTCCGTGCGATCCGCGCTCGAAGGCCTGAAGCTCGCGATGCTCGCCCCGCTCGCGCCCGCCTCGCGGTTCACGGCGGACCGGCTCGCACCGGGCACGCTGCTCAAGAGGTTCGACGGCGCGGTCTTCCGGGTCCGCCAGCTCGTTCCCGAGAAGGGGATTGTCGAGCTCGAAGGGGTCCGGGAGCCTTACAGCGAGTTCAAGCGAATCGAGGAGCTGCGCTTCCAGTTCTCGCCTCCGGAATGAATCGGTCCATTCGTATCATCGCGGGGCGCTGGAAAGGGAGGAGACTCGAAGTTCCGGAAGGGGCGCGGCCCACTCTGGGCCGTGCGCGCGAGGCGCTCTTCAGCATCGTTCAGAAGAGAGTCCCGGGCGCCCTGGTTCTCGACCTGTACGCGGGAAGCGGAGCCATCGGGCTGGAAGCCGTCTCGCGCGGAGCGGCGCGGGCGGTTCTGGTCGAGAAAGAGGCCGGCGTTCTGCGAAGGAACCTCGCGAGACTTCCGCCTCCCCGCGACCAGGTCGAGATCCTGGCGGAAGACGCGGAGGCGGCCGCGCAGACGCTGGCTCGGACCGGACGGCGATTCGATCTGGTCTTCGCCGATCCTCCCTATGGGCTTGGCTCGCCGGCCTTCCACACTCGCGCCGGCGAGCTCGCCGTCTCTGGAGGGCTCGTCATCCTGCAGAGCGAGAGCCCGGGCGACACCTCGCCGCAACTGCCGGCGATGAGCCTCGTCGAGCGCCGCGCCTATGGCCGCAACGTCTTCCTCTTCTATTCGCACGATCCCGCGGCCCGCGCCGCTCGTCCGGCAACGTTTTGACCGTCCCGGCGCAAGATGTTAGGCTGCGCCCTTTGAATCGCCCGCCAGAACGCCCAAAGGAGAGCTTCAATGCTTCAGAACGGTAGGCACTTCTTCACCTCCGAGTCGGTGACCGAGGGGCATCCGGACAAGATCGCGGACCAGATTTCCGACGCCATCCTGGACGCCGTCCTGCGGGACGACCCCATGGGGCGGGTGGCCTGCGAGACCCTCGTGACGACGGGCCTCGCCTTCATCGCCGGGGAGATCTCGACGAAGACCTACGTGGACTTCCCCTCCGTCGTCCGCCACACGATCAAGGAGATCGGCTACACCCGCGCCAAGTTCGGGTTCGACTACGAGACCTGCGCGGTCATCTCCTCGATCGATCCGCAGTCCTCCGACATCGCCCAGGGCGTGGACACCGGGGGTGCGGGAGACCAGGGCCTGATGTTCGGCTTCGCCGTCCGGGAGACGGAGGAGCTCATGCCGCTGCCCCTGACGCTCGCCCACCGGCTCGTCATGCGGCTGTCGGAGGCGCGGCGAAAGGGGCAGATGGACTTTCTCCGCCCCGACGGGAAGTCGCAGGTCACCGTCGAATACGAGGGCACCCGGCCGATCGCCGTCGAGACCGTGGTCGTCTCCACACAGCACGCGGAGGCGATTAAGCACCCGGAGCTGAAGGAAGCGATCATCGAGGAGATCATCAAGCCCACGATTCCCTCCCACCTTCTGACGAAAAGCACGAAATACCACGTCAACCCGACCGGCCGCTTCGTCATCGGCGGGCCCCAGGGAGACACCGGGCTGACCGGGCGAAAGATCATCGTGGACAGCTACGGAGGAAGCGCCCCGCACGGGGGCGGCGCCTTCTCCGGCAAGGATCCCACGAAGGTCGACCGGTCGGCCGCTTACATGGCGCGGTACGTGGCCAAGAACATCGTGGCCGCGGGGCTGGCGGACCGCGCCCTGATCCAACTCGCCTACGCGATCGGCGTGGCGGATCCGGTCTCGGTGCACGTCGAGACGTACCGGACCGGGCGCCTTCCGGAAGAGAGGATCGTCGCGCTGATCCGCGAGCACTTCCCGCTGACACCGCGCGGCATCATCGAGAAACTCGATCTCCGCCGGCCGATCTATAAGGCGACGGCGGCGTTCGGCCATTTCGGACGGAGCCTGCCGGAGTTTACGTGGGAAAGAACCGACGCCGCGGCGGCTCTGTCTCGCGCGGCCGGCATCGAGCCGGCCGTCGCGGCCGGCCGCTAGGCCAGAGGACGTCCACGTGACCGACTCTCTCGAGACGGCCCAGCGCTTCGACATCAAGGATCGGGAACTGGCTGCCCGCGGCCGGCTCCGCATCGAGTGGGCCGGGCAGAGCATGCCGGTGCTCGCTCAGATCCGTGAGCGATTCGGAAAGGAGAGGCCGCTCTCGGGCGTGCGGCTCTCGGCTTGCCTGCACGTCACGAGCGAGACGGCCAACCTGGCGCGGACGCTGGCGGCCGGCGGGGCCGACCTCGTGCTCTGCGCGTCCAACCCTCTCTCCACCCAGGACGACGTCGCGGCCTCCCTCGTGGCCGACGACGGGATCGCGGTCTTCGCCATCAAGGGGGAGGACCACGCCACCTACTACGAGCACATCCGTGCCGCCCTTGCCCATCGCCCCAACGTGACGATGGACGATGGCGCGGATCTCGTCTCTTCTCTTCTCTTCCTCGCGCTCGGCAAGGACGCGGAGGTGGATCCCGTCCTCCGCGCCTGGGCCGCCGGGTTGTCGGCACGCGAGCGCCGGGACTTGATCGGCGGGGTCTTCGGCGGCACCGAAGAGACGACGACCGGCGTGATCCGGCTGCGCGCCATGGAGAAGGCGGGAGTCCTGAAGTTTCCGGTCGTCGCGGTCAACGAGGCCCGCACCAAGCATCTCTTCGACAACCGCTACGGGACCGGCCAGTCCACGCTCGATGGCATCGTCCGTGCTACGAACCTGCTGGTCGCGGGCTTAAACGTCGTCGTAGCGGGGTATGGATGGTGTGGGCGGGGCGTCGCGATGCGCGCGCGGGGGCTCGGGGCGCACGTCATCATCACCGAAATCGATCCGACCAAGGCGATCGAGGCGGTGCTCGACGGCTATTCCGTCATGACGATGGAGAAGGCGGCCCCCCTCGGCGACATCTTCGTGACCGTCACCGGGAACAAGGGCGTGCTCCGCGACGAGCATTTCCGGGCGATGAAGGACGGCGCGGTCGTCTGCAATTCCGGTCACTTCAACGTCGAAATCGACATCCCGGCTCTGGAGGCCCTCTCGTCGGCCCGGCGGACGATCCGGGAGTTCGTCGAGGAGTTCCGGCTCGCAGACGGGCGCCGTATCCATCTACTCGCCGAGGGGAGACTGATCAACCTCTCGGCGGCCGAGGGGCATCCGGCCTCGGTCATGGACATGTCCGTCGCCAACCAGGCCCTCGCCGCCGAGTTCATGGTGAAGAACCACAGCGTCCTCGAGCCGAAGGTGCACCCGGTCCCCGACGACATCGACCGGGAGATCGCGCGATTGAAGCTCGCGACGATGAACGTCGCCATCGACGCACCGACGCGCGACCAGCTCCGATACATGAC
>JBKPBH010000020.1:0-3429 GCA_046726795.1 Acidobacteriota bacterium
AAAACCCGTAGAGTCGGCCAGGAAGTAGCCCGCACGCGCCCCTGAGACACTCTCGGTGTTGTGGATCGACAGGAGTCCGGTACTCAGTCCCGCGACGGCGCCTCGCAACGTAAACCTCTCCCCAGCAACCAAATCGGCGGACCCATCGTAGTAATACCCGTTGACGTCCACGATCACATGGGTGGGCGCGCTGACATTGACCGTGATCGACGTCGAGGCGCTCGTCGGCACGACCGCGGCGTTCGCAATCTGCATGGGCACCTGGCTCCAGTTGAGAATCGAGACCGCTGGAACGGTTCCCCCCGTTGGCCAGGCCAGCAGAAACCCGGCCGTGGTCTGTCCCGGACCCGTGATCGTGAAGTTCAGCGAGACCGCCCGGGCCGACGCCGGAATCCCGCAGATGCCCGCCAGCGCATAACTCCTCACGTCCGAGCCTCCCGTGAAGATGCCCCCCTGAATCGGCGCCCCGTTGCCGCGGGTGTCCACGATCCGACAGGGCGCCAGCCCGATGAACGGCAGCGGGTTGGTCACGTCCATGGCGCCTACCCCATGGGACCTCGCCGGACTCCAGGTCGCCGGAGCTGGCCAGTTGGGATGGCCTCACCGCCGAGGGCGATGCCGGCCAGGAAGACCGAGACCAGACCCAGGAATGAAGCCTTACGAGTCAGCACGGAACACCTCCTCATGTATGTCGAGACGGAGAGACGAGGAGCGGAGATCAGTAAGCAGGTAATGGACGATCCTGGATCCAAGGGTATCCCGCGCCCGGTACACCTCCCCCATACCGCCGGCGCCGAGTGGCGCGAGGATCTCGAAGGGGACGAGGTAGTTTCGCGGTGAGACTCACTTCAATCCACGATCCGAATCTCATGACCGCTATCGCTGGGGATGCCCGACGCGCCGGAGGAGATCCGAGAAGCGCGGGTCGGCGCGCAAGTTGGCGAGTCGTGGATCGAGGTTGAGGTAGGCCAGAACGGTGGAGCGCTCCTGATAGGCCCTTTCGAGCCATTCGAATGCCCGGTCCTTATCCTCCAGTCCCGCATAGACCAGGGCGGAGAAGTAGGACGGGACGTAAGCCCGCTTGGATTGCTCTTTGATTTCCCTGAGGATTGCACGAGCCTCGTCTTTTCGGCCCGCGACGGCGTACGCGTGCCCCAGTGACGACTTGAAGTTCAAGCTTGCGGAAAGGCTCGTCGCCTCCTGCAAGGAGGCAATCGCTTCCTCGTACGAGCGCTTCTGCTCCTCGACGAGGCCGATGCCCCAATGGGCGATTGGGAGTTTGGGCTCGAGCCTCCTCAGCTGCAGCAGCTCTTCCAATGCCTGGTCGTACTGTCGACCGAAGTAGGAGAGCAGAGCCGTGTTCGCCTTCAGGGAGGACTCCATCGGATCGAGCTCACGAGCTCGCCGGATCTCGGCCATGGCCTCTTCGGGACGACCGCTCGCAGCCAGGAAGCGGCTATAAGAGAAGTGCGCGTCAGCGTAACTCGGACGCAGCTCGATCGCCCGCCGGAACTCTCGTTCCCCGGCGGCCCAGTCCCATTCGTAGTAGGCCCGGATGTAGGCGAGGGAGGCATGCGCCTCCGCGAGCTTCTCGTCGAGCTCGACGGCGCGCTGCGCCGCGGCCCTCGCCTGCGGAAAGACTTGCGCCGGAGAAAACTGGCTGTGGAATGGGAGGATCGCGTAGTAGCTCGCGAGACCGGAGTAGGCGCCGGCGTAGTCGGGCTCGATCTGGAGCGCCTTCTGGAAGGAGTCGAAGGCCTTCTTCAGACCCTCCTCGCTCCCCTGTTCGAGGAAAAGGCGTCCCTGCAAATACGCTTCATGCGCCTTCGCGTCGATTGGTTGGCTCCTCTCGAGACGCGCCCGCTCCGCTCCAGTCAACTCGGCCTCAACCTCTCGAGCAATCGCCCGCGCCACCTCTCCCTGCAAGGCCAGTACATCCCTCAGATCGCGCTGGTAGCTTTTGGCCCAGAGATGCCGATCGCTCTTCGCGTCGATCAGTTGCGCCGTGATTCGAACGCTGTCTCCCGAGCGAAGCACCGAGCCTTCCACCACGGCGTCCACGTTCAGGGCGCGCGCGATCTCGGGCAGCGGTCTCTTCGCCGCCTTATATTGCATGACGGAGGTGCGCGAGATGACCCGAAGAGCGCTGATCTGGGACACGCTGGCGATCAGCTCCTCGGTCATCCCGTCGGCAAAATACTCCTGCTGAGGATCCCTGGACAAGTTTTCCAGGGGCAGCACCGCAAGCGAGTGGATGGGCTGCGCTGCTCCGCCCTTTCCGAGCAGCCTCCTTCGCAGACCCGCGAGATCGAGGAGGAGAGCCAGAGTGATCACGAGCGCGAGAGAGGCGGCCGCAGTCCCGAGGACTCGCCAAGAGCGCCCCGCTTCGTGAAACACCGAGGCGGGTTGAGCCGAGGCGCCGGCGGCCTCCGCCAGCGCGAAGCCGAGATCTCGAGTCGACTGGAACCGCTCGGCGGGACTCTTCTCGAGGCAGCGCCGCACCACGCGATCGAGAGCGGGCGAGAGATGCGGGCGCGAGGCGGAGACCTCGGGAGGCTCCTCCTTGAGAATCGCGTTCATCGTCTCGATGGCCGACTCTCCCCGGAAGGCCCGCTCCCCCGTCAACATCTCGTAGAGCACCGCACCGAAGGAGAAGATATCGGAACGGGGATCCGCGGCCTGACCGCGGACTTGCTCCGGCGACATGTAGCCGACGGTTCCCATCACCGTCCCGGGCACCGTGTGGCCCGAGCCCGTCGGCGCGCTGGTCTCCTTGCCGGGGGCGACGGCCTCGACCTTCTTCGCCAGGCCGAAGTCGAGGATCTTGAGGTGGCTGTCTCTGGTGACGAAGAGGTTCTCGGGCTTCAAGTCCCTGTGGACGATGCCTTTCTCGTGGGCGGCGGAGAGACCCTTTGCAATCTGCAGCGCATAGTCCACGGCCCTCTTCTGCGTGATCGGACCGGCGTCGAGTTTTCCCCGCAGCGTCTCCCCCTCCAGAAGCTCCATGACGGCGTAGGTCACGCCCTCGTGAGTTCCGAAGTCGTGGATCGCAAGGATGTTCGGATGCGACAGCACCGCGACCGCCTTCGCCTCCCGCTCGAACCGGGCCAGCGTTTCAGGGTCGGCTGCCACGGACTCGGGCAGGATCTTGATCGCGACATCCCTGTCCAGCCGCGTATCCCGCCCCCGGTACACCTCTCCCATCCCGCCCGCACCGAGAGGCGCCAAGACCTCGTACGGGCCGAGCCGAAAACCAGCTTTCAGGGACACGTTGGCCGGAATTATAGGCCGCTCGTTGCCCTGCCGACGCGAGGGCGGGCTCCCTTCGGTTATCTACGTGGCGAGGGGCGTGGCAGACGGAAAGACAACCGGCTCTTTGCTCGCGTTTGCTCTTGCCTTCGCCTTGGACATCTCCGCCTCGTAAGCCGC
>JBKPBH010000021.1:0-4882 GCA_046726795.1 Acidobacteriota bacterium
CAGCCGTTTCAGGCGGCCGGCGGTGTCCGCTTCGCCTGTCGTTGGATCGACACCGCGGAGATAGCGGGACGGCCAACATGGCACGGTTCGATGCCACCTCACGATCGGCCTCACGGCACGCCACTCCGGCGAGACGAGCGGCGTCTACCTCTACGGCAACGGTCGGCTCTTCGCTCGCGCGCTCCGGACGCGTGCCGTTGGCTACGGCGAGAGTGGGAACGCTACGAGATCTTCAGGAAGGCGGGTTTGAGTCAGTATCCGGCCGTGGGATATCCCACTTGACTCATTTCCCACACCGCTATATCCTGCCTTCATGAGCGAAGAGTCGAACGCAAAGGGGCTCTATCGGCTTCGGCCGGATTCGAAGGGACGGATCACCCTCGGAAAAATTGCCGACGGAGTGAGCAGCTACCGGGCTCGCCGTCTGGCGGACGGGAAGATCGTGCTCGAGCCGTTCGTGGAGATTCCGGCAGACGAGCGTTGGCTGTACGATAACCGGAAGGCTCTCGAGATCGTACGCCGAGGCCTCGCTGATTCGAAGGCGGGCCGGATCGTCTCGAAGGGCTCGTTCACAAAGTACGGCAAGTAGCGGCCGAACGGCTTGGCTTCATTCTCGTTGGTGTTCACGGCTACGGCTTCAGAGCATCTCGAGCAACTCGAACGTGATCGGGGCCTGACCAAACGACTGAAAGCCGTTCGAAAGACTCTCGCGCGTCTCGAGACCGAGCCACGGCATCCGGGGCTCCGAAGCCACGAGTTCAAATCGCTGTCGAGCGTGCATGGCGTGAAGGTTTTCGAGTCATACGCAGAGCAGGACACGCCTGCCGCCTATCGCGTCTTCTGGCATTACGGTCCCGAGAAAGGTCAGCTAACGATCATCGCGATTACGAGTCACCCGTAGCAGCGTCTCGAAATCAACAGAGGCCGGCCCGCTCGTCTTCATCAGCGCAGGCCGGTATCCCGCCGGCGCCGCCGATGGAGGCGGTGATGCGGTACTAGGCGAGGCTGCGGCCGGTCACTGCGGACTCCTCCGATCTCCCCGCACGGCGGACAGCCGACTGTGGATGTCGAAATGCGACAGAGGTGCGGATTCAATAGCCGGGACCCGTCGGCGGTCGGAATCAGAGGCCGATTCCGATGGCGAGAAGTGTCGCAGCCTCGACCTGCCGAAACTGGACAGCTGAGATTCGACCCAAGGGGCTCTTTCCGGTCAGGCGAGTCTTCGCGATGGTGAGGATCTGCTCGCACTTCACGAATGTGGTCTCTCGGAGGCCGTTGCTTTTCGCGGGGTCGATCCTCACGTGGAACGGAACCCGCTTGCCCTTCGTGCTCATGGCCAGCAAGATGGTGTTGAGGTAGTGGGGGTTCGTATTGCCGGCGTCGTTCTGGATTACGAGGGCGGGCCGCCGGCCTGCCTGCTCGGAGCCTCGCGCCGGGCTGAAGTCCACATACCAGATCTCTCCCCGTCGGGGAGCGAGCTTCTCAGACATCCAGCAAAGCTTCGACCTGCGCCTCGAGGAGACTCTCGACGTCCGCCTCGGCCGCGTCTTCCGCGAGACGATCGTAGGCCTGCGACAGGCGCTTGGCAGCGGCCCGCCGCGCCTTGTCGGCAATGGCGGCGCTGACAAGGGCATTGACGCTGACCCCCTCGGCGCGCGCCAGCCGCTTCGCTGTCCGGTAAATGGGTCCTGGAAGCCGAACCGTCAGCGCATGAGCGTCAGCCATTTTCGCCACCTCACGTGTGATGGTATCAGATTCCGATACCACTCCTTCGAGGCTTCTCGACGCGCGGAATTGCATCTCGGCGAGATTCTTGAACGTAAGTCAGGACGGATGCTGTCCGGGTGAGCAAAAAGGGTCAGATCCGGGTCAGCTGCCAACCTCACGGCTCGAACTTGCTCATCGCTGGTGGCATGGGCGGCTTAGGAGAGCGCCGCCAGCACATCCTGGCGGCGTGTTAAACCCAGATCGCGGCGCGCGAAGTCTCCCAGAGGGGAGGAGGCGCGCGCCGCGGGAGCGAAGCCCCGGAGCTGATGAGCCCTTAGGGCGAGATCCAAGCGGAGCGGGCGAAGCGACGGTATGGTGGAGGCGGCGGGAGTTGAACCCGCGTCCGGAAGCGGCACGGGAGAGGCTACTCCATGCTCAGCCTCTTCTTGGTTCTCGCCCCGCCGCCTCAAGAAGAGGCAAAACAGCGGCAGGGCATCCCCGAATTGGTTTCGCCGGTCCGTCCGGAGACCCGAACCGGCTACACCCGCATTTGGCGTCGGCGTACGGAACGCGGCGGGTGCGCTTTCCGGACACCGTCACTGCGCGTTAATTACGCAGCGAGAGCGAGATTGCTGTTATTGGCAGCTATCTTTTTTCACCTTTTTAACGAGGTGGGTGAGACCTCGGCATGCAACCTTTCGCGTGCTCGTCCCCGTCGAAGCCGTTTCGCCCCCAAAGGGATGAGCGCTCGCTCGATTTCGCTCAAAGAACTGGACAGATGGTAACACCTCGATTCCGGAGATATTCCTCTTCGAGGGCTTGGTTCTCGGTGCTCGGTTCTCGGTTCTCGGTTGAGCTCGGGTCCTTCCCGAACACCGAGCACCGAACACCGAACACCGGCTCCTTGACACAAGACACCGAGCACCGGCTCTCGGGCTCCTTGACACGGGAGGCGGATCGGGCATGGAATGGCGCCCGTGCGCGCCGAGGATCTTCTCGTCATCGTCACGTCCGTGGGGACAGAGGACCAGGCGCTCGACATCGCGCACGCGCTCGTCCGGAACCACCATGCCGCGTGCGTCAACCTGATGCCCAACGTCCACTCGATCTACCGCTGGAAGGGGCGCGTCTGCGACGACGGCGAGTTCCTCCTGTTCATCAAGACCCGCGCGCGGGAGTTCGAGGCGGTCCGCGAGACGATCCAGAAGATGAACACGTACGAGCTGCCCGAAGTCCTGGCCTACCGCGTGGACGGAGCATCGCCGGCCTTTGCCTCCTGGATCGCCAAGGCGACTGAGCACCCCAAGAAGAGGCTCCGTGGCAAGCCGGTGGCCACGAGGAAGCGTGCCGCCGCCCGCTGAGCGATTCCATCCCGCCGCCGGGAGCCCTACCGCCTGCCACCTATCACCTGACTCATGATCGCCTTCGCCTCTCTCTTCCTGGGTCTCGTCGTCGGGGTGGTGCCGGTCTCTGTCCTCGTGGAGAAGCCGGTGGCGGCGATCCGGCTCGAGCTCGACGGCCGGGCGGTCGGCCGCGTGACACAGGCTCCCTGGACGCTGCCGCTCGATTTCGGAGCGGAGCCGCTGCCGCACGAGCTCGTCGCTCGGGCTCTCGACGCGGAGGGCAGGGAGATCGGCGTCGCGCGCCAGTTCGTGAACCTGCCGCGGCCGCCGGCGGAGGTCGAGGTCGTCCTCGAGCGGGACGGCAAAGGGCGGGCCGTCGCGGCGCGATTCTCTGGGCAGAGCCTGATCGCGACGAGGCCGGCGCGCGTGACGGCCATCTTCGATGGGTCGGCGCTGCCGGCGCGGGAGCCCAACCGCGTCGCGCTGCCGGAGTACGACGAGGCCGCCCGGCACATCCTGTCCGTCGAGCTCGAATTTTCTCCGGCCGTGCGCTCGCGGACGGACGTAGTCTTCGGGGGAGCGGAAGCGAGCGTCGTTCGCAGCGAGCTGACGGCCGTGCTCGTGCGCTCGACCATCGCCGGGAGAAGCCCTGATGTCTCGGATCTGGCGGGAGCCTTGGTGCGAGGCGGGCGACCGCTGCCGGTCGTCGGCGTCGAGCAGGGGCCGGCCCTCGTCTGCAGCGTGCGCGGCCCCAGCGTGGCACCGGCGTTGAAGGCGCTCGGGACGGGCGGCAAGACGACTCTCCTGCGTCAACCCGACGGCCGGCGCCTGCCCCAGTTCGACAGGGACGCCACGCGCTACGAGATGGCGCTCGAGAAGGACGACCACGTGCGGTTCGTCTGGCCGATGCCGCGCACGCTCGAAAACTCACCGGGAGCGCAGCTCTTCGACCGGTCCCGCGATTTCGCGGGCGCCGACGGCGGGATCGCATGGCTCTTGACGAGAGTCGAGCACCCGGAGCAGCGCCCGAGCGAAGTCCGTCTGGCCGACGCAGCCGCGGTGGCGGGCCTGGAGGCGACTGCCGCGGGCCAGCGGCGCGCCGTGGTCCTGGTGATCGGCGACGAGAAAACCGACGACAGCCGGCACTCTTCCGCCTCCGTCCGGAGGTACCTCGAGGCGATGCGGGTCCCTCTGTACGTGTGGTCGTTGAAGAGCGCGGCCACGCAGCCCCTGGTGAAGGCCTGGGGAAACGTCGAGGACGTCTCGTCGGCGCCGCGCCTCGCCGAAGCCCTCGCGCGCCTCAAGGCGGACCTCGCTTCGCAGCACATCCTCTGGGTCGCGGGCAGGTACCTCCCGCAGGAGATCACCCTCTCGGAAAAAGCGGTGGGCCTGGAGTTGGCGCGGTAACGTCGTCCCCAGTCGCGCCCTCCGTGCCGTAGGGGCGGCCCTTGTGGCCGCCCGCCCCTGGCAACTACGACGAAGGGTGTGGAAAGGCAATCCTGACCTGAAGGAATGGGGATGACGACGTAGCCCGGGTGCCGTAGGGGCGGCCCTTGTGGCCGCCCGCCCCTGGCAACCACGACGAAGGGTGTGGAAAGGCAATCCTGACCTGAAGGAATGCACACGACGACGTAGCCCCGGGGCGGCCATCCAGGGGCGGTCGTGGAGTGTCGCGTCGTGGATGAGATGCGAGGCGGTCTCGCCGTCACTACGTAATCGCGAGGGGCGGGCGGGCGCAAGGCCCGCCCCTACGGCACGAGGGCGCGAAATCATTAACCACAATCACTAATCACGAGTCCTTGTTCTCCTACAGGCGTTCCCTTCCTTTGGGG
>JBKPBH010000022.1:0-5833 GCA_046726795.1 Acidobacteriota bacterium
GTACCAGGTCGTGCCGACGGTGTAGGCCTGACCGTCGTGTGTGTTGATCCCGGAGACGTATTTGGAGATCGAAGCGAAAACGTCGAACGCGGCAAGCGAGTATGAGAGTCCGCCGCCGGCATGCCAGTAGTTGTCGCGCAGCAACCGATCGTGCTCGTGCAGCCGCTCCGGGGTGTTGACGTCCCCGGGGGGAAAGGACCCGAACTGCAGGCCGCCATGCGTCCGCTGCCAGTGGCCGTCCACGTGAAGGTAGAGCCGGCTCGTCGGGGAGTATCCGATCGAGAGCAAGACGTTGCTCCGGTCGTTCGGGACATCGAGGATCTTCTGGACGAACGAGTACGTGTAGGCCGTCTGGAGGCTGGCCCTGGGCAGAAGACCCGCGAGCCTCACTCCTACATTGACGCCGACCTGCAGCTCCCGGAGGTCCCGGCCGACGACCGCCTCTCCCCGGTAGTTGTAATCGTGACTGGGCAGGACGTACCTCACCAGCGGCGTGACGGCCCAGGGATCGTCTCCGAGGCGATAGCGGGCGGTCAGGGAAAAGTCCTGAAACGTCGAGTGCCAGCAGCGACAGGTGTCCACGGGGAGATAGGGGATAAACGGCGGAGGCTCTCCGTCCGTGTACTTCGCGAAGACGTAGGGGATGCCGAGCGTGCCAGAAAGCCGGTCCGTCACGCCGTAGTCCACCTCGAAGAGCACTCCGGTCGAAATGCTCTGCCCGACCTTGATCAAGGTCCCGTCCGACGCGCGGTGTCCGGTGTTGTCGACGTATTGCCACGCCAGGGTGACCGCCCCGACGCCCTGGGGAAGAGTGTAGGCCTGCGCGGCGGCGAGCGAGGGCAGGCACGCGAGCACGACGATCGCAGTCGCGAGGAGAAAGCAGCGTTTCACCCGCAGGTGAGCAAACTCCGGTCCCATCTTGAGCCCGGCGCCGATCACGGGCCCTATCGCGCCAAGACGAAGTTTCATCGGAGTGTCCTGACCTCTTCGCAGGGCCGATTGACCTTCGGTTTCGGGGGTTAGAACTTGCCTGAGTGTATCAGGGGATCGGGTGCGGTGGAGGGACCTTTTCAGGGAATGCCAACGCGGCGGACGAGGGCGGCGAACCGGGGGTCGTCCCGGATCCGGTCCCACGCCCGATCCACCTTGAGAAGGACCAGCCCTGGGGACCGTTCGGCGAGGGCCTCGTCCAGGCTTGCGAAGGCCTTTTCGCGCTTCCCCACCTGGGCACGCAGCCGGGCGAGGTCGAGCGGGGAGACGTAGCGCTCCTTCGCGAGGGTCTCGAGGTCGCCCAGGCGAAACCGCGCGACGGCGACCTCCGCGTCATCGTAGTCCTTCTCCGTACGCGCGGCGGCGAGCGCCTTCGTGCCCTCCTCCTCCCCGGCCAGCTCGTAAGCCTTCCGGAGGGCGTCGATCGCGCCCTCGACATCACCCCGGCGCCTCAAAATCTCGGCCAGGCCGAACAGGGGGCGCGGGTCGGAAGGCTCAAGCGCCATCGCGGCCCGGTAAAGGCCGATCGCCTCCTTGAGCCGTCCGCCCTTCGCGAGGTAATCGGCCGTCACGATGGTCAGGGTCAGGTTCCCGGGATCGGCGCGCCGAGCCTTCTCCATGACGTCCGTCGCCTCTTCGGTCCGGCCGCTCGCCCAGAGGAGGAGGGCGAATACGCGGCTGTGCACCCCGAGGCCACCGCCGGCGTTCAACCCCCGGAGCTCCCGCTCGGCGCCCGCCCAGTCCCAGTCGAACAAGAATCGGGCCCCCGCCAGCGACGCGCGCGCCTCCGGGAAGCCAGGGCGGAGGCCGAGGGCCTTTCTGGCCTCCTCGTCGCATCGCGGCCGCGCCTCACCGGGCCGCTCATAGCCGTCCATAGCCGACAGGCCATACGTGTCGGCTACCCCCATGTGTGCCTCCGCAAACCTCGGGTCCTTCTCGAGAGCCTGGAGAAACCACCGCCGCGCTTCGAGGTAACCATCTTCCGTGTCCTTCAGGACGAAATAGCGGCCTTTGAGGAAAAGCGCGTAGGCCTCCGCGTTCTCGGTGCCGTGCCTGGCGAGCGTGCTCTTCTCCTGTCCCGAGAGACGCAGGCGAAGCCTGTCAGACATGTCCGAAGCGATCGAGTCCTGGACGCGGAGCAGGTCCTCGAACGGCCTGTCGTATTTCTCGCCCCAGAGACGGGCGCCGGTCGAGATCTCCATGAGCTCGGCCGAGATCGAGAGCCGGTTGCCCCGGCGCGAAACGCTGCCGGTCAAGACCGCGCCGACGCGAAGCTTTCTTCCTACGTCCTGCGGGTCGGCGGTCCCTTTGAAGCGAAAGACCGTCGCGCGGGCCATCACCTTGAGGGACGGCACCCGGGACATCTGGTTGATCAGGCTCTCCGTGAGTCCGTCGCCGAGGTATTCGGCATCCGGGTCCTTGGTCGCGTTCTCGAACGGAAGAACGGCCAGCGAATCGATCGCCCTCGTCGGCGAGTAAAACCGGAGCCACGCGGCGGCCGCGAGCGCGAGGAGGAGTGCGGCACCGGAGACGAGGACGGTTCGCCGGGGAAATCGCCGCCGCGCTACTGGCGGCAGCACCGCAGGCAGCGGGGCGATCTCGATCTCCGTGGGCTCGAAGGAGGCTGCGGAGAGTCTCTGACCCAGGGATTCGAGTGCCATCGCCAGCTCGCGTGTGGATGTGAATCGGTCCTCGGGGCGCTTTGCGAGACAGCGGGCGATCGCGTCCTGGAGCGCTCGAGGGACATCCGTCCGCAGCGAGGAGAGGGGAGCGGGCTCCTCGCGGATGACGGCCGAGAGGGTCTCGACCGCGGTCGGACGCGAGAAGGCCCGCCGGCCGGCCAGCATCTCGTAGGCGATCAGGCCGAACGCGAACTGGTCGGAGCGGAAATCCACCGGGCGGCCCGACGCCTGCTCGGGAGACATGTAGCCCACGGTCCCGAGGATGGTTCCCTCGAACGTCTGGGCGTTCGGAACGCCGGCCAGGGTCTCGACCGCCGACCCCGAGCCCTCGAGCGACTCGACGAACGACTGACGGGCCAGGCCGAAATCGAGGATCTTGCTCCGTCCGTCCGAGGAGAGCATGACGTTCTCGGGCTTCAGGTCGCGGTGGACGATCCCCCTGGTGTGCGCCGCCGCGAGCCCCTCGGCGATCTGCCGCGCGATCGTCAACGCGTCGCGAAGCGGGAGCGGCCCGTCGGCTTCGAGCAATGCCTCCCGGAGCGTCTTGCCCTCGACCCACTCCATCGCGATCCAGGACACCCCTCCGGTGTCTCCGACGTCGTAGATAGTGACGATGGACGGATGGTTCAGGACGGATGCCGCCCGGGCCTCCAGCTCGAAACGGCGGCGAAGGTCGGGATCCCCGAGTCGCTTCGGCGAAATTACCTTGAGGGCGACGTCTCGCCCCAACCGCGTGTCGCGACCCCGATAGACCTCTCCCATCCCCCCGACCCCGAGGAGAGCCAGGATTTCATACGGACCGAGCCGGTCTCCGGCCTGAAGCGCCATGAAGGGAACCCGCGAATGATCTCACGCGGAAGTCCCCCAGGCCCCTCTCAGCGGTCAGCGTTTAGCAGTTCTCGTATTTCCAGTTCCGGGTCTTTCCTTCCGCGAGCCATTCGAGGGTCGTCGAGAGGCGCTTCTGCCTCGTCTCGTCGCGCTTGGCCTCCGTGATCCACTCGATGTACTCCTTCCGGTGGCTGGGGCTGAACTTATCGAAGGTGGCGGCGGCCGGCTTGTTCTTCTTGAGAGCGGCCGCGAGATCCGCCGGCATGACGAGGGGCGCCGCAGGCTTGGCCGGACGCGGGCGGGCCGACGCGCCGGACTCGTTCAGCGCGGCGGCCTTCTTGATGTAGGCGGCCATCTTCTTGTCGGAAGGCAGGTCGTCGAGGCTCGTGATCCGGCCGAGGCTCCCCATCGCCGTTTCGGCCTTTCCCCCGTCGGTGCCCAGCACCGCCTCCATGCCCTGGTGCCAGAAGCCGAATATGCAGTGCTGCTTGAACGCCGCCATTCCGGCCATGATCTTTCCGCTGTACAGGAACGTCGGCGAGCTCCATTTCATCGTCTCCTCGACGTCGGGACAAGCCTCGTGCACCAGCTTGCGCAGGTGCTTGAGGATCGGCTTCGCGAACCCCGCCGCCCTCGCAATGTAGGCATCGATACGCGGATCCGTGTTCTTCATGGCGATCGCCTCTCCTCCAGCTCGCCTCGACGAGCGCGGCTCGAAAAATCGTATCTAGGAGGTTTTCAAGACGCCTCATCTCGTTCGGTTTACAATCGCGCCCGTCTCTTCCATGGCAATCTCAACTGGCTCCCGGCTTGGCCCGTACGAGATCCTCGCGCCTCTCGGGGCGGGAGGCATGGGCGAAGTCTACCGGGCGCGGGACCAGCGGCTGCGGCGCGACGTCGCCATCAAGGTCCTGGCGGCGGACCTCTCCGCCGACGCCGACCGCCGCAAGCGCTTCGAGCAGGAGGCGCGCGCGGCCTCCTCCCTGAACCATCCCAACATCGTCACGATCCACGACATCGGCTCGGCCGACGGGACGGTCTACATCGCCATGGAGCTCATCGAGGGACGGACGCTCCGCGATCTGCAGAGCGAAGAGCTCCTGCCGACGAGGAAAATGCTCGACCTCGCGTTCCAGATCGCGGACGGTCTCGCCAAGGCGCACGCGGCGGGAATCGTCCATCGGGACCTGAAGCCCGAGAACGTGATGGTGACCCGCGACGGCGTGGTCAAGATCCTGGACTTCGGGCTCGCCAAGCTCCTGCCACGCGAGGAAGGGCTGAGCGCGGACAGCGCCACGGCGATCGAGGAGACGAGGCCGGGAACGGTCCTCGGCACCGTCGGCTATATGTCACCCGAGCAGGCGAGCGGCAAGCCGATCGACTTCCACTCCGATCAGTTTTCGTTCGGATCGATCCTCTACGAGGTCGCGACCGGCAAGCGCGCGTTCCAGCGCGAGACGACCGCCGAGACGCTCACCGCGATCATCCGCGAGGAAGCGGAGCCGATCGGAAGGATCAACGCGAGCGTGCCGGCGCCGTTCCGGTGGATCATCGAGCGCTGTCTCGCGAAAGACCCGGAAGGCCGCTACGCCTCGACGCGGGACCTGGCGAGCGACGTGCGGAGCATTCGCGAGCATCTGTCGGAGGCGTCCGTCTCCGGCGAGACCTCGAACGTCGCTCTCCTCGCCGCCGCCACGACGCCTCGCCGGCGGGCCCGTTTTCTCCGCGCGGCTCTGACGGCCGCGGCGCTTCTGGCCGCTCTGGCGGCGGGCATGCTCCTCCAGAAGCGCTTCTCGCGGTCGTCGCCGCCGTCCTACCAGCAGATCACCTTCGGCAGCGGCACCATCCGCTCCGCGCGGTTTGCCCCGGATGGCCAGACGATCGTCTACAGCGTCGCCTGGGACGGCAACCCATTGAGGATCTTTTTGAAGCACCCGTCCAGCCCGGACTCGCTTCCGCTCGAGCTCCCGAGCTCGAATCTCCTCGGGATCTCGCCCACGGGCGAGATGGCGATCGCCCTGGACTGCCGCTCCAATCATCCCGGCGTCTGCGCCGGCACCCTCGCGCGAGCGGCCCTGACGGGCGGCGCGCCGCGGGGCGTGGCGGAGGGCATTCAGGAGGCGGGCTGGGCGGCGGACGGAGAAAGATTTCTCATTGTGCGCGACGTCGCCGGAAAGGCGCGGCTCGAGTTCCCAATGGGAAAAGTGCTCTACGAGACATCGGGGCACATCAGCTACGCGCAGCTTTCCCCGAAGGGAGACCACGTCGCGTTCCTCGATCATCCCTTCCCGCTCGACGACGCCGGGACGGTGGCCGTGATCGACCTCTCGGGG
>JBKPBH010000023.1:0-30201 GCA_046726795.1 Acidobacteriota bacterium
TCCGGACAATGGCTCGAACCTCTTCCCCCTCCAGCCGGACGCCGTCGCGCCCCGAGCCGAGACCGACATCGCGCCTTTTCCGCTCCTCACGACGCTGTCGCCCTATCTGGGAGCCGGTTTCTACATCGACGTCTGGGGCCCACTCCCCTTCGCCTTCGGACGGGTGCCGCCGGAGCGGTACCTGGTCCTGGATGTCGTCCGGGATGTGCCGCCGGGGAAGATCGCGCGGTGACGACGGTCGCGCTCCGGCACGCGCTCCCGTTCGCGCGGATCGGGTTCCTCAACATGCTGGCTTACCGGGCGCGGTACTACGTCGGCGTTCTGACGTACCTCTTCAACGTCGCCGTCTACTACTTCATCTGGCGGGCGGTCTTCCGGCAGTCGGCCACCGTCGTGGGGTTGTCGCTTTCCGAGATGATCACGTACGTGGCGGTCGGCTGGACGATCCGCTCCTTCTACTTCAACGAGATCGACCGCGAGATCGCCGCGCAGGTGCAGGAGGGGCGCCTTGCGATGAACCTGATCCGCCCGGTGGACTTCCAGACCGTGATGATCGCGGACTCGGCCGGGCAGTCGGCCTTCCGCGCGGTCCTCTTCACGGTGCCGATCGGGATCGTGATCGGCCTCCTCTTTCCGGTCCGTCCGCCGGTTTCGCCCGTGGCCGGGGCGCTCTTTCTCGTCTCCGCCGCGCTCTCGTTCTTCCTCGTCGCGGCCATCAACTTCCTCGTCGGGCTGATCGCCATCCGCACGAAGTCCATCCTGGGGATCCTTCGGGCCAAATACCTGATCCTCGAGCTCCTCTCCGGCCTCCTCATCCCCACGACCCTCTTCCCGGAGCCCTTCCGGTCCCTCCTCTTCGCCTCTCCGTTTCCCCACATCAACTACACGCCGGCGGCCCTCTATCTCGGCAAGGCGACCGGGCTCGAAGCGGGGCGGCTGTTGGGCCTGCAGGCCGCCTGGACCATCCTGCTGCTGGGAGCCGGGCAGCTCCTCTGGAGGAAGTCCCGGGCGCGAATCACCATCCAGGGCGGCTAGAGGAGATGTTCACGATCCTTCGACATCTGCGGCTGTTCGGGATGTACTTCGGACAGTACGCGAAGGCCCGGCTCGAGTACCGGGCGGACTTCTTCTCCTCGGTGCTCGCCTCGTTTCTGGGGACCGCGGCGTCCTTCGGGTTCCTGCTGATCCTGTTCTCCCGCGTGCCCTCGGTGAAGGGATGGAAGTTCGAGGAGATGGTCTTCCTGTACGGCTTCTCCCTCGTGCCGCTGGGCGTCTTCAACGTCTTTTCGTGGAACCTCTATCTCTTCGCGGACCGGTATCTCATCGAAGGGCGGTTCGACCGCGTGTTGCTGCGGCCGGTCTCCTCCGTCTTCCAGGTCCTCTTCGAGTCGTTCCGCCTGGAGTCGGTGCAGGAGACCCTGACCGGGCTCTTCGCGATCGTCTGGGCTTCGCGCCGGCTCGGGCTCGTTTTCGGGCCCCTCGACTTGGTCCTCTTCGTCGCCTGGGCCGCGTTCGGCGCGGTGATCTACCTCGCGATCTTCCTGGGTCTGACCGCGACGTCTTTCTGGATCGAGGACCGGATCGGCATCTCCCCGCCGGTCTTCAACCTGATGCAGTTTGGTCGTTACCCCCTGACGATCTACGACGCGTGGGTGCGCTTCGCTCTCTCCTTCGTCATCCCATTCGCCTTCGCCTCGTTCTACCCGACCGCTCGGTTCCTGCACCACCCGGAATTCCTGCGCGAATTCTGGGCCGTCCCACTCGTGGCCGCCGTCGCCGCGGCTCTGGCCCTCTCGCTCTGGAGGAGCGGCGTCGCCCGCTACCACTCCACGGGCAGCTGAGGATCACGGAGGCTCTACCGCCAGGCGTGGCCCAGGCGGGCGAGCAGGGCGGCACAGGTCTCGATGCCGTCCCAAAGGTTCTGAAGGCGCAGGTTCTCGTTGGCGGCATGCTGGTTGTTGTCGTGATTGACGATCGGGATGCCGACGACGGGAGTCCGGAGCTTGTCGACGAAGAGGTACATCGGGACGCTGCCGCCCAGGGTCGGCAGCTCCACGATGGGCCCGCCGGCGGACTCCCGGATCACGCGCGCGACCGCGCGGGAGACGGGAAGGTCCATGGAGGTCCGGGCGGCCGGGTAGCCGGACCCCCAGACGAGCCTCGCCAGGCGCGGGCTCTTCGAGCGCGTTTCGCGGTCCGGCTCGCCGGCGACGATCGTGAAGCCCTGGCGCCGGACGTGGTCCTCGAAGAGTCTGCGGACCTTCTCCGGCGTCTGGTCCGGAACCAGCCGGAAGTCGATGGAGGCCGACGCCTCTGTGGGAATCGAATTTGTCGCGCGCGTTCCGACGTCGCCTCCGCTGACGCCACGCAGATTGATGGCCGGCCGCATCAGCGTCTCCAGGAGGCTTTCCCCCGCCCCCTCGGTCCTCGCGAGAGCGAGCTCCCGGCGCATCATCGCGTCCACCTCGGGCGCAGCCGCGATCGCGCGCCGCTCGGTCTCGGTCGGCGGCCGGACGTCGTCGGAAAAGCCGGCGATCAGGATGCGCCCCTCGGTGTCGCGCAGGGACGAGATCAGTCGCGCCAGCTCGACGATCGGATTGGGGGCCCAGTTGCCATAGTGACCGCTGTGAAGACGCCGGATCGGTCCGTAGACCGTGGCCTCCAGGCCGGCGACTCCGCGAGCGCCGAAGTAGATCTGCATCCGCCGCGTCGGATGGACGGGGCCGTCGAAGAGGAGCCAGAGGTCGGCCTTCAATCGAGAGGCGTGCGCCTCGAGCAACTGCTCGAGGTGAGGCGACCCGGCCTCCTCTTCCCCTTCGAAGAAGAACTTCAGGTTGACCGAAAGCGGCACAGTCCTCTCGCGGAGGGCGTCCAGGGCAGCCAGCAGGGCGACGATCGGCGCTTTGTCGTCGCTCGCCGAGCGCGCGTAGATTCTCCACTCCGGGTCGAAGGACCGGCGCCCGGGAACCGCCGGGACTTCTCGGCCGCCCTCCTCGAGGGGCTTCTCGCGCAGCACCGGCTTCCAGGGGTCGGAGGCCCATTGGGATGCCACGACCGGCTGGCCGTCGTAGTGCGCGTACAGGATGACCGTGCGGCGCGCGCCGGGAGAGTCGAGCTCCCCGTAGACCACCGGAGGCGCGCCCGGCACGCGCAGGAGCTCCGTCCGGACGCCTCTGCGGCGCAGGGCGGCCTCGATCGCTTCGGCGTTCTTCTCGATGTTCGGCCCGTCGGAGGCGACGTTGGGCAGCGCGAGGAGTCCGGCAAGCTCCTCGACGATCGCCGCCTCGTGGGCGGCGCGGTAGGCGCGGACGCCCTCACGGAGCGTGGATCCGCCCGGGTCCCGGCCGGCCGGCGCACCCAAGGCGATCGACAGTCCCGAAGTCAGGAGAACGAAAAGGATCGCGCGCCGTTTCACGCCGGCTCCTCGGGTCGCGGCGGCGCCGGAAGCTCCGCGGCCGCATGACGGCCCGCCAGAAGCGCCGCGGCGGCCACGAGGACCAGGGCCAGGCCGGCCGCCCCGGCGAGCCTGTCTTCGCCGGCCGGCTGCGCCAGGAGAGTCACGGCCGCACGTCCGCCGTAGTGGAAGGCGCCGAAGAGCACCCAGGCGCCGACGTGGTCCTTGAGCAGCCCGAACCCGACGGCGGCGAGAGCCACCAGCGTCACGAGCGGGATCCCGAAGACGGCCGCGAGCTCAGCGCCCGAATGGAACGAGGAGGGAAGGAGCGCCACGAGCAGGGTGACGACCGCGAGTCCGCGTGCGAGCGGTTTTCGGAAGAAGGGATGCGGCAGGGCGAGCGCGAAGGCGGCCGCTACGGCGGCCAGTCCGGCCGTGCTCCGCAGGGCGCCCCAGAGAATCGCGAGTGCGGGGACGGCCGTCTCGAGGGAACCGGGAAGAGAGGGATCCAGCCCGAAGACCGCGGGAAATCGCGCGGCCAGGAGGTCCTCGCAGCGCGCCAGCCCGGCCAGAACGAGAGCGGCGATGGCGGCTCTCGCGGCCGCGTCCGGCAGAGACCCGGACCGGCGCGACCGCCGCCAGCCCGGACGCGCCCCGGAGAAGAGCACGAAGGCGATTCCGAAGCCGCAGAGAAGAACGATCCCTCCGATCAGGAGAATGAGCCCGATCGAGAATTCGAAGGTCGTCAGGGGAACCTGCGTCGGGTACGCCCGCAGCAGAACCGGGAACGTGTTGGCCATCCCCGCCGTGGCCACCGGCGCCACGACCGCCAGAGGCACGAAGATCGAGCTCCACCGGAACTCCGGCCCGCGCACGATCCGCAGGAAGAGGAGAAACGCCACGCCGACCAGGCTGCCGATCGCGACGACCTTCGCTCCGACCAGGATCCAGCGGAGCGCCGGGCGCTTTCGGTAAGCGCGCTGGACCTCTTCGGGGACGCGAACGGAAGGGAGCAACGAGGCGAGGCGCCCGCCGTGGAAGACGGCGTGCAGCCGGGGCCGGGCCTCCCCGACTCCTGGTGGGCGCGACTCCAGCACGATAGTCGTGTCGGTCCTGTGAGGACGGTTCTGGGTGCCAATCTCCGCGACCGTGTAGGAGCCTGCCGGATAGCCGAGTCTTGCCGCGGCCACCACCGCGCGCCGCCGGGCGTCGTCCGCGGAAGGCGGAGGGGAAGCGGGGGCGGCCTCCTCTTTCGGGTTTACGAAGCCAATGACCCGCGACCGGCGCGCGTCCACGAGCACTTTCCACTCCTCCTTCTTCTCGGCCTCGAAGAAGCGGACGAGCCAGAAGTCGAGAGGGAGACGGTCTTCGGCGAGCCGACGAAACCCCTCCGCCCCTCCCTCCGATAGGACATAGCGGGCGGCGCCCTCGGAGTACGTCGGGATGCCCCCGTTTTCGGGAGGGTTCGTCTCGCGCATCTGTTCGTCGTCGGCGAAACCGGTCCCGAGATAGGCGACCTCGTGGTAGCGCTCGGGAGCGATGCCGTTGACCCGCAGGAACGCGCGCGCGATCTGCCTGGCCTGGGATCGCCCCGCGGCGTCCCGCACGAGCCGCTCGAACGGGCCCGACGGCGCGAGAAACGAGGCCGCGAGGACGACGGCCGCTGCCGCGAACGCGGCGAGGACCGCGCGCCGAACCGGCCGGGGCGCGGACATGAGCTCCTCCGGCGCGGCCCGGGGAGGGCCGGCCGGCACGAAGCCGACATCCCCGTTGGTCAGCCCCGCCGCCGGCTCGAACCCCTTCCGGCGCCAGAACAGGGCGACCGAGACGAAGAGCGGCAGAAGCAGGATCAACGCGGCCGCTCCTCCGGTCGCGACGTAGTAGGTGTTGTGCGAGCGCAGGAGCAGAAGGGCCGTGTAGAGGGCGTCCACCGTGAAGTGCCAGACGAGGAGCGGGAGCGCGCCGAAGCGGAGCATGAGGAACCCGATCGCGACTCCGGCGAATCCCACCTCGAGGCCGCGGATGTAGAAGGGCTGGTTCGGATACGCCGCGTGGTTGAATCCCCAGATGAATGCCGGCAGGACGACGGCCACGATGCGTCCCGCGCCCAACCGGTCGAGGAACGAGATCGAGAAGAGCCGGCTCGAGCCTTCCTCGAGAACGGCGGGCAGGAAGCCAATGAAGAGGACCGTGGCCCACGGCAGCGCGGTGTTCAGGATGTCGTCGTACGGAATCTCGGCCGGCGCCCAGGCGCCCAGGCGCGCGGCGACGACGTAGAACACCGCCTGGTAGGCGAAGAAGAACGCCGTCATCGCGTAACCCAGGAGGAGGCCGCGGAAGAACGCCTTGGACCGAAGTCCCCTCCGCGAGAACAGACCGGACAGCGAGATGTGCCCGGGAAAGCGCTCCCGGTAGACCGGTTCGGAGGAGGCCACGACGAGAGCGATCGAAGCCCCGATCGCCACCGCTCCGAGTACCCCCAGGATGATCTCCCGGGCGAGGTGTCCCGACAGGGGACTGGCCGTGTCGTAGGCGAAGAGGCTCAGGGGAACTCCGTTCAATGCTGAAAGGAGCGACAGAAGGAAAGCGACGGCCCCGAAGCCGGCGACGAGCTTCCAGGGGATGTCCTTGCGCACGATCTTCGTGACCAGGACGGCGACCATCGCCAGGAACGTCAGGAACAGGGCGAAGTTGCCGGCCAGGTTGGCCGCGTTGTTCTTGGAGCGGAGCTTCTGGTACGCGCGGGTCCAGGCCTCAGGCACGTGGACGAATTCCTGAAACGCCGTGACCTGCCCGCCGGAGACAGTCGTCCGGTACCGGACCGTCGCCTCCCCCATGGCGAACCCGGCCCTCTCGTCCACGAACACCCAGTCGGTCCGATTCGGGCGCGAGATCGGCGTGGCCTCGATTGCTTTCCAGTCGCCGAGTCCGCGCGAGACGAGAAAGCTCGTCGAGACCGCGCGGGCCTCCTCCCGCGAGGCGCGGGGCCCGGGCGCGTCGTCCTTCCGGACCGAGTCGAAGGAGGCGAGGTCCCCCTCCGGCGTGATCGCCACTCTTTCTTCCTCCTTGACGCCCGACCGGAACCAGCGCATCTCCCACCGCCAGACCTTGGCGTCCTTGCCGTAGAAGGCGCTCGCCTTCTCCAGGCCGAGCTCCCGCTCGAGATAGACCTTCGGCTCTTCCTCGACTCCGAAGCGCCCCGCGAACCGGGTTCCAGCGATGTCCCGGCCGCGCTCGCGGAGCAGCTTCTCGGCGACGGCGCGCGCTCCGTCCCGATTGACCCGGAACTCGATGGACGCCTCGGGAAACGCCTTCCGGAAGAGCGCGAGAGTGATCGCCGCGCCCACGGCCATCACGACCAGGCAAATCAGGACGAAACGGATGTCCTTTCGATCGAGTCTCTCCATCACGTCTCGCGCGCGACCGGCCTATCCGACAAGGACGCTTCCTCCGTTGACGTTCAACACTTCTCCCTGGACGTGGCGGGCGAGGTCCGAGACGAGGAACAGGACCGGACCGGCGACGTCGGCCGGCTGTGCCACGCGGCCGACGGGGATGTCGCCCTCGATCTCCCGCCGGGAGCGCGGGTCGGCCAGGGCCTCGGCGGTCATGTCGGTCTCGACCCATCCCGGCGCCACGCAATTGACGCGGATCCCGCGAGGGCCGAGCTCGGCCGCGAGCGATTTCGTGTAAGAGATGAGCGCTCCCTTCGTCGCAGCGTAGGCGGAATGGCGCGCCTCGCCGCGCTGTCCGGCGGTCGAGGACATCAAGACGATCGATCCGCCGGCCCTGGCCAGATGCGGAATCGCGGCGTCGGTCACGAGATAGGCACCGCGCAGATTGACGGCGATCGCACGATCCCAGACCTCGAGGTCGCCTCCCCCGGCGCTGTCCTCCTGCCAGATCCCGGCGTTGACGACCAGGATCTCCAGACCCCGCCAGCCTGCCACGACGTCGGCGACGAGCTGCCGGGCTCGATGGACGTCGGAAACGTCGCCCGCCAGCGCCAGGGCTTCTCCTCCCCGCGCGCGGATCTCTCGCACGACGTCGGTGGCGGCGGTCTCGTCGCGGTGATAGTTGATCGCCACGCGCGCTCCCGCTCGGGCGAGCGACTCGGCGACGGCGCGGCCGATGCCCCGCGATCCTCCCGTCACCAGGGCGGCCTTCCCAGACAGATCGATGTCAATCAAGGCGGCAGAGATACTAGCGGTGTTTCGATCCCGCGGGCTACCGACAACCTGTGCCCCTCGGAAAGACCGGGAGAGCGGGTATCCCTGAGTCCAAGTTCGCGGACAGAGTCCCAACCTGTCATCCTGAGCGAAGTGAAGGATCTGCTCTCGCGACTTTCAGTATTCCGGAGCAGATCCCTCGTCGCGGCGCCCGCGCCGTCGCCATAGCGGCTTTGGCGCGTCGGCGACCTCGGGATGACAGGGAGAGGCAGAGCTAGTTTCCGGCGATGAGCTCCGCGACGTAGACCGAGAGGGCGTCCAAGGGCGGCACGGAGGACTTGAGGCTCACGTCCACGTCCGCGGCGCGGGCCAGCGCGCGGGCGAGCTCCGGCGTCGAGTAGCGCGCGGCGCGGATGGCGGCCTTGAACCAGAGGAAAGGGCTGATCTGGCCCTGGCGGTTCTGGAACGGAGAGCGCCCGAACGGGGGCACCGGCTCCTCCAGTCGCGGCAGCACCCGCGCCTTGAACGCGTTGAAGTTCAGCGACGCGTCCGGGGCCGAGCCTTCTTCCTCCATCCGGGCGCGGATGAGAAGCATCCGGCGGACCTCGTCGGACAGCATCCCGAAGAAGCGGACCGGCCAGTACTCTTCGGTGTCGACTTCGCGCTCCCCCGCCCGGACGGCCCGGCCGGAGAAGAGACGGTCGAGCCGGCCGAGGGCGTCGCCGGCGTCCCGCCGGCCGAGCGCGTCGAAGAAGCCGTAGATGTCCTCCGAGGATTCGTCTTCGACGTTCTCGCGGACGTCCGCCGCGCGCACGCGTCCGCCCGGGCCCGCCCACTCGAGCAGCTTCGCGAGCTCCGCGGCGAAGAGCGGCGGGCTCGAGTCGGTCTGGTAGAGCAGCCGCGCCACGGCGTCCGGCTCGACCGAGACTTCCCGCTCCTTCGCCAGGGCGCGCGCCAGGCGCGTCAGCGCCGGCCCGGGATCCTCTCCGACGGAGGCGGTCAGCACGAGGCCCTTCTTGGCGATCTCTTCCAGAAGATCCACGCCCGAGGGAGGATCCGTCGCCGTCAGCAGCGCCACCGTTCCGTCGTTGCCTCGCTCGAGGAGGTGCCGAATGGCGTCCTTGAGAACGCCCGGTCCGCCGCCTCGCTCCTCCGGCAGCTCGCGCAGGACGGATGCGAGGGCGTCCTGCAGCGGCTTGCGGCGCGTCTTCCGCGCCGCTTCCTCGGCGAGCTCCTCGGCGGGCGCACTCGCCGGAAGATCGAGCGCCGAGAGGAGAGCCCGCGCCCGCTGGAAGGCCTCGCGGCGCCCGGCAGGCGTCCCTTTCTCCCAGGCCTCCACCGCCTGCTCCAATAGCTTCCCCGGCGACTCCGAGCCGAGCAGCCGCGAGACATCGAACTGCACCAGGCGCCGCGCCGAGAAGAGCGACCGGTTGAGCAGGGCATCCGACACCGCTTCGGCCGCCGCGTCCTCCTCGAAGCGCAGGACCTCCGCGTCGTCCCCCGCGAGCCTGGCTGCTGCCCTCGCCGCCGCCTCCTCGACGAAGAACTCCACGTCCCCCGTGATCAGGACGATTGCGGGAGCCTTCGAGAACTCCGGAGCTTCGTGCTCTGCGAAAGGCCTTTGCGCCATCCGGCGGATCTTAAGGCAGGCTCGTGAAACTGGAGAGCGCGGCGCCCGACGCGGCCGCGCAAGAGCGAAACCGGTCTACGCTTCCAGGAGGCCTTTTTCGGCGAGCTCCTGGCAGTCCACACAATGGCGGGACCAGGGGATGGCGGTCAGCCGCTTCTCGCTCATCGGGGTTCCGCAGTTCAGACAGCTGCCGTAGGTGCCATCCTCGATGCGGCCCAGGGCCTGGTCGATCTGCTGAATCGTGTTGCGCTCGCTGTCGTTCAAGGAGTAGAGGAACTCGCGGGTGTAGGAGGAGACGGCCTTGTCGGCGATGTCCTGTGTCGATTCCTCGGTCGTTTCTTCTTCGGCGTTCTTGGTCTTGGCGAGCTCGGCCATCAAGCCGTTCTTCTTCTCCTGGAGCAGCCGCCGGTACTTCTCCAGCTCCTTCTTCGGCATCCGGGCGGTGCGGGCGGTCGTGCTAGGCATCGAGAATGCTCTCCTTCTGTGACGGTCGCTCTCTCCGAAGGCGGAGGAGCGTTCCGTGTTGAACGCGGGATGATAACCGAGTTATTCCGGGCGGGACACAACTTTACGGCCGAGGCCAGCCGAGCCAGCGAAGCCACGGCGGCCCCCGGCAGTCCCGGCTCCGGTCGCGGCGCGAGTAGTCTCCCGAGGTAATTGAGGGAGGAGGCTCGCGCCGCGGGAGGCGCAGCGCCAGCGAGGCGCAGCCGAGCCAGCGAAGCCGACGGTTACGTCCGGGCCTTCCGGCGCCCCCGCTCCCACAGAGCTTTCCGCGAGACGCCGAGCCGCTTGGCGGCGAGCGTTCGGTTGCCGCCGGCCCGACGGAGCGTCTCTTCGATGTAGGCATCGGAGAGCTCGCGCAGCGTCCAGCGCTTCTCGACGGCGGCCTCGAGGATCGCCCGCGGCGCGCCGAACGCGCCGGCCGGAAGGTCTTCCGGGGGCACGACCGCCTGGGAGGACGTCAGGACCGCCCGCTCGACGACATGGAGGAGCTCCCGGATGTTTCCCGGCCAGGAGTGGCGCAGAAGAGCCTTCTCCGCGTCCGGGGCGAAGCGGCGGGCCGGCCGGCGAAAAGCGCGCGCGGAACGCTTCAGAAACCCGCGGGCCAGCGGCAGAATGTCTTCCGAACGTTCAATCAGCCGGGGCAGGCGGATGGAGACGATGTCGATGCGGTAGAACAGGTCCGGGCGGAAGACTTCCTCCTCGACGAGATCCGACAGGTCGCGCCGCGAGGACACGATGAGACGGGCCTCGAAATCGCGCGTGCCCGTCCCACCGAGGCGCCGGAATGTCTTCTCCTGGAGAACGCGGAGCAGTTTGGCCTGCGCCGCCGGCGAGAGCGAGGAGGCGTCGTCTAAGTACGCCGTGCCGCTACCCGCGACCTCCAGGAGCCCCTTGCTCGCGGCGATCGCGCCGGTGAAGGCGCCGCGCTCGTGCCCGAACATCTCGCTTTCGAAGAGCTCGTCGGAGAGGTTCGCCGCGTCGATCCGGACGAAGGGCCGCGCGGCGCGGGAAGAAGCGTCGTGAAGCGCCCGAGCCAGATGGTCCTTCCCCGTGCCGCTCTCCCCGACGATCAGGATCGTGCTCGGCATCTCGAGTGCCCGCTCCAAAGCCGTGATCTCGCGGGCCAGCGCCCGGTTCTTCGTCCTGAATAGAATGGATAGCGATCGTGTGCTCGCCATGGGAATCTGACCGTGCCGCTTCTTGCTCTCTTCCGGCCGCGTCGAGCGGCCGCTCAAGACATCCGTGTGCTCGCCATGGGATCCTGACCGTGCCGCCTCTTGCTCTCTTACGGCCGCGTCGAGCGGCCGCTAAGACAGCCCGAAGCGGCCGGTCTCATTCTCGGCGTCGCCCCACAGGCGCTCGAGCGCGTAGAATTTGCGAGCCTCTTCCTGGAAGACGTGGAACACGACGTCGCCGTAGTCCATCAGGATCCACCTCGCCGGCGCGAGCCCTTCGACCGAGAGAGGCGAGCCCAGAGCCTCCGTAATCGAGTCGGCGATGGCCCGCGCCTGGCGGTCGTTGCCGGCCGTGGAGAGGACGAAATAGTCGGCCATCGTCGTCAGCTCGGTCAGGTTGAAGACGAGCACCGCGGAGGCTTTCCGGTCGAGGGCGGCGGATAACCCTTCCCGGACCTTGTCCCGGGAGGAGAGCTCCTTCAACGCGTCGCCGTCCCGGATCTGTAGAGGCCGTGCTTCGTAATGTACTCCGCGACGGGCCCCGGGACGCGATCCGCGACGTTCTCTCCGCGCGCCAGATCCGCCCGCAGGCCGCTCGAAGATATTTTAACCGATCCGGCGTCGAAAACTTCCAGTCGAGTCGACAAACCCGGAATCTCCGGGATCCGGATGCGTTCCGCCACGAAGGGCTCGCGGTGAAACGCCGCGATCCGCGCGAGCCGGACGATCTCTTCCGGACTCCTCCAGCGATCCAGGTGCGCGAGCATGTCGGTTCCCATCAAGAGCCACAGCTCGTCCTCCGGATACTGCGCCCAAAGCGCCCGCAGCGTGTCCACGGTGTAGGAGGGGGGTTCCCGGTCGAGCTCGTCGAACGCGATCCGCCATCCGGGGCGCCCCTGGAGGGCGAGCGCCAGCATGGCCACCCGGTGCCGCGCGTCGGCCGGCGCCTCCGTCTTGAAGGGCGACCGTGCCGCTGGCACGTAGAGGACCGTGTCGAGCGCGAACCGCGACGCAGTCGCCTCGACGGGCCGGAGGTGCCCGTAGTGCACCGGGTCGAAGGTGCCGCCGAGAACGCCGATGCGCACGGAACGATTCTAAGGTTTCGAGGAACCGTCCGCGGCGATGGCCCGGAAGAAGTAGCGAACCAGTTTCCCGAGCCCTGCGCCGGTGGCGGCCGAGATCTCGAAATACGGCAGGCCGCGCCGCTCGGCGGCCCGTTGGATGGATTCGAGCCGCGCCGGCTCGCTGACCGCGTCGCGCTTGGAGGCGGCCAGCGCGCGCGGGCGCGACGCCACGTCCGGCGAGAAGGCGGAGAGCTCCCGCTCGAGCACCGCCACATCGCGCTCGGCGTCTCCCGATCCCGAAGCGTCCACGAGATGGCAGAGGAGACGGCACCGCTCGACGTGCTTCAAGAAGCGGATACCCAGCCCGGCGCCGAGATGCGCTCCTTCGATCAAGCCGGGGATGTCGGCCACGACGAGCGTCTCGGTGGGATCGTTCCCCGAGACCACGCCTAGGTGCGGCACGAGCGTCGTGAAGGGATAGTCGGCGATCTTCGGTTTCGCGGCGGAGATGACCGAGATCAACGTGGACTTGCCCGCGTTGGGGAGACCGACGATCGCAACGTCGGCCAGAAGCTTAAGCTCGATGGCGAGCCGGCGTTCCTGCCCGGGGAGCCCCTTCTTGGCGAAGCGGGGCGCCTGGCGCGTGGGTGTCGCGAAATGCTGGTTCCCCCAGCCGCCGTTACCTCCGGAGGCCAGGAGGATCCGTTCCCCGGGCTGGACGAGATCCGCGACGCGCTCTCCGCTGTCGGCGTCGGAAACGACGGACCCCAATGGAAGAGGAATCACGATGTCCTCCCCCGACGCGCCGTGCCGGTTCGATCCCTGTCCGTGCTCACCTCTCTCCGCGCGATACATCGTCTGATGCCGCAGGTGGTAGAGGGTGTTCAGAGACGCATCGGCCAGTGCCCAGACCGAGCCGCCGTGGCCGCCGTCGCCGCCGGACGGACCGCCTCGGGGGACGAACTTCTCGCGGCGGAACGCCACGCAACCGTTGCCGCCGTCCCCCGCCTTGACGCGGATCTCCGCAGTGTCGATGAACACGATTACGACGGGAGGCGGGAGGGGGAAGGGGGAAGGCGAATGAGAGCGGGACCGCAGCTGCTTGACAACCGCCTGCCGCCTGCCGCCTGCCGCCTGCCGACTACAGCGGCAGGGGCTCGATCGAGATGGTCCGGCCCTGGCGCCCGTGATCCCTGTAGCGGACGGTTCCGGCGACTTTGGCGAAGAGAGTGTCATCCTTGCCGCGGCCGACGTTCTCTCCGGGGAAGAATTTCGTGCCCCTTTGGCGCACGAGGATGGATCCTCCCGTGACCACCTGGCCGCCGAAGCTCTTGACCCCGAGCCGCTGGGAATTGGAATCGCGGCCGTTCCGCGAGGAGCCCTGTCCCTTCTTGTGTGCCATGGCTTCTTATCCGATCTCGTCGATGCGCACCTGGAGCATCGTCTGCCGGTGCCCCTTGGTGCGGCGATACTGTTTGCGCCTCTTCTTCTTGAAGACGAGCACCTTCTTCGTGCGGACAGGCCCGAGGACGGTCGCCTTGACCGAGACTCCCTCACCCGTCCGCGGCTGTTTCCCCTCCTCGCCGCCGACGAAAAGGACGCTCGAAAGCGTGAGCGTGTCCCCCTTCGAAGCCTTCTCCGAGGGCTTTTCGATCCGGACGACGTCGCCCGGCGCGACCTTCAGTTGTTTCCCGCCCGCGCGAAGAATGGCGTACATGGGCCTCCAGAAGCAGAACCGCGAATCATAGCGATTGGAGGCGGAAAGTCAAGCTACGGCCGAGCTTTCAGCTGTCGGCCAGCCCCGTGGCCTTCGAAGTTGAAAGCTGACAGCTGATAGCTAAGCTAGTCTTCCGTGACTTCGTCGGGCAGTTCATTGACGTCGCTGGCCTCGCGCGGGAAGTGCGCCGCGAGGACGTCGCCGACCTTGGCGATGCCGAGAACCAGGCCCTCGGTGAACTCGCCGCGGCGGAAGTGCTCTTCCAATTCCGCCGCGGTCTCCTTCCAGAAGTCGTCGCCGCACTTCTCGTGGATGCCGGAGTCCCCGAGGATCTGGAAGCGGCGCAATTTCGGAGCGATGTAGATCAGGACTCCGTTGCGGTGGGCTGTGCGGGTCATGCCGAGCAGCTCGAAGCGCCGCTTCGCACGCTCTTCGAGATTCCCGGGCTTGTGGCGCGTGATGTGGACCCGGATCTCGCCGGAGCTCTTCTTCTCCGCGTCGGCGATCGCGGCGACGATCCGGTCGTGGTCGAGCCTCGAAAGGAAGTGGCGCATGCTCACCAGCTCCCCGAGGAACCGCCGCCGCCGAAGGAACCTCCTCCACCCGAGAAGCCGCCCCCGCCCCCGCCACCGCCGCCACCACCGAACCCACCGAAACCACCCCACCCGCCTCCCCCGCTGTACCAGCCTCGACCGCCGTAGGTCCGCCAGCGCGAGAGCCGGAGCAACGGGATCAGGAGGAAGAAGAGGAGGAAGAAGAAGGGCGAGATGCATCCGGAGACGGACCCGCCGCGCCGTCTCCGCGATCGGGAAGCCACCGTCGTTCCGGTGCCGCGGTACTCTCCTTTCGCCGCCGCGATCAGGGCCGAGACGCCGGCCTCGATCCCCCCCGCGTAGTCCCCCGACCGGAAGCGCGGCAGGATCTCCTCCTCCTGGATGCGGTGGGCCAGGGCGTCGGGCAGGACTCCTTCGAGGCCGTAGCCGACCTCGATCCGCATCTTCCGGTCCTCGGTGAACACGAAGAGGACCACGCCGTTATTGCGGCCCGCCTGGCCCGCGGCCCACTTGCGCGCGGCGGCCACCGTGAACTCCTCGAGAGTGAAGTTCTCCGGGACTCTTCGATCGACCCAGACCAGAATCTGGTTGGAGGTCTCCTTTTCGAATTCCTCCAACCGCGCGTTCAACGCCTCGGACTGTCCCCCGAGAACGCCCGCGTTGTCGGTGACGTACCGCGCCGGCTTGGGCGGAAGCGTGTCCTCCTTCGCCGCGCGCGCCGACACCGCCGCCGCCAGCGCCGCGGCGAGGAAAAGAAACGGAATCCGAGCCCTTCGGGCCGATGCGGTCAGACGCAAGTCCCCAGCTCGCCTTCCGTCTACGGTCTACCGCCTCCCACCTTCCGGCGTCACTTGGCCGGCGCCGGCGCGGGGACTGTCGCGGGAGGGTTCTGGAAATTGAACTGCACGGTGGGCGCTCGCTCGGCCCCCGCGGTCGCCTTGAAGTACGCCTTCTCCTTGAACCCGAGCATTCCCGCGATCAGGTTGGTCGGAAAGCGCAGCCGGGCGGTGTTGTAGTCCTGCGCGGCCTTGTTGTAGTCCATCCGCGCGACGGCAATCCGATTCTCGGTCCCTTCCAGTTGCGCCTGGAGGTCCCTGAAGTTCGCGTTCGCTTTCAGTTCCGGGTACCTCTCGACGACCACCAGGAGCCGCTGCAGCGCCGCGCCGAGCTGAGCCTGGGCTGCCTCGTACTGCGCCAGCTGCCCGGGGTCGGTCGGAGCAGTCGTCGGGTTGACCTGCGCCCGACCGACTGAGGCGCGAGCCTGAACGACCGCCTCGAGCGTCGACTTTTCGAACGTTGCCGCTCCCTGGACCGTGGACACGAGGTTCGGGATCAAGTCCAAACGCCGCTGGTACTGGTTCTCCACCTGGGACCACTGCTTGTCGACCTCCTGCCCGAGCGTCACGAGCCGGTTGTAGGTCCCCGCGAGCGAGATCCCCACGATCAAGACGACGAGGACGAGGACGACGACGCACCCCAGGCCGATCTTTCCCATAGCTGCCTCCTCCTTCCCGGTGAGGGCGCGATTCTATAGAAAAGAGTCGTGAGTTGTGAGTCATGAGTTGTGAGTCAGGCACCCGGCCCGCGGGGATCACTTCGAGAGGCGTTCAGAGACCTTGAGCGGGAGGAAGGCTTCGAGCCGACCTCCGCGGGCGCCTCTCCTGAGCGACACACAGGCTACGCCCGCTTTTGAGAGCGCTATCTCGGCGTCGGGCCCTGGCGCCACCAGGCGTCCCAGGAGAAGGCCGAGCAGCGGCGCGTGCCCGACGAGCAGCACGGACTCTTCTTCGAGCTCCTCCAGTGCCGAAAGGACGGCCTCCGGATTGCTCCCGGGCTCGAGCGCCCGCGTGGAACGAGCTCCGGACAGCCCGAGCGCTTCGGCCGCCGGCTGGGCCGTCTGACGAGCGCGGAGATAGGGAGACGTCAGGACGAGCGCGATGCCAGGCTCGAGCGCCGCAAGCCCGCGGGCCACGGCCGTGGCCTGCGTCAGGCCCCGCTCGGTGAGGCTCCGATCCTCGTCCCGTCCCGTAGCCGCATGCTCCTCCGTCTCAGCGTGCCGCAACAACCAGATGTCCAAGACGCGAGTCTATGCGCCTCCTCCTTCGCCTCGAAACTCGAAATTCGAATTCTGAATCCGTCGTATCCTTCACCGCGATGCCTCTTTCCCCCGGAGACCGGCTGGGCCCGTACGAGATCGTCGGGCCGCTCGGGAGCGGCGGGATGGGCGACGTCTACCGAGCGCGCGACAATCGTTTGCGGCGCGAAGTCGCGCTGAAGATGCTCGCCGACGCGGCCGTCAACGACGCCGAGAGTCTTGCGCGATTCGATCGCGAGACCCACGCGGTCGCGACACTGAATCACCCCAACATCCTGGCGATCCACGATTCCGGAACGCATAACGGCGTTCCTTACGCCGTCACCGAGCTCCTGGAAGGTGAGACGCTCGCCGACCGGCTGCGCTCGGGACCTCTGGCGCCCCCGCGGGCGACCGAGATCGCCTCCCAGGTGGCCGAAGGGCTCGCCGCGGCGCACGTCAAGGGAGTCATCCACCGCGACATCAAGCCGGAGAACATCTTTCTCACGCACGACGGTCGCGCGAAAATCCTGGATTTCGGCATCGCGCGCATCGAGAAGCTCGCGACTCTTTCGCCGTCCCGGGCGAGCCAGAAGTCGAGCTCCGCGATGCTCATCGGCACGGCCGGCTACGTTTCCCCCGAGCAGGTCCGCGGCAAACGCGCGGACGCGAGGAGCGACGTCTTCTCCCTCGGCGCGGTCTATTATGAGATGTTGACCGGCCGCCGCGCCTTCGTCCGCAGCACCGCCGTCGAGACGCTGGGCGCGGTCCTGCGGGACGACCCGCGCGACTATCCGGAGACGGCGAAGGTTCCCGAGGCCTTGAAGCCCTTCGTCTTTCGATGCCTGGAGAAGGACCCCGCGGACCGCTACCAGTCGGCTCGCGACCTCTTGATGGACCTGCGCGCGTGGCAGGCCGAGCTCACGCAGGACTCCGCCAAACGCGTCAAATTCCGCAGCGTGCCCCCCTGGCAGCAGCGCCGCAGCCGGATCTACCTGCGCGCCGTCGGCGGGGCTCTCCTTTTCGTGCTGGGTCTCTTCGCCGGCTCCTGCTGGGAGCGCAACCGCTGGCGCCTCGCCACCAACCCCGCTGGCCACACCACGACCACCCGTCCATAGAGGGGTTCCAGGTTCCACCTTCCAGGTTCCAGAAGAATGTCTCAGGCTTTGCCCTGGAACTTGAAAACTGGAACTTCCAACCCCCGTCACGTCGAAGCCGTGCTTCCCGGGATCGTGTGTCCCTCGGCGCCGACGCCGGGGCTAGGCAGACGCGAGGTTGTTGTCGAGAGCGGAGCCGGCGATCGGGAGCATCGCACCCTTCGTCCTCGGCTCGGGAATGGGACTGCTGCAGCAGAAGTCCTGGCACGCGTCGTAGAGGGTACGGCGCTGGACAGGCTCGTAGCCGGCGTCGGCGATCAGGCGCCGCATCTCCTCCTGGGTCATCCGGTTCCGCGCGCCGGCGGCGTAGACGACGTTTTCCTCGATCATGATCGAGCCCAGGTCGTCCGCTCCGAAGGACAGCGACACCTGGCCGATCTTGGGACCCTGCGTGACCCAGGAGCCCTGCACGTGCCGGACGTTGTCGAGGTAGAGACGGGACACGGCGAGCGTGTTCAGGTATTCGAAACCCCCCGCTTCCTCGACCTTTCCGTCCAGGACGGTGTTCTCCTTCTGGAAGGTCCAGGGGATCCACGCGGTGAACCCTCCCGTGCGATCCTGGAGGTCCCGTACGACCCGGAAGTGCTCGACCCGATCCCCATAGGTCTCCCCGACGCCGAACATCATCGTCGCCGTCGTGCGCATGCCCAGCGAGTGCGCCGATTCGTGCACATCGACCCATTTCTCGGTCGGAGCCTTCGTCAACGACCAGATCCGCTTGCGCACCGAGTCCTCCAGGATCTCCGCGCCGCCCCCCGGGATGGACTGGAGCCCGGCGTCCCGCAGCCGCGCGATCACGTCCCGCATCGGCAGCTTCGTCACCTTCTGCAGGAAATAGACCTCCGGCGCCGAGAGCGCGTGCAGGTGGATCGTCGGGAAGGTCGTCTTGATGAAGCGGAACATCTCCTCGTAGAAGGAGAAGGGCAGCCCCGCGTGGACACCCCCCTGGAGCAGGACGCCGGTGCCTCCGAGATCGATCGTCTCCTGGATCTTTCGGCCGATCTCGTCGAAGGAGAGGACGTACGCCTCCGGATGCTCCGCCGAGGGCCTGTAGAACGCGCAGAACTGGCACCGGTAGACGCAGACGTTCGTGTAGTTGATGTTGCGGTCCACGATGTAGGTCGCCACTCCCGGGTCGTTCTTCCGGCGGCGGACCGCGTCGGCGGCGCCTCCCAGCGCCAGGAGGTCGCCCTCCTCGAGCAGCGTGACCGCGTCTTCGGAAGAGAGGCGCTCACCCGAGAGCGTCCGCTCGAGAATTGCGGATGTGTGGAGCCCGCTCACCGGCTCATGATAACCCGCAGCCCGAGCTCCCGTTCGAAACCACGAAGTCGGAGGCGGAGCTCGTCCGAACAATAATCCCTGCCCCGGTCGTGCCCAGCCCTCGTCGCGGCGCGCGAAGCCTCCTGAGGTAATAGAAGGAGGAGGCGCGCGCCGCGGGAGCGAAGCGTTCGATCGTGGATCAGGGGAGCGATCGAGGCCGCATCCGGCCGAGTCGCTCGCCGGTGCGCCGAAGGCGCAGATCCCGCTCGAGCGCGTAGCGACGTCACTCGTCGCGAGGCTCTTCGCGGATGAAGCGGCCGGCCCGCAGATCGCGCAGGGTCTCCTCGATCTCCGACCGCGTGTTCATGACGAAAGGCCCGTAGCGCGCGATCGGCTCGTGCAGGGGGCGCGCCGCGGCGAGCAGGAAGTGTCCCCCCTTTTCGCCCGCGGAGACCTCGATCGAGTCTCCATCGCCGAAGACGACCAGGGCCGGTCCCTCCACCCGCTTCTTCTCCGGGCCGAAGAGGAGCTCGCCGTGCTCGACGTACGCGAAGGCCGTGTGCCCGGCCTCGACCGCCTCGCGGAAGGAAGCGCCGGGCGGGAGCGTCACGTCGAGGAACTTGGGCGCCACCGACAGACCCTCGACCGGCCCCACGAGGCGGCCGCCATCCGCTTCCCCGGCGACGACGCGGACTCTCGCGCCCTGGCCGGTCTCGATTTCCGGAAGATGGTCGACCGTCAAGTCGCGGTACTTGGGCCGCGTCATCTTCTCACTTGCCGGCAGATTCAGCCACAGCTGGAGGCCGGAAATGCCCTCCGGGCGGACCTGGGGCATCTCTTCGTGGAGGATGCCGCTGCCGGAGGTCATCCACTGGATGTCGCCCGCGCCGATCGAGCCGCTGTGCCCGAGCGAATCGCGGTGCCGCACCTCCCCTTTCCGTACGAAAGTCACGGTCTCGATGCCGCGATGCGGATGGTAGGGGAACCCCGCCTTGTAGTCGGATGGGTTGGCCGAGTCGAAGTTGTCGAGTAGGAGAAAGGGGTCCAAGTTGTCCAGTTCGGGCGTGCCGATGCTCCGGACCAGGTGAACGCCCGCGCCCTCGAGGACCGGCCTCGGGGGAACCACCCTCGCCACCGGACGGGAAACGGGACTGGACATGGAAACCTCCTTGGTCTCCGGAATTACGCCCCGGCGGCTGCGGAAGATTCGGAAACGAGCGCGCCCTCCTCGGCCGCCAGCCGGTAGAAGAGCGCCAGCCCCGTCTCGTCGGCCTCGGTCAGCCTGTAGTGAAGGCAGTGGCGCAGGTAGTCCTCGATCATGGCTCGTGAGAGGCCCGAGCCCGCGGCGATCGACGAAAGTTCTTCCTCGACCATCGCGTCGAAGTTCTCCACGGCGAAGCGGTGAGCGTCAACGAAGATGTGCTCCAGGCCCTGCTGCCAGGTCTGTCGGCGCACGGCCCAGAAAGCGAACACGAAGGGGAAGCCTGTCCAGCTCTTCCATTCTGCGGCCAGGTCGAGGACGACGCGCCCTCGGAGACCGGCCTTCAGCGCGGGATCGCCGATGACGAGCCGGGCGTCGGCTGTATCGTCGTCCCGCGTCCCGAAGTCTCTTTCCCGATACTCGGGGTCGAGCCCGTAGACGCGCTTCAAGACCAGGCGGGTCAGAACCGCGGAGGTCCGCGAGGCCGGGTCGAGAGAGACTGAACGAATCTTCTCCCTCGAGACATTCGAGACGAGGAGGACCGAGCGGACCTCGGATTCGGCCGCGATGCCGAGGCCCTCGATCCGCTCGAGGCCCGGGATGCGCTGGAACTCGATCGAAGGGATGAGACCCGCGTCCGCCTCCCCGCGCGCCAGTTTTTCCGCGCAGACGGACGGCAGGTCGCGCGAGACCGATACGCCGGCAGGCGCGTGCTTGAGCAGCCCCCAGGTCAGAGGCCGCGCATTCAAGAAATCGACGAGAGAGACACGAATAGATTGATTCATTTTTTCATTGATCCATTGGTTGATTGTGGATGCCCTTGGGCAATGACCCAATGGTTCAATGATTCAATGAATCAATTCCTCAGCCCTGCGACATCATGTTCAAGAATTCGCCGTTGGACTTGGTCTTGTCGAGTTTCTCCGTCAGGAGCTCCATCGCCTCGACGACCGACAGGGGGTTCAAGACCTTGCGGAGCACCCAGACGCGGTTCAATTCCGCCTTGTCCATGAGCAGCTCTTCCTTGCGCGTGCCTGACTTGTTGATGTCGATCGCCGGGAAGACACGCTTGTCCATGAGCTTGCGGTCGAGGTGGACTTCCATGTTGCCGGTCCCCTTGAACTCCTCGAAGATCACGTCATCCATGCGGGAGCCCGTGTCGATGAGCGCGGTCGCCATGATCGTCAGCGATCCGCCCTCCTCGACGTTTCTCGCCGCGCCGAAGAAGCGCTTGGGGCGCTGCAGGGCGTTCGAGTCCACGCCGCCCGACAGGACCTTGCCCGAAGGCGGCACGATCGCGTTGTAGGCGCGTGCCAGTCGGGTGATCGAGTCGAGCAGGATCACGACGTCCCGCTTGTGCTCGACCAGCCGCTTGGCCTTCTCGATGACCATTTCGGCCACCTGGACGTGGCGCGCCGCCGGTTCGTCGAACGTCGAGGAGATGACCTCGCCGCGCACCGAGCGCTGCATGTCCGTGACTTCCTCCGGCCGCTCGTCGATCAGGAGCACGATGAGCGTGATCTCCGGATGGTTGGTGGAGACGGAGTTGGCGATCGATTGCAGGATCATCGTCTTGCCCGTGCGGGGCGCCGCCACGATCAGGCCGCGCTGTCCCTTGCCGACCGGAGAGACCAGGTCGAGCACCCGGGAGGTCATGTTGGTCGGGACTTCCAGCCGGATGCGGTCCTGAGGATAGAGAGGCGTCAAGTTGTCGAAGAAGATCTTCTCGCGGGCGACGTCGGGGTGCTCGAAGTTGACCGCCTCGACCTTGATGAGCGCGAAGTAGCGCTCCCCTTCCTTGGGCGGGCGGATCTGGCCCGAGACCGTGTCGCCCGTGCGCAGGTCGAACTTGCGGATCTGCGAGGGGGAGACGTAGATGTCGTCGGGGCCCGGCAGGTAGTTGTACTCGGGGGCGCGCAGGAAGCCGAAGCCGTCGGGGAGGCACTCGAGCACCCCCTCGGAGAAGATCAGCCCCTTCTTCTCGGTCTGCGCCTGCAGGATCTTGAAGATCAGGTCCTGCTTGCGCATCCCGGTCGCGTTCTCGACCTCCAGGTCCCGCGCGATCTTCAGGAGCTGCGGGATCTTGATCTCGTGCAGGTCGCGGATGTCGAGCGTGTCGCCGTGCTCGCGCTCTTCCTCGATCTCCTGCTCCTCGATCGCGGTGTCGGGGAGGCCTTCGGGCGGCAGCTCGAGGGTCTCGACGTCGGAGTCGTTCGAACCTTTCTTTCTGGCCATGGGTTTTTTCCTCACCCGGCGGGCGCGCCCCGCCGGGACTCCTTTTGCAACTTTATATCAATCGCGGGGGCCGCGATTCAGTGCGCGACCGTGCCCCCTTCGACGGGCTTGGTGTCGGGCGCGAGCGCCGGGGCCGCGGCCGGGACCCCTTCCAGGGCGACCTTGATGACCTCGTCCATGTTCAAGACGAGGTGGAAGTCCATCTGCGAGCGGATCTCCTCGGGCAGGTCGTCCAGATCCTTGTCGTTCTCGCCGGAGAGGATGATCGTGCGAATGCCCGCGCGGTAGGCCGCGAGGACCTTGTCCTTGATCCCGCCGACCGGGAGGACCTTGCCCCGCAGCGTGATCTCCCCCGTCATCGCGACGTCCTTCAGGACCGGGATCTTCGTCACGGCCGAGAAGAGGGAAACCGCCATCGTGATGCCCGCGGAGGGGCCGTCCTTGGGGATCGCCCCTTCCGGGACGTGGATGTGGATGTCGAACTTCTCGTGGAAATTGGGGTCGGCGTCGTACATCTCGGCGCGGCTCCGGACGTAGGACACCGCGGCGCGGGCCGACTCCTTCATGACGTCGCCCAGGGACCCCGTCAGAGTCAGGTTTCCCTTTCCCTTCAAGAGACTCGTCTCGGTCATCAGGATCTCGCCGCCGGCCTCGGTCCAGGCGAGCCCCGTCGCGATGCCGATCTCCGAGATCTCTCCCTTGCGCCGGTTGCGGAACTTCGCCTTCCCGAGGAACTCCCGGAGGTTCTCCGGCGTGACCTGGACCGGCGTTTCCGCCTTCCTCTGCACGATACGGCGGGCCACCTTGCGGCAGACCGAACCGATCTCGCGCTCGAGGTTGCGCACCCCCGCCTCGCGCGTGTAGTTGGTGATGAGCGTCAGGATCGTCTCGTCGGAGAACTCGATCTGCCCCGGCTTCAGGCCGTTGGCTTCCCGCTGCTTGGGAACGAGGAACTGCCGGGCGATCGCCACCTTCTCGTTGGGCGTGTAGCCGGAGAGCGGAATGAGCTCCATCCGGTCCTTCAACGCCGGGGGGATCGGGTCCGCGATGTTCGCGGTCGCGATGAACATGACCTTGGAGAGGTCATATTCGACGTCCAGGTAGTGGTCCACGAAGGTGTGGTTCTGCTCCGGATCGAGCACCTCGAGGAGCGCCGACGCCGGATCTCCGCGGAAGTCGGAGGAGAGCTTGTCCACCTCGTCCAGCAGGAAGACCGGATTGACGGTCGCGGCCTTCTTCATCATCTGGACGATCTGGCCCGGGAAGGCGCCGATGTAGGTGCGCCGGTGCCCCCGGACCTCCGCCTCGTCCCGCACGCCGCCGAGCGAGAGACGCACGAACTTGCGGTTCAAGGACCGTGCAATCGACTTCGCGAGCGAGGTCTTGCCGACGCCGGGCGGGCCAACGAAGCAGATGATCGAGCCCCGCGTCTTCTGGACGAGCTGCCGGACCGCGAGGAACTCGAGGATCCGCTCCTTGACCTTCTCCAGGCCGTAGTGGTCCTCGTTCAAGATCTTCTCGGCGCGGGTGATGTCCTTGGACTCTCGCGAGGCCTTCTTCCAGGGGACCCCGACCAGCCACTCGATGTAATTGCGTGAGACCGTCGCCTCGGCCGACACGGGAGGCATCGCCTCCAACCGGCGCAGCTCGGTCTCCGCCTTTTCCCGGGCGTCCTTGGGCATCCCCGAGGTCTCGATCTTCTTCTTTAAGTCGTCCACCTCGTCGGTCCGATCGTCCTTCCTCCCGAGCTCCTGATGGATGGCCTTGATCTTCTCGTTCAAGTAGTACTCTTTCTGGGCCTTCTCCATCTGCTTCTTGACTTTGTTGTTGATCCGGCGGTCGATGTTGACCTTCTCGATCTCGACCTCCAGGACGTCCTGAAGCTTCTGCAGGCGCTCGGCCGCCGACTCGGCCTCGAGCAGCATCTGCTTCTCCGGAGTCGCGACCGCCAGGTGGGCCGCGAGCGTGTCGGCGAACCGCTCCGGGTCTTCGAGCTTCAAGGACGCGGCGATCCCCTCGAACGCGAGGTGGTGGGAGAGCTTCGCGTACTGCTCGAAGAGCACGAGCACCTTGCCCATGTACTCCTTGAGCTGCTCCGGATCGGCCGCTCTCTGAGCCAGCGGCTCGACCACGACGGCGATGTAGTTCCCCTCCTCGTCGCAGGATCGGATCCTCCCCCGCCGAACCCCTTCGCACATCACCTTGATGTGGCCGTTGGGGAGCTTTAGGGACTGGGCCACCGTCGCGACGACGCCCACCTCGAAGATGTCGCGAGGCTTGGGCTCGTCCAGCTGCGGGTTCTTCTGGGCCGCCAGGAACAGCCTCTTCGAAGGGGTCGCCAGCGCCGCCTCGAGCGCCCGGATGGAGGAGTCGCGCCCGACGACGAAGGCGGCCATCTGGTGCGGGAAGACCACCATGTCCCGAAGGGGCACGAGCGGCAGCTTCTCGAGGGGCCGCACGGGACTGTCCTCTGTGTTCATGGTTTTGGAGTCCTTCAAGCTCCGTGCCGAGACGACCGGGGATCGATCCGGCAGGGATCCGGCCCGGGCTGGCTACCCCGCCTTGCGCAGGATGGTGATGGGGTTGGTGTGATGCTTGACCACGTCTTTCGTGATGACGCACTCCTCGATGTCGTCGTCGGAGGGGATCTGATACATCACTTCGAGCATCAGGTCCTCGATGATGATTTTCAGGCCCCTCGCCCCCACGTTGCGGGCCAGGGCCTCCTCGGCGATCGCTTCGATGGCGTCGTCGGTAAAACGCAGCTGGACATTCTCGAATTCCAGCATCGTCTGGTACTGCTTGACGAGCGAGTTCTTGGGCTCCTTCAGGATCTCGACGAGAGCCGACTGGTCGAGCTCCGAGAGCGTCGCCACGACCGGCAGACGGCCCACGAACTCCGGGATCATCCCGAACTTGATCAAGTCTTCCGGATGAACCTTCTCGAGCAGAGCGCTCGACCGCTTCTCCTTCTTCGTCGTGATCTTGGCTCCGAATCCCATGGTCTTCTCGGTCATCCGGCGGCTGATGATCTCCTCCAGGCCGACGAAGGCTCCTCCGCAGAGGAACAGGATGTTGGTCGTGTCGATCTGGATGAACTCCTGGTGCGGGTGCTTGCGCCCCCCCTGCGGCGGGACGTTGGCGATGGTTCCCTCTAGGATCTTGAGCAACGCCTGCTGCACCCCCTCCCCCGAGACGTCCCGCGTGATCGAGGGGTTCTCTCCCTTGCGCGCGATCTTGTCCACCTCATCGATGTAGACGATGCCCCGCTCCGTTTTCTCCTTGTCGTTGCCCGCCGCCTGGTAGAGCTTCAGGATGATGTTCTCGACGTCTTCCCCGACGTAACCGGCCTCGGTCAGGGTCGTGGCGTCCACGATCGTGAACGGCACGGAGAGGAGCTTGGCGAGCGTCTGGGCGAGCAGGGTCTTGCCCGTCCCGGTCGGGCCGATGAGCAGGATGTTGGACTTCTGGAGCTCGACGTCCAGCTTCCGGTTCTTCTCCAGGTAGTCGATCCGCTTGTAGTGGTTGTACACGGCCACGGCGAGCTTCTTCTTGGCCTGATCCTGGCCGATCACGTAGCCGTCGAGGAACTCCTTGATCTCCTTGGGCTTGGGGAGCTTTGTCTCGGGAGTCTGGGTCTCCAGGACCCGGTCCTCCGCGATGATGTCGAGGCAGATGTCGACGCACTCGTCGCAGATATAGACCGTGGGGCCGGCGATCAGCTTCTTGACGTCCCTCTGGCTCTTGTTGCAGAAGGAGCAGCGAAGCACATCACCGTTTCCGGTTTTCTTCGACATTCCGCCTCCGGGTTTGGGATGAAGAGGATTCGATTCTAAGACCGCCGGCGGGGGCCGTCAACCAGGACCTTCGTCGAGCCTCCGCGTCCCGCGCCCATTCTACACACCCAGCAAGATTAACGCCCACCCGGGCAGGGTATTCCAGCGGGTGACCAAGTCCGGTTTGCGGTGCGCGGTTTGCGGTGCGCGGGAAGGCCCTGGGCTAAGCCGCGGGAAGGCCCTCGACCCAACGCGCACCGCGTCCCGCACACCGCGCACCGGCTTCCGGGTCGGTTATCCGGCGGCTTTGAGGGCGATGTCGTCGCGGCGGTGGTAGATGGCGTCCACGAGGCCGTACTTCTTGGCTTCCTCCGCCTCGAGGATGAAGTCCCGGTCGGTGTCCTTGGCGATCTTCTCGATCACCTGTCCGGTGTGCTGCGCCATGATCTCGTTGATCCGCTCCTTCAGACGCACCAGGTCCCGCGCGTGGATCTCGATGTCGGTGGCCTGGCCCTGGAGACCGTAGCCGAGCGGCTGGTGGATCAGGAAGCGGGCGTTGGGAAGCGAGTAGCGCTTGCCGCGAGCCCCAGCCGCCATCAGAACCGCCGCCATCGAGGCCGCCTGGCCGATGCAGATGGTCGAAACGTCCGGCTTGACGTATTGCATCGTGTCGTAGATGGCGAGGCCCGCCGTGATCACGCCACCCGGCGAGTTGATGTAGAAGGAGATGTCCTTCTCCGGGTTCTCGGATTCCAGGAACAGCATCTGGGCGATGATCAGGTTGGCGATCGCATCGTCGATGTGCTGCCCCAGGAAGATGACGTTGTCCTTCAGCAGGCGGGAGTAGATGTCGTACGCCCGTTCGCCACGACTCGTCTGCTCGATGACCATCGGAACCAGGACCATGCCGCCTCCCTCTTCGTATTCTTCTTCTTCTTCCATAACGTCCCTCCTTCGGTTCGATTCCCCGTGTCCCCGTGTCCCCGCGTCTCCGTGTCCAAGTCTCGGACGCGGAGATGGGGTGACGCGGCGACGCGGTGATTGTCTGACTATTTCACCTCGACGGGCTCGCCCGAGGGTAGCACCTTGGCGGAAGAGATCAAGACATCCACCGCCCTGGCGAGGCGCAGCTCGTCGCGGAGAGCCTCGAGGCCGTCGCTCTTGGCCATCTGCTCGCGCAGGGCCACCGGGTCCACGCCTCGGCGAGCGGCCGCCCGCTTGAACTCGGCCTCGACCTCGGTGTCGGAGACCTCGATCCCCTCGCGGCGGGCGATCTCGTCCAAGAGCAAGTACTCGCGGACCCGGCGCTCGGCGCCGGGAACGGCGTCCAGCCGGAGTTTCTCCCAGTCCGCCTGTTTGGGGTCCAGGCCATTGGCGGCGAGGTAGCGGGCGTAATCTTTGAGCGCGGCCACGGTCTCCGCCTCGACGAGCGTCTGGGGTACGGGGAAGGTCGTCTTCGAGAGCAGCGTGTCCACGATCGAACGGCGCAGATTGCGCCGGCGCTCGGCCTCCTTCTCGCGGCGCAACCCCTCGCGCACCTTCTCGCGGAGGGTCGCGGCCGTCTCGTTGTCGGAAACCAGCTTCGCGAACTCGTCGCTGACCTCGGGCAGCCGCTTCTCCTTCAGCGCCACGAGAGTCAGCTCGTAGTCCACGGTCTTGCCCCGGAACTCCTCGTTGGGGAAGTCCTCGGGGAAGCTCTTCCGGAAGCGCCGCGTCTGTCCGGGCAGGGTGCCGCGCAGCGCCTCGTTGATCTCGGGCATGGAGTCGGGGTGCCCGACCTCGAGGGTGAGCTTCTCGTCGCGAAAGGTCTTCGGGTTCTGGCCCGGAGCGAGGATCTCGACGAAGGTGCCGGCGATGTCGGCGACGGCGAAGTCGCCCGGCGCCGCGGCCCGACCCTCGATCGGGTGGAACTCGGCGTGCCCTTCGCGAAGGCGATCGAGGACCTGGGCGACCTCTTCCTCGGACGGCTCCGTTGCGACCTCCTCGACCGGGACGCCCCGGTACTCGCCCGGTTCCACGGCCGGCTTCAGGTCCAGCTTCGCCGTGAAGCGAATGGGACCGGGCGGCTCCCAGGTCAGGCTCTCGATCCGGGGCCGGCCGAGGACGGTGAGCTTGCGTTCCTCGATCGCCGCCGCGAGCGCGTCGGGGACCGTCCGCTCGATCACATCCTCCCGGATCTGATCGGCGAATCGCTTCTGGATGACGGATTCGGGCGCGTGTCCCTTGCGGAAGCCTGGGATCGCCGCCTGCTTCGCGTAGGCGCGCGTCATCCCCTTCCGCGTCTCTTCCGCCTCCTCCGCCGGTACCTCGATCTCGAGGAGAGCACGGGTGGGAGACTCTTCTTGGACCTTCAGAACGGCCATCGCACGGAGTTTATCCGACGCATGTCATCTCTTCGCTTCCCCCCTCTGTCATCCTGAGCGAAGCCCAGAATGACAGGGTGAAGGTCATGGCCTCGGCTTGACCTGTCGCGTGCCGCCATGCCGCGGCGTGAGGAGCGCTTTGGGTCTCGGGGGCAGCGCGACCGCAGCCACGGCCTCGGAGATGTTCAAGCGGCCGGATCCGACGATCGGGTTGGGGACGGCCGAGCCGGGGAAACCCCCGCAGTCCTGCGCCGAGGTCAGTGGAATGGCGGTCCTCGTGAGCAGGTCCGTGGTCGCCTGGACCTGGCCGATGAGCCGCGGGGCGGCCGACCAGAGGAGAGCGATCGCGCCGGTGACGTGCGGGGCGGAGCCGGAGGTCCCGGAGAAGCCGGAGGCGTAGATGGAGGGCGGGCGGGCCACGCGCAGAGCCACGCCCGGCGCCGAGATGTCGGGCTTCAACCGGTTCGAGCCATCCGCGGTGATGGGGCCGCGGGAGGAAAAGCCCGGGATCGTGTCGTCGTTGGAGGTCGCGCCGACACAGAAGGACGCATCGTAGAAAGCGGGCGGGTCCGAGATCGTCGAGCACGCCGGCCCCCCGTTGCCGGCTGCGACGACGACGGCGATCCCGGCCGCGCGGACGTTCTCGACGACCGACTTCAACACGTTCGGGTCCGTGCACCCTTCGCTCGTCGGGCATCCCCACGAGTTGTTGATGACATGCGCCGCGAGGTCCGGTCTGGGGTTGGCGCCGTTCCTGTCCGTCGGCGCCAGCATGAACTGGAAACACTCCGTGTAGCGGGCCGGCGTGCCGTTGCCCTGGTCCATGTTGCGGCAGGAAATGAAGCGCGCGCCCGGCGCCATGCCGATCTGGTTGCCCGCTCCGTCGTCGCCGACGGCAAGGCCCGCCGTGGACGTGCCGTGGCCGTCGTCGTCGCAGGGCGCCGCCGCGTCGGAACCGCACGGATTGGCCGGCGTGGCGTTGTGGATGGCATCGTGCCAGTTGTAGTCGTGCAGGACCGTCGAGCCGTCGAAGCCGCGGTAATGACTCTTCAGAGCCGGGTGGTCCCACTCGACGCCGGTGTCGGCCATCCCGACGACGATCCCCTGCCCTGTATAGCCGAGTGCCCAGACGTCCGGAGCGCCGACCTTCGCAATGTTGGCCTCGACCATGAGTGCGGCGGCGGGCGCAAGGCGGGAGGAGGAAGGCGAAGCCCCGGGCTCCTGCTCGAGGACGGGCTGCGGCTCGAGATGGACGACGGGGTTGGGCGCGATGTTTGCCACGTCCTCGCGCGCCGCGAGCTCTTCGGCGACCGAGCGGGGCGCTTCGACCTCGACCATGTTGACGAGGTAATAGGACCGGTAGGTGATTCCCTGACCGTCGAGATAAGCGCGCAGGGGCATCTGCGACACTTCCGCCTGTGTGGTGAGAGCCTCGAATACGAATCTTCCTTTCTCGGCCTTCCCGGTGAAAGCCTCGGCGCCGGAGAGGTCCGCCTGCCGCCGCATCACGACCAGAAACGACGCCGGTTCCCCCGCCGCCTTCCCCGCAAAGATGCGCGGATCGACCCTCACATCCGCCGCAAGGCCCGCCCCAGCGTGGAAGAGCAGTGGCAGGAGCAGGAGGAGTGAGAACTTCCGTTTCACAGGAGATTCATTCTAAGGGGACTCTCGAGGGCGTCGGTCCTGCCCTCGTCTTGAAATCTCTCAGCGCTGGTCGCGAAGCGACCGCCTGCGCTGACGGCCGGACTCGGGCCGGCTGCGGGCTTCGCCCGATCGGCCTTCGGCCAGCCGGCACGTCCTGTCGGCGAGGGCGGACCCTCGCGCACCCCTTGAGGGTTCTCGTCTCCCCCTCTCGCAACCAGGGCCGTCAAGACGGCCTCACCCGTAACTCTCATTCTCAAGTCCTGAGATCTTGATTGTGCGAGAGG